>NZ_JAHAHT010000141.1 GCF_018373095.1 Haemophilus parahaemolyticus
CTTGGGTTGAGCGATATTACTGCGTTTCCATTCGTGGATTCGCCCGATGTTCGTCAAGTGCAAGACGGGATTCGCTTGCTTGAAGAATTACAAGCATTTCACATTCGTAAAACTAAATTTGGCGAAAAACGTGAACTCACCCCAATCGGTCGCCAATTAGCACAATTACCTATTGATCCACGTTTAGGACGAATGGTAATTGAAGCGGCGAAAAATGGCAGTTTGCACGAAGTGATGATGATTGTCTCCGCACTTTCGATTCAAGATCCGCGTGAACGCCCGCAGGAAAAACAGCAGGCATCAGATGAAAAACATCGCCGTTTTGCTGACAAAGATTCGGACTTCTTGGCATTTGTGAACCTTTGGCACTACATTCAAACCCAGCAAAAAGCGCTCAGTAAAAACCAGTTCCGCAAGCAGTGCCAGAAAGATTACCTCAACTATTTACGCGTGCGGGAATGGCAGGATATTTATCATCAACTTCGTTTATCGGTGCGAGAAATGGGCTTTCCGATTAACACGATTGAAGCAAATTATCAGCAAATTCACACCGCTTTATTGGCGGGCTTGCTTTCGCATATTGGCTTAAAAGACAGTGAGAAAATGTACTATCTGGGGGCGAGAAACGCACAGTTTTTCATCTTTCCAACCTCTGCACTTTTCAAAAAACAGCCGAAGTGGATCATCGCTTCCGAGTTGGTTGAAACCACCAAACTCTGGGCAAGAACGGTAGCAAAAATTGAGCCTGAATGGGTTGAACCGCTAGCACAGCATTTAGTGAAAAGGAGTTACAGCGAGCCGCATTGGGCGAAATCCAAAGGGGCGGTAATGGCGTATGAAAAAGTCGCCCTCTATGGCATTCCGATTGTGCAAAAACGCTTAGTTAATTATGGCAGCATTGACCCAACGGTGAGTCGCGAAATTTTTATTCGCTCGGCAATGGTGGAAGGTGAATGGCTGAATAATTACAAATTCTTCAAAGAAAATAACCGCTTGATCAAGGAAGTGGAAGATCTTGAACACAAATCTCGTCGCCGCGACATTTTGGTGGACGAGCAAGTATTATTTGACTTCTACGATCAGCGTGTAGGCACGGAAGTGGTCTCTAGTCGCCATTTCGACAGCTGGTGGAAAAAGGCAAGCAAAGCCGATCCTGAATTACTCAATTTTGAAAAGTCGTTCCTGATGAACGAGGGGGCAAACAAGGTTTCTGAGCTAGACTTCCCGAATTTCTGGTATCAAGGTAAGCTCAAATTGAAACTCACTTATCAATTTGAAATAGGTTCAGAAGCCGATGGGGTTACGGTGCATATTCCGCTGCCGTTGCTCAACCAAGTAGAGCCTGAAGGCTTTGACTGGCAAATACCAGGGCTGCGCCACGAGCTAGTGGTAAGTTTGATTAAATCATTGCCGAAAGCGATGCGTCGTAATTTTGTGCCTGCACCGAACTATGCTGATGCCTTTTTAGGGCGTGCCGAACCGTTAGCTAAACCATTACTAGAAAGCCTGACTTACGAGCTTCGCAGAATGACAGGCGTAACGGTTGAGACTGAATTGTGGGATTATTCGCAACTGCCCGCACACTTAAAAATGACTTTCCGCGTGGTAGATGAAAAAGGCAAAAAAATTGCCGAAAGCAGTGATTTAGATGCACTAAAATTCCAGCTCAAAGATCAGGTGCAAAGTACGCTTTCCAACATTGCTGACGATGGCATTGAGCAAAGCGGTTTGCATCTCTGGAGCTTTGCTGATTTACCGCAATGCTACG
The DNA here is from genome assembly GCF_018373095.1 of Haemophilus parahaemolyticus. Lineage (GTDB taxonomy): Bacteria > Pseudomonadota > Gammaproteobacteria > Enterobacterales > Pasteurellaceae > Haemophilus_A > Haemophilus_A parahaemolyticus_A. The sequence continues at coordinate 1,769 of NZ_JAHAHT010000141.1, forward strand.
AGCAGAAAAAACAGCATTTCAGCGTGAAGGCGTACCCTGCGATTGTGGATGAACAAACCGCCGTGGGCGTAAAATTGTTTGAAACTGAAGTGGAACAAACGCAAGCAATGCAAGCGGGTTTACGCCGTTTATTGTTGCTGAACGTGCCTTCGCCCATCAAATATTTACACGAAAAACTACCAAACAAAGCGAAACTCGGCTTATATTTCGCCCCGTTTGGCAAAGTATTGGAACTGATTGATGACTGCATCGCTTGTGCGGTGGATAAGCTGATTGATGAGTTCGGCGGTTTTGTCTGGACGGAAGAAAAATTCCGTGAACAGCAAGAGTTTGTGCGTGCCAATCTGAACGACACCACCGCAGAAATCGCCCTACAAGTGGAAAAATGCTTAACTTTAGCATTTGAACTCAACAAGCGAATGAAAGGCAAAATGGACTTCACGATGGCGTTTGCATTGTCGGATATTAAAGCCCAGTTGGCAGGCTTGGTGTATCCGAATTTCGTGACTCAAACTGGCTACCAACGGCTTGCCGATCTTTACCGATATTTGACCGCTATTGACAAGCGTTTAGACAAACTCGGTACAGATACCAATACTGACCGTGCTAAAATGCTACGTGTTGAGCAGGTTCAAGACGCCTATAAACAGCTGCTTGCTAAACTGCCAAAATCGAAAGCAATTCCAACAGAAGTGCTAGAAATTCGCTATATGATCGAAGAACTCAGGGTAAGTTTATTCGCTCAACAAATTGGTACAAAATATCCGATTTCAGATAAGCGGATTTTAAATACGATTACGGAATTTAAATAGTAACAAGCGATTTTTAAGTATCAAATACTTCATATAGGCAACACTACTAAATCTTCCGTCAACCATAGCTTTTGTGAGTATTGGTTAATAATGACACTATTACCGAGTTACACTTCATCTAAAATCAGCTTATTTTTACTTCCATACATCATATAATTTAAATAAAAAAGCACGATAAATTTACCGTGCTTTATTTTCTCTAAATATCCAAAAGATGAACCTTAATCTGTCCAATCTTATCCCTCACCGCCGCAGCCTTCTCAAACTCAAGCTCCTTCGCAAAATCTCGCATTTGTTGTTCGAGCTGTTTAAGTTCTTTTTCCAATTCCTTACGCGATTTTGGTGTGTAGGAAGCGGTGGAATTTTCGGAAACTTTTGCAGATTTTTTGCCACGTTTTGGTTTA
>NZ_JAHAHT010000017.1 GCF_018373095.1 Haemophilus parahaemolyticus
TGGGTCGTGAAGGATTCGAACCTTCGACCAACGGATTAAAAGTCCGCTGCTCTACCGACTGAGCTAACGACCCTTAATACTGCGTAACGGAAATATATATTACTTATTTTTTTAACAAGATCAAGATTTTTTTGAGGAATCACGGTTGATTGTATGCTTTGTAGGCTATTTGATGAAAAACAAAGCCTTTAAAACAAAAACCTTGGGTTTCCCCAAGGTTTTTAAATTCCGCATTAAGCGATGGATTATGCACTCAAACGCTCTTTGATACGTGCAGATTTACCTGAGCGCTCACGTAAGTAGTAAAGTTTAGCTTTACGTACCGCACCTTTACGTTTAACAGCAATGCTATCAATTGCAGGTGAGTGAGTTTGGAATACACGTTCAACGCCTACGCCGTTTGAAATTTTACGTAGAGTGAATGCAGAATGCAAGCCACGGTTACGAATTGCAATAACCACGCCTTCGAACGCTTGCAAACGTTTTTTACTACCTTCTACTACCCATACCTTAACTTCTAATGTGTCACCTGGACGGAAGCTAGGTACGTTTTGTTTTAATTGTTCTGTTTCAAGTTGTTTGATGATGTTACTCATTTTAAAAACCTTCTAAATCCTAGAATTAACTGATTTTGTGTTGCTGCTTAATTTTTCGCAACAACTTCTGTTGTTCGTCAGTCAGAGCTAGGCTATCCAATAGCTCAGGGCGTCTTAACCAAGTTCTTTCCAAAGATTGCGATAATCGCCATTTTCGGATTTCTTCATGATGTCCAGACATCAGCACTTCAGGCACAGGTATGCCATCTAACACTTCAGGGCGAGTATAATGTGGGCAATCTAATAAGCCCTCAGCAAATGAATCTTCCAAAGCAGAAGCTTGTTTACCTAATACACCCGGTACGAATCTTGCAACAGCATCAATTAATGTCATTGCAGGTAATTCGCCCCCTGTTAAAACATAATCGCCAATTGACCATTCTTCATCAACTTCTGATTGAATCAATCGCTCATCAACACCTTCATATCTGCCACAGATTAAAATCAGTTTTTGATTTGAAGCGAGCGTTTGCACACCTTGTTGATCGAGTTTGCGACCTTGTGGCGAAAGGTAAATCACTTTAACCTCTGCGCCCTCTTCTGCTTGTGCTGCCTTTTTTGCTGCATGAATTGCATCACGAAGCGGCTGCACCATCATCAACATTCCCGGGCCACCACCATAAGGGCGATCATCCACGGTTCTATGTTTATCTGTTGTAAAATCGCGTGGATTCCAACATTGAATCTGCAGAAGATTTTGTTTAACTGCTCTACCTGTTACCCCAAAATCAGTGATTGCTTTAAACATCTCGGGAAACAGTGAAATAATACCAATCCACATTATTTATCCCCCAACGTTCTTGCTCTTAAAAGCGAAAGCTCACACCGCATACCTGAGGTTAGAAACCAGCGTCCCAGTCCACCGTAATTGTTTTGGTGGCGAGATCTACTCTTTTAACTACTTGTTCGTATAAGAACGGAATTAATCGTTCTTGTTTGCCGAAAGCATCTTTACTATTTGCTTTAACCACTAGCACATCATTTGAACCTGTTTCCATTAACTCAGTTACCACGCCCATAGTGTAGCCTTCAAGGTTTACTACTGAACAGCCGATTAAATCGTGCCAGTAATAATCGCCTTCTTCCAGTTCTGGAAACACACTTAAATCTACGCCAATTTCAGCGTTAGTTAATAATTGTGCGGCTTCACGGTCGTCTGTGTCTTTTAATTTCACAATCAAATCATTGCTGTGATAACGCCAGCTTTCTAGCTCGATAGGTTGCCATTGACCTTTAATTTTTAAGAACCATGGCTGATAATAGAAAATGCTTTCTGCTTCTTCAGTAGATGAATACAAACGCAACCAGCCACGGATACCATAGGTTGAACCTAATTTCCCCACAACTTCAATTTTTTGTTCGCTCATATTATTCACCTACTTTTGCAAAATTTTTAAAAATTCAGCCGCTTATTAAGCTGCTTTACGAGCTTCTTTTACTAAAGTCGCAACACGATCTGAAAGTGAAGCACCTTTAGCAACCCAAGCATCAACTTTAGCCACATCTAAACGTAAACGTTCAGCTTGACCTGCTGCTAATGGGTTGAAGAAACCGATACGCTCGATGAAACGACCGTCACGAGGTGAACGGCTGTCCGCTACCACGATTTGATAGAATGGGCGTTTTTTAGCTCCGCCACGAGTTAAACGAATGGTTACCATAACCTTCCTCTAATTTGTTGATAGTAAAAAATAAACCCTCGTTCGAGGTGAGGGTACGAAACTTATCTCTATTTATATAGAAAATAAGCGGTAGAATTTTACCGCTTTTTTGCAAAAATGCAAGGAAAAAGGATGATGCCATATAGATGTGCTAGATCCCTTTTGTTGAAGTAACTTTTGGTAAATTATTAAATCAATCTCTTTAAATACATTAAAAATTACGCTCATTTCAGGGTTTTTAGCCAAGAAATCTTGTACGGTTTGAACAGCTATTTCTGCTGCTTGTTGATTTTGAAACCGAAACTCATCAGTGATGATGTAGCAAAATGCGACCGATTTTAAACCGCTTTTTTTAGCAAGTTCTAAATATGAACGATAACAATCAGCCAGTAAAGAACAGTCATTTTCGATGACGCTTTTATTAATAATTAACCCAACTGTATGTGGTACAAATTTAGATGGTAAATTAAACGCCGGCGTGATTTTTGCTTTGCCGTAGCTTCTAATTCGTGTGCATTCATTAATTCAAAATGATCTGCACCCCAAAAGTTGGACTAAATAACCAACTAACTAAGGTGCAGATTTTTTATGACCAAATACAATTTTCTTTTCAAACAACAAATCATCGAATTTTATCTTCAAAATGGTAAAAATCGTTCACTTACCCACAGACATTTTCAACTTACCAAAACAACATCAGAATATTCGGTTAACCAATTTAATCATAGTAGAATCAATAGGTTAGCAGCGCTGGATAAGAAGTGAAATTACTCACCTGAATTTAAACTTAACGTGATACAAGCTGTAACAAGGCTTGAAGGCACAAAACCCATTTTGCATTCTAACCAAGGATGGCAGTATCAAATGGTCGGTTATCAGGCGATTTTACGAGAGAATGGCATTCAACAGAGTATGTCAAGGAAGGAAAATTGTTTAGATAATAGTTCGATGGAAAGCTTCTTTGGACGATTAAAAACGGAATATTATTACGGTAAATGATTTGAGACGTTCTAACAACTGGAAAAAACGATTCATGAGTACATTCATTATTACAACCATGAGCGCATTCAGGGGAAACTAAAAGGACTGAGCTCTGTGAATTACAGAACTTAGTCCTTGAACTAAATCAGTCTAACTTTTTGGGTCAGATCATTTTACGGAGCTTTTTTTATTTTTTATTATGCACTTTAAGCCATTTTTGCATTTGTTCAATTTCTGCTTGTTGTGCGTTAATAATATTCTCAGCAAGCTTACGCATCTCAGGATCTTTTCCGTATTTTAATTCAACTTCCGCCATTTTTACTGCGCCAATATGGTGTGGTAACATACCTGCTGCAAAAGCAACATCAGGATCTTTATATTGCGAGGCTGCCATCATGTCTTGGTGCATTTGATTCATACCTTGCATTAATTCTTGTTGCATTGCAGAATCTGTCGACATCGGCATATTCATGTGTGCTTGATGTGGTTGTTCATTAGCTTGGGCACAAATTGAAACTGCAGCAGCGCTAAGTGTGATAAAAGTCATAAGTTTTTTCATGTTTTTCTCCTATGTGATAACTGAATGAGCACAAATCATAAACCTTGACCTAAGGTTAAAGTCAATACTTATTCCGAAAATTTTTGGTGAGATGCTAAAATAAGACAATGTTTGATATGAAGGACAGAATCATGAAGCAAAAGGACGATTAAAAACGGAATATTATTACGGTAAACTATTTGAGACGTTCAAACAACCGGAAAAACAATCCTCGAGTACATTCATTATTACAACCATGAGCGTATTCAGGGGAAACTAAAAGGACTCAGCCCTGTGAATTACAGAACTCAGTCCTTGAACTAAATCAGTCTAACTTTTTGGGGGAAGAGCATTCTCCTTATTTTTATTACTTCCCGAATAAAAAATGCCATTTAAAAGTGCGATAATAACCGCACCTTGTTTTAGTCAAATGTTATTAGTGGGATAAAGCTTGTTTAACTGCTACATCCAATCCTGCAGTTGGACGGCCAAGCAATTTCTCAAGGGTTTTGTCTTCTGAGAATAATGCACCATTTGATGCATCTACATCACATTCTGCAATGAACCCTGCAAAACCTTCGTCTAAACCGGCTTTCACAAGTGCTGCGGCGTAATCTTCTGCTGGAAGATCTACATACGGAATCTCTTTACCTGTTTGTTTGCTGATTTCTGCTGCAAGGTCGGTTAATGTCCAGCTTGTAGAGCCTGCAAGTTCGTAAGTTTGGTTGTCGTGTCCTTCGCCTAACGCCACGTTTACCGCTGCTTCAGCAAGTTCTGCACGGAGTACAGAGGAAATTTTGCCGTTTTTTGCTGAACCGTAGAAAGCATTGTTTGCTAATGCCGCCGGAATTGAAGCCGTGTAGTTTTCGGTGTACCAACCATTGCGTAAAATGGTGTAAGTAATACCCGAAGCTTTTAATGCGACTTCAGTTTCAACGTACTCACTAGCAAGGAACTGGAGGCCGATGGCATGTTAATTCGTAAATCCTATAATACCGTGCCACCGCAAGTGGATTACACATTAACAGAATTTGGAGCAGAGGCTTCTAATAAAATGTTTGAGTTGGTGGATTGGTTAGAAACAAATTTAGGGAAAATTTTAGAAAGCAAAAGTGCTTAAATACAAAAACACCGCTTGCATCACTACAAGCGGTGTTTTTTCTCATCTATTTTGCAAAATGCAAATTAGCAATCTTGTTTGCCGTATTGTTCTTGACGAAGAAGAACGTGCACACTTTCATCGAATTGTGCTAATACTTCATCTGCATTTTTCGGATCAGTACCACGAGCATCTAAGTAGAACTTAATTTTCGGCTCTGTACCTGATGGACGTGCGATTAAACGGCTGCCATTTTCTAATACGAATACTAAAATATCGCTTTGGCGGTCAGTTTTAGTATGATCTAAGAATGTCGCCACTTTGAAACCACCCACTTCTACTGGCGGATTATGACGTAATGCACTCATCAATTTACCAATTTCAGATAAATCGCTTACACGAATAGAAATTTGACCGCTTACATAAGCACCAAACTCTTTGGTGAAGTCTGCTGCGTAGTCTGCAAGTGTTTTACCTTCTTTTTTGAGGCTACGTACTAAATCTAAGAATACGATTGCTGCTGAAATACCATCTTTATCGCGTACTTTATCTGGATCTACTAAGTAACCTAATGCTTCTTCGAAACCGAATAATAAACCGTTTACTTTACCGATATATTTGAAGCCAGTTAAAGTTTCTTCTGAGTCAAAACCATATTTCTTCGCAATTTCCGCTAAGGCTGGTGAAGAAACCAATGAACATGCTAATACGCCTTTTTTACCTTGTGCATGATATTGTTTTGCTAAATACCAACCTAAGTAACAACCAATCACGTTACCGTGAAGAGGTTTCCAGTTACCTGCTGCATCTGGCAATGCCACCGCTAAGCGGTCTGCATCTGGGTCGTTTGCGATGATAAATTCAGCATTATGTTTTTTCGCTACTTCAATCGCTAAGTCTAATGCCCCTTTCTCTTCTGGATTCGGGAAGTTTACCGTTGGGAATGTGCCATCTGGCCATACTTGTTCAGCTACCACGTGCGGTTGTGGTAAACCTGCTTTGGCAAGGGTTTTGCTTAACACTTCATAGCCCACGCCGTGCATTGCGGTGTAAACGTAGTTGATATCGCACGCTGGCTCTTTCGCAAGGCTTGCAGTTTTCGCAATGTAAGCATCCACGATTTCATCGCTTAATACAGTGAAATTTTGACTGCGTGGTAAATCTGCAATGTTACCTGCGGCTACTTTGTCGATAAGTGCTGCAATCTCTTTATCCGCAGGTGAAACGATTTGACCACCGCCGTTTGCTTTACCTAAGTAAACTTTATAGCCGTTATCCTCAGGTGGATTGTGGCTTGCCGTTACCATTACGCCCGCAGTGGTATCAAAGTATTGGATTGCATAGGCTAACACTGGGGTTGGTAATTTGCGTGGTAATAAATACGCTTTAATGCCTGCACCTGCCATGATTTCTGCAGTATCGCGTGCGAACACATCCGAATTTTTACGACCATCGTAACCAATTACAATAGATGGCTCTTTATCGTAGCCTTTTAAGTATTCCGCTAAACCGCCCGCAGCTTGTGCTACTAACACACGGTTCATCCCCATTGAGCCTGCCTGCAAACGACCACGCAATCCCGCTGTACCAAATTGTAAGCGACCGTTAAAACGGTTTGCTAATTCTGCTTGAGCGTCCGTTTTCCCTGCTTTTGCCTCTGCAATCAGTTGCTCTAACTCCGCACGAGTTTCTTGATCTGGGTCTTGATTTAACCAGTTTTGAGCTGTAGTAAAAAGTGCATCCATAGTAATTCCTCTAAACATGATGAATAAATACCTCCCATAGACTAGCTGAAAAGCGGTAGAATTTGAACCATTATTTACAAATAATTGCCAGTTTTTTGACAAAGTTAAAATTATGCATATGAAGCAATAACAGCCCACGAAAAAACCGACCAAGCGGTCGGTTTTCTTTTTTATTTTGCAAATTATGCTAACGCTTTGATACGTGCAGATAATTTCGCTTTGTGGTTTGCTGCTTTATTTGCGTGGATTAAGCCTTTAGATGCCATACGATCTACAACTTTTTGCATTTCAACGAAAGCTGCTTGAGCTGTAGCTTTATCGCCTGCTGCTACTGCTGCGTATACTTTTTTGATGAATGTACGCATCATTGAGCGTTGGCTTGCGTTATGTTGGCGGCGTTTTTCAGATTGAACCGCACGTTTTTTTGCTGACTTGATATTAGCCAAGGTCAAACTCCTAAGATATCTGTGTTAAATAAATAAGCATAAACAGGTTTATGCTGCTATCGATAGTTTTTAATTCATTTTCAACGAGACACGTGCTTGAAAATAACACCGTTTTTCTATTTAAGAAAACGATGGGGCGAGATTTTATCAGCTTTTTGCTGATTTTCCTATAAAAAACCGAGAATTTTCTGATCAATTTTTGTGATCGTATTATGTCCTTCTTCTATAGCCCTCACTTCTCCCAAAACAAAACCCCAATCCTTTCAGACTGGAGTTTATTATCTATTGAAAGCTTAGTTACCACTGGTAACCAACACCTACTGAGCCCCCCATATCACCTCTGGTATTCGTATTACCTTGAAGTTTCAAGATGACTTTAGATTAATGTACCATTTACCACATCTGTGCCAGTTTAAACCATTCTAGGCAAGCCTAAAAAATTTACAAACTTTACACTTTAACCCTAAATTGACCCAAAAACGGGAATAATTTGGTGGAAAAATATGAATAATTTTTCCATTTCGCCCCTTGCAAGAGAAAGGATGAGCGGTCAATTTTGGCTGCTCTTTTGCAAAATTTCTACTAATTCCGCTTCCACTTCTTTACCGAATTTACCCATTCGGAAATCTGCTTTTAGCTCATCAAATTGTTCTGGATTCGCTTCCATTTTGGCTTTTAAAAATGCTGGAAATTCATTTAAAACCAGCTCTGTTTTGCCGTTGCGAATATCAAAAATACTTGGGATTTTTTGTGCCGCAATCACCGCTTGTTGTTGTTCATCACTATCGAAATACTTGCGTTCTTTGTTATCTTTACGCGAAACATATTTGACTTTGATGTTTGGGTTGAGCTTAGTAATACGTTGGAAATACGCCACAATTTCCACGCAGTCTGGACAGTAAGGTTCTGCCATTACTAGCCAATCACCTGAAACATTCATCGCTTTAATTTTAGCCTCAGTTTCAGGCGAAAGCTCAATGCCAACATAAACATCTAATTGGTTTTCGCGATCTTCATCGCTACTAAATTCTAAATATTCGTAAAAATGTGCCATAGAATTTCCTTTTAGTTTAAATCGAATTACCTACGCCAAATAATCTCACAATCTACTTGTGCACTTTGGCTCTCTTGGTGGTTTAATTTCTCTTTTAATATCTTAAAGGTTTGCTGAGCAATACGATCGTGATCTTGCTTAATTGAATGGATATGAAACGGCAATGCATTTAGTAGATAATGATCGTCAAAAGTCGCTAAATGTAGCTCTTGGCTCATCAGCTTATCCATACATTTATGTTCGGTTAAATAACGCATCACGCCTTCCAGCAAAGTGTAAGAAGCGGTAAAAATCGCCTTGGGTAAACGCCCAAGATTTTCCACCGTTTCCGCCAACATTTGATAGCCCGATTCAGGTTGGTAATCTTTATGCAAAATCCAACCGCTTTGTTCGGTTAAATGCGATTGTGCCAAACCTTCGCGAAAGCCTTTCAAGCGATTTTCACTTGGTGTAAGCGAGAGTTGCCCGCCAAAGTAGAAAAATTCATCAAGTTGATATGCCCGCACAATATTTTCCACCAACATTATCACGCTTGGAATATCGTTACTGGTAATCGAGGAAATACCAGAATGGGAAATATAACGGTCTAGCAAAAGCAGTGGGGTATGCTGCAGAATATCTTGATAATAATCAGCAATTTTATGCGTTGGGGCGGTAATTAACAGATCGACTTGACGATCAAGCAATCGCTCAATCGCCACTTTTTCTTGGGCTGGGTTATCATCGGAGCAAGCAATCACTAAATAAAGCCCATTTTCACGACAAAGTCGCTCCAATGTTTTTGCTGTTTGAGCAAAACCATAGTTGGTCAGATCAGGGATAACCAAGCCAATCACATTAGTTTTACGTGCCTGCAACGCTTTAGCATAAGCATTAGCACGATAACCATACTTCTGAGCAACTGCCTGTACTTTTTGGCGGGTTTCCGCTTTAATCCGAAAATCATCTCCGCGGTTATTTAAAATAATACTTGCGGTAGTTTTAGACACCCCCGCAAGACGGGCGATGTCGTTAAGCGTTAGCCGTTTTTGTTGCTCAGTTTTCACGATGTAACCTTTTTAATCCATTAAAATGTAAGTGCATGTACTTGTGCAACCTGTGCCAAAACAGGGCGTGAGCTTGCCACGACATTTTCGCGATTTGTGATAAAGAAGCGGGAAGTCATCACTTTTTCGCCATTATTGAGGAAAATCTCGACAATTGAACGGTCAAAGAAAATCTCAATCTTGTCTAATTTTTCTACTTTTACGTGGCGAACGCCGTCAAACTGTTTCATCAAATCTGTCTGCTCGGTTGCACTACGATCGAGCGTTACCATACCATTTTGATAGCTGAATTTCAATTTACCAAAGAAAGTCAATTCAAGCGGTTGATTTTCCACGTTGATTTGCAAATAACAGGTATCTAAATTTGCAATTTCGCCTTGTAATTCGACCGCTTGCAACTCGCCTGTTTTCACAATAGGGCGTTGTTTAATGACACCGTTTTCCACCGAAATTTGACGTGGCATGGTAAGAGTCGAATGCCATTTGTATTTATCCGTCGGGTAGGTTAAATCTGGTAAGCCCACCCAGCCGAACAGAATGCGATCAGAATTTTGCACCGTTTGCGGTGCATAGAAATCAAAGCCGTAATCAAGTTCTTCAATGTGTTCTGCATTTAAAACGTTGCCGCCTAATTTGCCTAATGCGTAAGTGGCGTGGTAGTTGTTTTGGAATTGAGTCGCTTCACGCAATTTACCTTGCGGCGACCAAATGAAAACGTCTTTTCCGCCAAGCTGGAACAAGTCTGGACACTCCCACATAAAAACGTGGCTGTTGTCGAAATCTTGCACCGCTAACTCGCCTAACAAGCGTGGCGTACTGTTTAAATCGTCCATTTCATAGACTAAGCAAGTGCCAGTGAGGTTTTCACGTTGTGCACCCAATACGAAGCGGATTTTACCCTCTTGGGTTACGAACGGTTTTGGATCGCGAACGTGTTCGGTGTAGCCTGCTGGGACTTGGTCGATAATGCAGCGTTTTTCTAATAATTTGCCTGCTTTGTCGAAAATGGCAATGTTTTGGTGCGGTACGCGTTGATTATCAGACGGACGACGAGTATTACCCGTGTAGAACGCCACAATCTGATCTTCCCATAAAATCGCCCCGCCCGAATAGCAGCCGTGTGATTCGAATAGTTCGTCTGGAATAAGTAAATCGCCTTTTTCAAAAGTTTGGAAATCACAGGTGATGAAATGTTCCCAATGTTTCATTCCGTGCATCGCGTCATAAGGAAACCATTGGGCAAAAATGTGGTATTTCTCGCCATCAAAAATTAAGCCATTAGGATCATTAAATAAGCCTGTTTTAGGTGCAAGGTGGTAAGTCGGGTAGAAATCGTGGTCTGAAAGCACGGTTTCACGAATTGCATTCAGTTCGCCTTCGGCTTGTGCGTGTAGGCTTTTATATTTACCGTTGTTGAAGATGTGCATAGGATTTCTCTCGAAAATGGATTATTTGGTAGGGTGTGTGAATGAAGGTCACGCACTCAAGCGGTAAAAAATGGTGCGTGAGTTACAAAAACTCACACACCCTATGAATTATGCCGCTAAAAACGCTTCCAACTGTGCTTTATTCGGCAGTGCTGCCATCGCACCTTTTGCGGTAGTCGCTAATGCCCCCGAAGCATTGGCTTTGCAGATTACATTCACTAACGTTGCTTCATCTTTCCAATCTGCCACTTCAGAAAGCCCTGCTAATAAACCGCTCACGAACGCATCGCCTGCACCTGTGGTATCGACTGGTTTTAACGCTTTGCCTGCGACAATTTGGCTCTTACCGTGGAAGTGGTAAATTGCACCATCTTTACCCAATGTGATGATGATTAATTTTTCAGGATATTGTGCCGTAATCACTTTAGTCGCTTCGTCCAAAGTAGTGGTGTTGGTGAGCAGCGTCAATTCTTCTTCAGAGAATTTTAAAATATCCGCCATTGCTACCACATCATTCACCACAGTTTTCATCTCTTCAAGGCTCGCCCAAAGCGAATCGCGTAAGTTTGGATCGAACGAGAAAAATCCGCCCGCTTGTTTGACACGGCGAATCGCCTCAATGGTGGTTGAACGAGATGGATCGTTGATTAACGCAATCGAACAGCAGTGTAAGAAATCGCCTGCTTGGAAATTCGGTAAATCACCCACTTCTAAGAATTGGTCAGCACTTGGATTCACCATAAAAGTGAAACTACGCTCACCGTTGTCTAAGCCCACGATCACAGTTGAAGTGCGTTGAGTTGGGTCTAAGATCATATGATCTGTTGAAACCTTTTCGGCATTTAATGTTTCTTGCATAAATTTGCCGAGCGGATCTAAGCCCACGCGACCAATAAAGCCCGCTTCACAGCCTAAACGTGCCACGCCCACCGCCACGTTCGCTGGTGCACCACCTGCACATTTTAAATAATGATTTTCGCCGTCTGGAATTAAATCCACAACCGCATCGCCTGTTACCCAAATTTTGCTCATAATTTGTTCTCTTAAAGTTAAAAAATCTGGTAAGAATCTTAGCTAAATCGGTTTAGCTTTGCAATTCTTGATTAAAATCCTACCGCTTATTTTCTCGCCTTATTATAATGCAAATCACCCAGTGAAGATAGAAAGGATTATGTGATGAAAAAAACGATGTTGGCAGTAATGCTCGGCTCAATAATGGCAGTAAACAGCGTGCAAGCGGTTGAAAATCAACTGAAAAATGTAAACGAATCCGTTGTACCAATGGCACAATTACCAACCGTTGAAGCAGAACTCACATTTGCCCCAAATGTGCCGAAGCCGATTGAACGCACCACGCCTGCAAAAGTAGTAGTTAAACTTGAAGCATTGGAAAAGGTGATGGAAATTGAGAGCGGTGTGAAATTCAAATATTGGACGTTCAACGGCACAACACCCGCCCCATTTATCCGCGTGCGTGAGGGCGATATGGTGGAAGTTCAGCTTTCTAACCCGGTGAATGGCAAAATGCCACATTCGCTTGATTTCCATTCTGCAGCGGCTCCCGAAGGCGGTGCACTTGCCAGCCAAACCGCACCAGGTAAAAGCACCACTTTTGCCTTTCGAGCAACTGCACCAGGGCTTTATCTCTATCATTGCGGCACAATGCCCGTTGGGATTCACATCGGCAAGGGAATGTTCGGCTTGATGTTGGTTGAACCGAAAGAAGGGCTGTCAAAAGTGGACAAAGAATTCTACATTATGCAGAACGAATTTTACGTTAAGGACGGAGCAAACCCAGAGTTAAAAGTGTTTGATATGGCAAAAGCGGAATATGAATTGCCAGATTATGTGGTGTTTAACGGCAAAGTGGGGGCTTTAACTGATGAAAATGCTCTCAAAGCGAAAGTGGGCGACAAAGTGCGATTTTTCGTTGGTAACGCTGGTCCGAATAAAATTTCTTCGTTTCATTTAATCGGACGTACCTTTGATACGGTTTATGTCGAAGGTGGCGCGCTACAAAATCATCACGTGCAAACCACGCTGATTCCATCAGGCGGCACAACAATGGTCGAAATGCAAATGAATGTGCCAGGGAAATATACCTTTGTTGATCACAGTATTTTCCGAGCTGAAAAAGGGGCGAAGGGGAATATTATTGTTGAAGGTGAGACGAATAAAGAGATTTACACAGGCAAAATCAAAGAAGAAAACTATGACAAACACAACCCCGATGCGAATGTCGATGCGGGGTTTGTGCATTGATTGGGAATGTTAAACGCTAATTTCTCCGTTTTCTCTTCTGCCAAATCTCCCCTACCCCTCTTTGCTAAAGAGGGGGATTTTTCTTTGTATAAGTGAGATTATCTGGCTTATCAATATGTCGAAGTATGAGCTCTGAAGTTTTATTTAGCTAAGATCTTGCCCCTCTTTAGCAAAGAGGGGTAGGGGAGATTTGGCAGTAATAAAGACGGAGAGCATATTTGAACATTAGAGTTCCTCACGTTCTGGCTGAAATGCTATTTCTCTTTCTTCCGTAAAATCATCACTTACAGTTTTTTCGCAAAGGAAAAAGCTATCCCAAGAGCGATTAAGTATTTCGCTCATTTTTCTTCTCCTTTACTTCTTCCGCTTCGCCAATCTATCCACCAAATCGCCTTTGCCTAAATATTGTGCTTCATCAAACTCAAAAATTGGCAAACCTAGCTTAAAGCGAATGGCGAGCAATCGTAGCCCGAAACCTAAAATCAAAGTCGCAATGACCACCGTATTATGATTGATGTTTAATTCGTGCAAACCGACATAAATACAGCAAGAAAGAAAAGAAATACTTGCGTAAAGCTCTTTATGAAAAACCAAAGGAATACGGTTGCAAAGTAAATCTCGTAACACACCGCCAAAAGCCCCTGTAATCACTGCCGCAGCTGAAGCAATCACAAAACCATGCCCCATATCTAAAGCAACTTGTGCCCCGATGATAGAAAAAACAATTAAACCGAGAGCATCCAATACCAAGAAAATAGTACGAAAATAACCTAGAAATCGTGCAATAAACATCGTAAAAATAGAAGCGGCAACTACAATCACGAGATATTCAGGATGCTTTACCCAACCAAGCGGATAATGCCCAAGTAACATATCGCGAATAGAACCACCACCAATTGCGGTTACCGATGAGATAATAATCATCCCAAACATATCCATTTTTTCCCGCCCGGCGGCAAGTGCACCCGTGATCGATTCGGCGGTAATCCCGATAAGATAAAGCGTTAAAAGTAACATTTGCAAAGTTTCCCTAAAAAAACACCGCTTGTATTATACCTACAAGCGGTGAGATTTTAAGAGAAATTAGCTATTTAAAAACGCGTTTTACTTCACAATTTGTGCCATTTTTAAAGACGGTTTCAGTACTATCTAAAATAGTAGGAATTGCCCATTTTCCTTGTTTATCAATAAATCCCCATTTCCTATTCGTTGTTTTCACTGCGGCTAAACCATCATAGAAATCAGGAGTGTAAGTCCATTGCGGTTTAATTACGATCTCGCCATTTTGATTGATATGCCCCCACATGCACCATCTTGATATTAATGTAATGCCAATTCTTTTGGTGCAATACCTCTTGTACCAAATTCAGTTAGGCGTTCACCGAGTACTCCTTCAATTTCACGAATAAGCTCTAATGCACGTTTGCCTAAACCAGGTCGAGCTGGATCTGAAATTTGGCTTACAAGCTGTTCCGTTAATGCTTCTACACGATGGCGTTTTTCTGTTAATTCAGGGTTGAAATTATTTAATGCTTTATTTATCGTACTAACGACATCATTAAGCTACCGCTTATGTTTAAGAAGTTCATCACGGAAGAGTTGCTCTTTTTGATAGCTAGTATAGATTGCGTTAAAGTTACCAGCAAAAGAGAAAAGTGGAAGAAGAAATAGGCAATTAAAAAGCCAATAATGAGCAAAAAAAAGCAACTCCGACCTCAAATTGTAAATTTTACACAGAAAAAAACCGCTTGTAGAAAAATATTACAAGCGGTCAGAAATTTAGACTGTTTTGCAATTAAGCTGCACGTTTTCTTGCTAAAATGCGATTAGCACATTCAGCCGCAGCAGTTAAGCCGCCTGCCATCATAATCACGTCTTTGATGACTAAGCGACCAACACCAGAGAGATAAGGGAAACCATAGGCTGGTGTTGGTAAATCACCGCCCAGATTAGGCACCCAAGCTTCTGGTGTAGTAATTAAAAACGAGAGTGTTACAATCGACATTCCGAAGGTGAGCAATCCGCCCGCCAAGCCTGCTGTTGCATTCCAGATACCAGCTAAAGTGAGGATGCCCACAGTCACGATAATCGCACCGATGATATAAGAAGCGGTATAAGTACCGTTTTCTTTATGCCATTCAATGTTTTTCGCTACCATTTTGCCTTCAGGATTTTTGTGAAGGGTGTATTCCATCACCATTTCGCCTTTGTCATTTTCAACTAAATTTGGACCTTTTTTATACATATAGCTGAAGAACGGGCTGTTTGATACAAAGTGGGCGATACCGTCCGCTTCATATTGACAAACTTTTAAGCCACCAATCCAAACCATAACGATAAAAATAGCAATACGAATAAAGTTGATAAACTGGCGTTGCATTGGGGCAACGATTTTAGCAACAAATTCAACAAACGCATTAAATGCACTCATAAAGACCTCATTGAGAGTAGTAAAAAAGAGGTAGGATTCTAGCATATTTATTTGTTGAAAATATGAACGGTAAACACTATTTATTCGTAAGGTTTTGACTATCTTGATTGCACAATTTCGAATTGAGTTTTAATAATTTTTTTGAAGTTTTCAGAGCAAGCCGCCCAATCAATAATATCCACTTTCCAATCTAAATCGGATTCAGAAAATGCGTCAACTAAGTTAGCGTGCGTTTCAAGTGAAAGCGGTTTTTCGGCAATGATAGCGAGATCTAAATCTGAATAGCGCTTTTCCGTACCGTTAACTCGAGAACCAAATGCCCAAACTTCATATTCAGGCACATTCTTGTGCAAAATATCTAGTACGATTTGGCGTTCAGTCTCAGTAATTGCTAGCATCTAATCCTTCTTGTAGTGATTTTTGTAGAAACTGGGTCTCTTTTAAAAAATCAGGAATACCTGCTACCACTAAAATTGCCGTATCTTCATCGTAAGTATGGCTTGTTCGGCTTCGCATATCGCGGTATTTTCGCCAATCTTGCCAGCTTCCAAGCAACAGGCCCCGCTCATTTGCTGTACGAATCAAATCTTGGAACGTCATCCCATCAAATTCAGCAGGGTTGGCAGAGGTATGTTCCAAAAATCGCTTAAGCATTTTATGGCTAATTTCGTAAGTAAATTCAAAACGCTGAATGAGCCCATCGCGAATTTGGATATCGCTAATATTGGACTGATAGCGAATTAAGCCCTCTTCCAAACGGGCAATGGCATTGTGTAATGGTGTGAGATCAAAATTCATTTTTGTATTTGAAAAAGAAAAAACGATAGAATCTATTTTGCTGGATTTAGCTTTAGATGACAATCAAATTTCGGTCTATGTTTCCATTCCATTTCATTTATTGCTAAGATAAAGCCAATTTATTCTTAAAAAGGAACAACCGATGATTCCTAGACTTGCAAACATTCCAGACCAAAATCCTTTAGTTCAACAATATCTCAACGAGCTGACTGAACAGCATTTTTTAGGCGATATTGCCTCAAGCTATGCCGACCGCCTTTCAATGGCAACCGATAACAGTGTATATCAACGCATGCCACAAGCGGTACTTTTTCCGAAATCGGTTACCGATGTGGTGATTCTGACCAAAGTCGCTCAAAAAGAAGCCTATCAAAGCCTTACATTCACGCCCCGCGGCGGTGGCACAGGGACAAATGGGCAGTCGCTTAATAACAACATTATTGTCGATCTCTCCCGCCATATGACCCAAATTTTAGAGCTAAATGTGAAAGAACGCTGGGTTCGCGTGCAAGCAGGCGTAGTCAAAGATCAGCTTAATCAATTCCTCAAACCGCACGGCTTATTTTTTTCGCCCGAACTTTCTACCAGTAACCGAGCTACGCTAGGCGGGATGATCAATACCGATGCATCAGGGCAAGGTTCATTGCAATATGGCAAAACGTCCGACCATATTCTGGCAATCAAATCGGTGTTGGTAAATGGCGAAATTCTCGAAACGCAAGCGGTTAAAACAGCTAATTTTTCTGCGAATCTGGAAAAACTACCACTTTCTGCGTTAGGCAAAAAATTGCATCAAGAAGTATTTGAACGCTGCCACACGCTACGCCCGACTGTACTCAAAGAGTTGCCACAATTAAACCGTTTTATTACGGGCTACGACTTAAAAAATGTTTTCAATCAAGATGAAAGCGAATTCAACCTTACCCGTATTCTCACAGGCTCAGAAGGCTCGCTTGCCTTTATTTGTGAAGCGAAACTCAACCTTCTACCGATTCCGAAATATCGCACGCTGATTAACATCAAATACAACTCATTCGATGCCGCACTCCGCTCTGCCCCAATGATGTTAAAAGCCAAAGCCTTATCGGTCGAAACGGTCGACTCCAAAGTATTGAACTTAGCAAAACAAGACATCATCTGGCACTCGGTGTCGGATTTAATCACCGAAGATCCAAACAACCCAATTTTGGGGATTAACATCGTTGAGTATGCCTCAAGCGATCTCGAACAAATCGAAACGCAAGTGCAAGCCTTGTGTGCCAGCCTTGATGAAAAAATTGCACAAGGTGCAAGCGGTCTGATTGGTTATCAGATTTGCAAAGATTTAGACGGCATCGAAAAAATCTACGCAATGCGGAAAAAAGCCGTCGGCTTGCTTGGCAATGCAAAAGGCTGGGCAAAACCGATTCCCTTCGTGGAAGACACCGCCGTGCCGCCTGAAAATCTTGCCGATTACATTACCGAATTTCGTGCTTTATTAGATAGCCACAACCTTGCCTACGGTATGTTCGGGCACGTGGATGCTGGCGTGCTACACGTTCGCCCTGCCCTCGATTTATGCGATTTAGAACAGGTCAAAACCTTCAAAGCGATTTCTAATCAAGTCGTTGAGCTTACCCATAAATATGGTGGTTTAATTTGGGGCGAACATGGCAAAGGGATGCGCTCTTACTATGGCGAACGCTTTTTTGGCGAAATGCTGTGGAAAGAACTCCGCCACATCAAGCAACTGTTCGATCCACAAAATCGCCTCAACCCTGGCAAAATCTGCACACCATTAGGTTCTGACGCAGAGCTATACAAAATCGACGAAGCAATGCGAGCTGATTTCGATCGCCGTATTCCAATTGCAGTGCGTGAAGAGTTTAAAGGAGCGATGAATTGTAACGGAAATGGATTGTGCTTCAACTTTGATGTACACAGCACGATGTGCCCGTCGATGAAAATTTCAGGCAATCGCCTCTATTCACCAAAAGGACGAGCAACGCTCATCCGCGAATGGCTGCGACTACTTGCCGATCAGCAGGTTAACCCTAATGATTTGATTTTTGAAAAACGCTCAAAAGCAGTGAAATTAACCGATTTTGTGGCAAAAGTACGTCATTCATTCAAGAAAACGCAGGAATATGATTTCTCACACGAAGTAAAAGCGGCGATGGACACCTGCCTAGCCTGCAAAGCCTGTGCCAGCCAATGTCCAATTAAAATTGATGTGCCGACTTTCCGCTCACAATTTAATGAACTTTACCACCAACGCTACCTTCGCCCTGCGAAAGATTACGTGGTGTCGAACCTCGAATTTATCGCCCCATTGATGGCAAAAGCCCCGAAATTCTTTAATTTCTTCAGCACTAGCCATTTGGCAGAAATCGCCGCCAATAAAACAATTGGCATGACTTACTTGCCTGCCCTTTCCACGCCAAACTTGCAAAAGCAATTGGTAGAAATTGGCTATCAAGGCGAAACGCTTGAAAGTCTTGAAGCCCAACAGGCAAGCGGTCAATTTTCCGCAGAAAATTGCCAAACTGTACTCGTAGTGCAAGATCCATTTACCACCTTCTACGATGCAAAAGTGGTGGCAGATTTTGTTGCTTTTATTCAAAAACTCGGCTTCAAACCCGTGGTCTTGCCATATAAACCAACAGGTAAGGCACAACACATCAAAGGCTTTTTGAGTAAGTTCGCCAAAACTGCCAAAAATCAAGCGGATTTCTTAAACCGCATCGCCAAACTCGGCTTACCGATGGTGGCAATTGACCCAGCCTTGACCTTGCTTTACCGCGATGAATACCGCGATATTTTGAAAGCGGAACGTGGTGATTTCAAAGTACTGCTTGCCCACGAATGGTTGATTGAGCAAATCAAATCAGGCGTATTAGACAATTGCAAAAAAGCAAAAGAAACCGATCGCTTACCGTGGCATTTATTCGCCCACTGCACCGAAACCACTGAGCTTCCCGCATCAAGCAAAGAGTGGCAACAGATCTTCGCCCATTTTGGCGAAACGTTGGTAAGCGAGAAAGTTGGCTGCTGTGGCATGGCAGGCACATTCGGGCACGAAACCGCCCACGTGGAGATGTCGAAAGCAATTTATGCACAATCTTGGCAACAAAAACTGAAAAACGCACCGCTTGATCGATGCTTAGCGACAGGCTACTCTTGCCGTTCGCAAGTGAAACGAATGGAGCATCAACAGATTAAGCATCCAATACAAGCTCTATTATCTATTATCTAATCGTAGGGTGTGTGAACACAGTTCACGCACGCTTTGTTTTGCTGGCATGGATTTTTCAAATCCATACGCCCTACTTTTCAATAAACTCCGAGGAACTCATGACCACCATCTGGAAACAAACCGCAACCCCCGAACTTTTAACCCAACTCTGCCAAGGTAATGCTGTTGAACATTTAGGCATTCAATTCACCCAAATTGGCGAAGATTGGTTAGAAGCGGAACTCACCGTGAACGAAAAAACGATGCAACCGTTCGGTGTATTACACGGTGGCATTTCTGCCACGCTTGCCGAAACGGTAGCAAATGCAGGATCGCTTTTAGTGTGCGAGCCGCATCAGATCGCTGTTGGAATGGAATTGAACATCAGCCACTTAAAATCGGTTAAAGCAGGTAAAAAAGCGATTGCCCGAGCCTACCCGCTTAAATTAGGGCGTGAAGTGCACGTGTGGAATATTGAAACTAAAGATGAAGAAGGAAATTTGTGTGCGGTAGCACGCTTGTCTACTAAAGTTTTAGATAAGCCAGCAGCATAAAATCCAAGAAAAGCAGTAAAAGTGAGTTGGATCTACCCGCAACCTATTATAAAATGCTCTTCTTTTATCCATTCACTTTCATTAACAAGAGAAATTCCCTATGAATTCAAATCGTAGTTTACTGGTGATGGGATTGTTATTAGTGTCGTTCCTATTGTTTACGCAATGGCAACAAGATTTCAACCCTGAAATTCAAGCACAGAAACAAGCTCAGATCCAAGCTCAACAACAATCTCACGATGTACCTGCATCAAGCACTTCACAGCCCGCTGATGTGGCAAGCGTTAAAGGTAAAACTATCACGGTTGAAAGCGATGTATTACGCTTAACCATTGATACGCTTGGAGGCGATGTAGTGGACTCTGATTTGCTTAAACACAATGCAGAACTTCACTCAAACACACCTTTTGAATTATTACAAGATAACGCTAACCGCGTTTATGTTGCTCAAAGTGGCTTAGTGGGTAAAAATGGAATCGATACGGTTTCTGGTCGTCCACAATACCAAACAACTGCGGAAAGCTTCAAATTAGCGGATGGTCAAGATGCGGTAAGCGTGCCTTTAACTTTTGAAAAAGATGGCGTGCTTTACACCAAAACTTTCACGCTTAAACGTGGTAGCTACAATGTTGATGTGAATTTCAACATTAAAAACGGTACAGCAGAAGCCATTGAAGTACAACCTTACGGTCAGTTAAAACACACCATCGTGGAAAACTCTGGCAACTTAACGATGCCAACTTACACAGGCGGTGCATACTCTTCTTCAGAAACTAACTATAAAAAATATAGCTTCCAAGATATGGAAAAAGCGGGTTTATCTGTTGAAACCAACACAGGTTGGATTGCGGTATTGCAACACTATTTCGTGTCTGCGTGGATTCCAGCTCAAGACCAAGCGATGACCTTATTCACTCGCGTATCTGATGACAAACGTTTTGCTACTATCGGCTACCGTGGAGCAGTCACTAGCGTTGCCCCAAATACAGAAGCGAATATTGACACCCATTTATGGACGGGTCCGAAAGATCAAAAAGAGATGGCTGAAACCGCAAACCACTTAGACTTAACCGCAGATTACGGCTGGGCGTGGTTCATTGCGAAGCCATTATTCTGGTTATTAACCACTATCCAAAAAGCGGTGTCTAACTGGGGTATTGCGATTATCTTAGTGACCATCGTGGTAAAATCAATTCTTTATCCATTAACCAAAGCACAATACACCTCAATGGCAAAAATGCGTATGTTACAGCCGAAAATCCAAGAGATGCGTGAGCGTTTCGGGGATGACCGCCAACGTATGAGCCAAGAGATGATGAAGCTCTACAAAGAAGAGAAAGTAAACCCAATGGGCGGTTGCTTACCAATCTTAATCCAGATGCCAATTTTCATCGCATTATATTGGACATTTATGGAAGCTGTGGAATTACGCCACGCACCATTCTTTGGCTGGATTCAAGACTTATCAGCACAAGACCCATACTACATCTTCCCAATTTTAATGGGTGCCTCAATGTTCTTGTTGCAAAAAATGTCGCCGACACCAGTGGCAGACCCAATGCAACAAAAAGTGATGACCTTTATGCCAGTGATCTTCACCGTATTCTTCCTGTTCTTCCCAGCAGGTTTAGTACTTTACTGGCTAACCTCGAACTGTATTACCCTGTTCCAACAATGGTGGATTTATCGCCAATTGGAGAAAAAAGGGTTACATTCTCGTAAGAAAAAATAATTGATGAAAGGCACGCACAAGCGTGCTTTTTTATTGTGGGGGAAATGCTGATATAATGCCAGGCATCTGCAATGTAATACCTCCCTTGCCCCTTGTGGGAGAGAGTAAATTATTAGAATATCATTCTTCTACGACCAAGCGGTCAAATTCGCAAAACCTTTTACCAAATCGACCGCTTTCAGCCAAAGGAATAACAATGAAAGAAACAATTGTCGCCCAAGCTACCCCAATTGGTCGCGGGGGCGTAGGGATTTTACGCATCTCGGGGCCTCTTGCAAGCACCGTCGCCCAAGAAGTACTTGGCAAAGAACTCAAACCTCGCCTAGCAAATTACTTACCATTCAAGGATAGCGATGGCACGGTATTAGACCAAGGCATCGCCCTCTTTTTCAAAGCCCCAAATTCCTTCACGGGCGAAGATGTGCTTGAACTACAAGGGCACGGCGGACAAGTCATTTTAGATATTTTGCTCAAACGCATTCTGGAAATCAAAGGCGTACGCATTGCCCGTGCGGGCGAATTCTCTGAGCAAGCATTTTTAAACGACAAACTCGACCTTGCTCAAGCTGAAGCGATTGCCGATCTCATTGATGCCACCAGCGAACAAGCTGCTCGCTCAGCGCTGAAATCTCTACAAGGCGAATTTTCAACTAAAATCAACCGCTTAGTGGATAGCGTAATTTACCTCCGCACCTACGTGGAAGCAGCAATCGACTTCCCTGACGAAGAGATTGATTTCTTAGCCGACGGCAAAATTGAAGGGCATTTGAACGACATCATTTCACAGCTCCGCCAAGTTCGCCAAGAAGCAAAACAAGGAGCGATTTTACGAGAGGGGATGAAAGTGGTCATTGCAGGCCGCCCAAATGCGGGGAAATCTAGCTTACTCAATGCCTTAGCAGGACGCGAAGCCGCTATCGTGACCGACATTGCAGGCACAACCCGTGATGTGTTGCGTGAGCATATCCATATCGATGGAATGCCGCTGCATATTATCGATACTGCGGGCTTGCGTGATGCGAGCGATGAAGTGGAACGCATCGGAATTCAACGCGCATGGAACGAAATTGAGCAAGCTGACCACGTCTTATTGATGATCGATAGCACTGAGCAAAAAGCAGACGATTTCAAAACCGAATGGGTGGATTTCTTGGCAAAATTACCGCAAAATATGCCGATTACCGTCATTCGTAACAAAGTCGATTTATCAGGCGAAACGGAGGGCTTAGAAGAAAAAAATGGAGAAAAAGAAGACTTTACGCTGATTCGCCTATCTGCTCAAACGAAAGTAGGCGTAGATTTATTACGAGATCATCTGAAAAAATCAATGGGCTACCAAAGCACGACCGAAGGCGGTTTCCTTGCCCGCCGCCGTCACCTTCAAGCACTTGAATCTGCCGCAGAGCATCTGGAAATGGGACACGTGCAACTCACCCAATTCCATGCAGGCGAATTGCTTGCAGAAGAGTTACGTATGGTGCAAAACGCGTTAAGCGAAATCACAGGGCAATTTACCTCAGATGATTTGCTTAGCAATATTTTTAGCTCATTTTGTATCGGAAAGTAATTCAATTGTAGGGGCAAATTACATTTGCCCCAAATTGTTGGTATATTAGGGCAAATATAATTTGCTCCTACATTTTCATATGCGTGCTTATTTACACACCCAACTCACCCACCACTTCCCCACTCAACAAAACTTCCTCATCGCCCTCAGCGGTGGAGTGGATTCTGTGGTTTTGCTACATCTTTTTTCCACACTGAACTTAAACCTTCGAGCGGTTCACATTCATCACGGCTTAAGTCCCAATGCCGATCAATGGGCGACCTTCTGCGAACAGCTTTGCAAGCGGTGGAATATTCCCTTTATTTTGCAAAAAGTAATGGTAAGCGGGAAAAAAGGCATTGAGGCTTCTGCACGTGAAGCTCGCTATCAAGCCATTCGAGAAGTTTTGCAACCAAATGAAGTGGTCGTTACCGCACATCATTTGGACGATCAAGCCGAAACCTTTTTCCTTGCACTCAAGCGCGGTGCAGGTTTGAAAGGACTCTCCGCAATGCATGCGGTCAGTTTTTCGCAAAACTTTGCGATTTTCCGACCGCTATTAAACATCAGCAAAGCAGAGATTTTGGCATATGCCAAGGCACATCAATTGGCGTGGGTGGAGGATGAGAGCAATCAATCGAATGCCTACGACCGTAATTTCCTGCGAAATGCATTATTGCCTCAAATGGAAAAGCAATGGGCGGGATTTTCTCGCAATGTGGCGAGAGCTTGCTTGCATTTAGCCAACGAGCAAAGTTTGCTGAATGAATTATTAGCCGAGAGTTTAGCGTGCTATATTGATACTGAAGCGAAAACACTCGCCATTCACGACTTTCCCCAATTTTCACAGGAAAAACAAGCCGCCCTTCTTCGCCTTTGGTTGGAAAAATCAGGCTTGTTAATGCCAACATCAGCCCAATTACAACAGCTCATGGAGCGTGTAGTTTTGGCGCAAGAAGATAAAAATCCGCAATTAAAATTGGGAAAATGGATTATTCGTCGTTATCAACAAAAGCTTTTTATTACTAAAGAATTGAGCAAGATCGCTCCCTTTTCACAACAAATCAAGCAAAATGAAAATATTACACTGCCTTATCAATTAGGCAAAATTCAGCATCTTGGTCATGAACTGATTTACCAAAAAACAGGAAAAATTGACCGCTTGCCGATTCCATTCAATCACCAAAATTCACCTCTAACCATTCAAATAGGATTTTCAGGCAAAGTACGGGAATATGGCAAAAACCATCACGAAGAGATAAAAAAAATCTGGCAAAAGCACCAGATTCCTGTGTGGTTGAGAGATAGGGTGCCTCTTGTATTTAACAAAAATATTCTATTAGGCTTATTCTATCCCCGGGGATGATATTTTTCGTGCAATGATTTCAAACGAGCTTTTGCCACGTGGGTATAAATTTGGGTAGTGGATAAATCACTGTGTCCGAGTAACATTTGCACCACTCGTAAGTCCGCACCGTGATTAACCAGATGGGTGGCGAATGCGTGGCGAAGCACGTGCGGGGAAAGTTTTTCGCTTTCAATGCCTGCCAATTGAGCGTAATACTTAATGCGATGCCAGAAAGTTTGGCGTGTCATTTGTGTTCCACGTTTACTGGGAAACACCACATTTGATTGCTGCTGATTCAATAAAATAGGACGAGCTTGTTGGAAATACTCTTGAATCCAATAAATGGCTTCTTCTCCCATCGGCACTAATCGCTCTTTATCACCTTTACCGATAATCCGTACCACGCCTTGTCGTAAACTCATATTTTCTGTAGTCAGTGAAACCAATTCTGTAACGCGAAGCCCCGTTGCGTAAAGCAGCTCCAACATCGCCTTGTCTCGCAGTTCAATCGGGTCAAATATATTCGGCACATTAAGTAAATCCATTACTTGTTCTTCATTTAATGATTTTGGCAGCCGAGTTGGCTTACGAAATGGTTCTAATGTAGCTGTTGGATCATCCTTGCGGTAATTCTCAAGATATAAAAAGCGAAAAAATTTACGCAAGCAACTCAGCATTCGCAGAGAACTGCTCGCTTTATAACCTTGGTCAATACGAAAACCGAGAAAATCTTGGAGTTTACTATGATCTACCGTTAAAAATTCGCGAGGCGAATCAAGCCAATTGGTAAATTGAGCAAGATCCAAGCGGTAAGATTCTATTGTATTTTGCGATAACCCGTATTCTTGCCAGAGTTGATCGAGGAATTGTTCAATAATGCTGTCGAGGGGTTTCATAGGATCATTTTGTCAATATAACAAAAAGGCGTACCTTTCGATACGCCTTTTCTTGTGAAGCTTTGACTAAACCATCAATTATTTGATGATTTTAGCAACAACGCCCGCACCTACTGTACGACCACCTTCACGAATCG
>NZ_JAHAHT010000142.1 GCF_018373095.1 Haemophilus parahaemolyticus
TAGTTACGAATGGATAAGTACCATGGTCAATATCTAGCATTGTACCTTGAGCACCTTCAAATAAGATGTTTGCTCCTTCTTTACGTGCATCGTGAAGCATTGTAGTTACATCCGCTACCATTCCTTTAATCACATCGGCAATCGCAAACACATCATCTAAAGTTTTTTGGAAATCAACGGGGTCTGCTTTATAGTAATGCACAAGTTGGAAATTGTAGTAATCTAAAATTGATTTTAATTTTTCAGCGAAAAGCTCTTTATTGAACAAATCACTTACACGTAAACCACGGCGTGCTACTTTATCTTCATAAGCAGGTCCAATACCGCGACCTGTTGTACCAATTTTATTCTTACCTAAAGCACTTTCGCGAGCCTGATCCATTGCAACGTGATATGGTAAAATTAATGGACAAGCTTCTGAAATTTTTAAACGCTCGCGCACATTTACACCACGCGATTCTAATTCGCCCATCTCTTTCATTAACGCTTCTGGCGACAGCACTACGCCATTACCGATTAAACAAATCACATTATCATGTAAAATACCACTTGGGATTAAGCGAAGGATGGTCTTTTCGCCATTGATAATCAAAGTATGACCAGCATTGTGTCCTCCTTGATAACGCACCACATATTTTACACGATCCGTTAATAAATCTACAATTTTACCTTTCCCTTCATCGCCCCACTGAGCACCGAGAATCGCAACACTTTTACCCATAGGATTTGCCTCTTTAGTTGAGTTTATTAAAAGTTTGAATTAAAACGTAAAAAGACCCGATATTTCGGGTCTTATTGATACTATTATTTTGTAGGCGATTTCATAAAGCGTAAGAAATCACTCTCAGGCTTCATAATCATGATATTAGTTTTGCCTTCAGCAAAGCTAGCTTCATACGCTTTTAAGCTACGTACGAAAGCATAAAATTCAGGCTCTTGCCCAAGTGCATTCGCATAAATACGAGCTGCCTGTGCATCACCTTCACCTTGTAAGGTTTCAGCCATTTTTTTCGCATTTGCTTCAATTAGCACGACTTTTTTATCTACTTCCGCTTTGATAAATTCGGCTTTTTCTTCACCCTGTGAACGGTGTTCACGAGCTACCGCATCACGTTCTGCACGCATACGTTGGTAAATAGAAGATGAAACTTCATTTGGTAGGTTGATCTGTTTAACACGCACATCTACCACCTTGATGCCCAATTTTTCCGCACCATCATCCCCGTAATTTAAGGCTTTTTGAGCTCCAGCCATCAACTCACCACGAGAACCAGAAACAATATCTTTAATAGTGCGAGAACCAATTTCTGAACGTAAACGGTCATTGACCTTGCGACGTAATAGATCGGAGGCTTTTTGATAATCTCCACCTGTCGAAGTATAGAATTGACCAAAATCACTTATTCGCCATTTTACATAAGAATCCACAAGCAAATCCTTTTTCTCAACAGTCACAAACCGATCTTCTTTACCATCTAAAGTTTGAATACGAGCATCTAGTACTTTCAAACTATCCATAAATGGGACTTTAAAATGCAAGCCTGGCGTGTAAATCACCACTTTTTGCTCCGCATTACGATGGACTTTATTGAATCTCAACATAATACCGCGTCCACCTTCTGGCACAATCGTCATAGACTGGAATAAGACGAATGCTACAACAGCCAATACAGGCAATAATAATTTACGCATTAGAATCTCCCTCTACGAATTTCTGGTTGTGGTTGCTCTTGTACCGCAATTTTAGGTTGTACGGGTTGTTGAATCACAGGCTCTGCCATAATTGCTTTCGTTGTAGGCTGTGAAGCGGTCAAATTTCCTAACAGTTTTTCCAATGGTAACACATTGATATTTGCACCACCTTCCATCACAATTTTCGGTGTATTCGACATCACTTTTTCCATCGTTTGCAAATATAAACGTTCACGGGTTAGTTGAGGTGCAGA
The DNA here is from genome assembly GCF_018373095.1 of Haemophilus parahaemolyticus. Lineage (GTDB taxonomy): Bacteria > Pseudomonadota > Gammaproteobacteria > Enterobacterales > Pasteurellaceae > Haemophilus_A > Haemophilus_A parahaemolyticus_A. The sequence continues at coordinate 1,947 of NZ_JAHAHT010000142.1, forward strand.
TTTATACTCTGGCAATAATTTGCTGAAACGTTCTACCTCACCTTGAGCTTCTAGCACCACTTTTTCTTTATAAGCGGTTGCCTGCTCAATAATACGCTGAGCTTGACCACGTGCAATCGGTTCCTTACCACGAGCATAGGCTTCCGCTTCACGAATTAAACGTTGCTCATCTTCCTGTGCTTTAATCGCATCATCAAACGCTGCTTTTACCTCTTCAGGTGGACGAGCATATTGGAAATTTACATCGGTAATAAGTAATCCCATATCATAGTTTTTGATAATATCACGCAAGGTGTTCCACGTTTGTTCGCGTACAGTTGCACGACCTGTCGTAAGAATTTCATCCATTTTCATATGCCCGATAACATAGCGTAAAGCGCTATCAGTTGCTTGTTTCAAGCTATCATTTGGATTATTCACGCTAAAAAGATATTTCGCAGGATCTTCCACTCGATACTGTACGGTCATTTCAACCTGAACCATATTTTCATCTTGCGTAAGCATTGAACCGCTTGTATTGAGTTCCATCACACGTTCAATGTTTACTGGAATAACGTCATCAATAAAAGTTGCCTTCCAATTTAAACCAGGTAAAACGACTTGATTAAGCTTACCAAAACGCGTTACAACACCTCGTTCAGCCTCTTGCACAGTATAGAAACCAGAAGCTCCCCAAATAACCGCCGCTAAAGTAATAACGGCAGGAATAAACTTACCAAAAGAAACGGGCTTAGGGTTCCCATTTTGATCTTTCTTACCACCCATTTTACGAAGTAAGCTAGAGAATACTTCTTCTAAATCAGGTGGTTGTTGATTATTCTGTTGCTTTGGTTCTTGTGGTTCTGAACCATTATTTTGTTGTTCAGACTTCTTTTGATCCGGTTTACTCCAAGGATCTTGATTGTCTGATAAATAGAATGACATATGGT
>NZ_JAHAHT010000143.1 GCF_018373095.1 Haemophilus parahaemolyticus
CGGCTTGGGCTAAAGTATTTGCGGATAAATATGGCTTACAAGGCGTAATGGAAATGGCAATGGCATCTGCTACTTTCGGTTTGGTAGCTGGAGGTTTAATCGGTGGACCTGTTGCTCGTCGCTTAGTGAATAACTTAAAACGCGATAAAAAGGTATCATCCAAACGGGTTGAAACTTCTGACGAACAATATGATGGTGAAACTTTCGAAGAAAAAGATCACGTTCGTTTTATTACCGCTAGTTCAACCATTGAAACCATGGCATTATTCGCTGCGTGTTTAGCTTTCTCTTCTGTAATGGCGGCTCAATTTGCCGATTTAGGCTTACCACAATTCGTTTGGGCATTAGGTTTTGGTGTTATCTTACGCAATGTATTAACCAAAGTATTCAAATTCGATATGTTCGACCGTGCAATTGATGTATTTGGTAACGCTTCATTAAGTTTATTCTTAGCGATGGCATTAATGAGCATTAAATTATGGGAATTAGCAGGCTTAGCAGGCCCAATGTTAATCATCTTAGTTGTTCAAACTATCGTTATGATTTTATATGGCTACTTTGTGACTTTTCGCATTATGGGTAAAGATTACGATGCAGCTATCTTAACAGCAGGTCACTGTGGTTTCGGTTTAGGTGCAACACCAACAGCAGTTGCAAATATGCAATCTGTAACACAAACCTTTGGACCCTCGCATAAAGCTTTCTTAATCGTACCGCTTGTAGGGGCTTTCTTTGTTGATATTATCAACTTATTTGTGATTACTTGGTTTATTAATATACTAGGCTAATTTAAAATTTATAAGAGATGAAAAGCTTACGTTAAATAGATTTTTCATCTCTTTATTTTTTTACAAAAGCCGATTAGAATGGTAAGTCCTTTTCATAATAAAATAGGACTTTATATGCAAGCTCTCCTTAAACTAACTAAATTCGTGAGCAAAACGTTCGCACTCTGGGCTATTGTTTTTGCTGTTCTTGCGTTCTACTTCCCCGCAGAATTTAAAATCTTTGCTCCTTATATTCCTTACCTCTTAGGTTTGGTTATGTTCGGTATGGGTATTACTCTTACTTTCAATGATTTTGGCGAAGTGGCAAAACATCCAAAATCGGTCTTTATTGGCGTAGTTGGACAATTTTTTATTATGCCATCTATCGCTTTTGTGCTCGCTAAAGCCTTTGACTTACCGCCTGATTTAGCAGTTGGTGTCATTTTAGTCGGTTCTTGCCCAGGAGGCACATCTTCAAATATAATGACTTATCTTTCAAAAGGAAATACCGCACTTTCAGTTGCTTGCACAACAATTTCTACGTTACTTTCACCATTATTAACCCCTGCAATCTTCTATGTTCTTGCAAGCCAATGGTTAGATATTGATGCATCTGCAATGTTTTTATCTGTACTAAAAATGGTGCTTTTCCCAATCTTCTTAGGGTTAGTCGTGCGTGCGTTATTTAAGAAAGCAATTGAACAAACAAGCCAAACCATGCCTTTAGTTTCGGTTATTTCAATCGTCTTAATTTTAGCGGCGGTAGTAGCAGTAAGCAAAGATAAGATTGTAGAATCAGGCCTGTTAATTTTCAGCGTCGTCGTGTTACATAACTGTTTGGGTTATTTAATTGGTTTCTTTGCTGCAAAACTATTCAAATTAAACATAGCAGACAGCAAAGCAATTGCAATTGAAGTAGGAATGCAAAACTCTGGTTTAGGTGCTGCATTAGCTGCGGCTCACTTTAATCCAATTGCTGCCGTACCAAGTGCATTATTTAGCTTCTGGCACAACGTTTCAGGTCCAATTTTGGCAAATATTTTCTCTAATATGAAAAACAGAAAATAACCTTTTAACTTAATGCAAGGTATACAATTTAGTTAAAGACATCAGGGTTTCATCTCTGATGCCTTTATTTGTTTATTATGCTAACTTATTTCAAACGAAAAACTTTCACGTTATTAAACCCGTTCTCTTTCAGATACAACGCTTGTAATTTGCTCATTACCCCACGTTGGCAGTAAAGCAGATAGTTTTTCGACTGTTCTAGTTCAGCAAATTGGCTGGAAAGTTTGTAGAACGGTAGTTTTTTCACTTCAACACCTTTCAATTTGAACGGAGCTTCGTCAATTTCTTCTGGGCTGCGAATGTCTAAAATCACATCATTTTCTCCAAGCTCTGTGGTGGTTTCGACAGCCACAACCTCTTTTTCTGTTTGTTGTGCAATTTCGCGAATGTCCAAGAATTGGGCGTTTTGTACCGCTTGCTCTAGCACTTCAAAGTTGAAATACCCTTCTTCTTCCACAATTTTGCTTTCAATCGCTTTCACAGTTGGATTTTTAGAAATCACCCCACAGAATTCTGGCATAGATTTCGCAATATCATCGGTACCGATCTCTTTTGCCATCGCAATAATCTGCTCTTTATCGTGGGTAATCAGCGGGCGAAGCACCAGCGTATCAGAAGCTTTATCAATCAGACGCAAATTAGTCAGAGTTTGGCTTGAAACTTGCCCCAAAGCTTCCCCCGTCACAATCGCCTGAATATCAAAACGCTCGGCAATTTTGCTTGCCGCACGCACCATCATTCGTTTTAACACCACGCCCATTTGTCCGTTATCGATTTTTTCTAAAATCTCACCAACTACGTTTTCAAAATTGATTGCTACAAAGCGTACTTTATGTGAAGTGCTATAACGGTTCCAAATATGGTACGCCATCTGTTTAACACCAATTTCATGTGCTGCACCACCTAAATTAAAGAAGCAGTAATGCACACGAGAACCACGACGAATCAGCATATAGCTTGAAACGCCCGAATCAAAACCGCCAGAAATCAATGAAAGCACATCTTCTTGTGTGCCGATTGGATAACCGCCT
>NZ_JAHAHT010000144.1 GCF_018373095.1 Haemophilus parahaemolyticus
CCGTTTATTCATAATGCGACGGGCGAGGAGGTGGCAAATAATCAGAAACCGCAGATGTTGGTTCGCTTTAAGGGGCGAAAATATGTGAAGATGAAAGTCCGTACCCGTTATATGTCGATTTATACGATGCGAGAAGTGAGCGAAAAAATGCGTTTTAGTGCGTAATTTTGCGTAATAAGATCTACGATCAAAGATCTAAAAGGCGGTATATCTGGCAAGGTTTGAGTGCAGTTCGCAATTTGCGTACAAATCCACACATTTAGTGCGCGGGCGTGGCGAGGATACGAGCGCACGCGGCAGGGTAAAGGTGAAATACTTTTCACTGCCTGAAATTTCAGATAACAAAAAATTCAGATAACAAAAAATTCAGATAACAAAAAAGCCCTCACGAATGAGGGCGTAAAATGATGTTGTTATAACGTATGATTTGGATCGGCATTCAGCAACTTAAACGGTTTGAATTTAACCACATCTTCACCGAGCCATTGGTTCAACTGAGCAAAATATGACTGCAACGAGTCAATCTCCACAAAGTAAAACACCTCCGCCGCATCTTTCACGTTACCAAAACCACCTGTATTATTTGGCACAATACTTATCAACTGAGGCGGTACACGGTGTGCAGCCAACACATCATCACGGCTTACGTTTTTGATATTGAAGAACTCATCTTTAGCAGCCACATCAGAGATCGGGATTATCTGAATGCCGTCCTTTTTGCCATTCGGGGCGTGAACAAATAGGTTCTTAAAATTCCCCACGCCTTTTGATTTTTTCAACTGCTCACGCAAATTATCAATATCTTCCTGCTTTTGTGCAGCATCGGTCATATAAAACACAAAACCTGCGTGTGCACCGTTCAAATAATACTTACGGCGAAACAGCGTGGCACTCTCATTTAACCAAGCCGATTGAAGCGCAGAAAGATAACTCGGCAAGCCGTACACATCTTGATTAATATCAGGCTCGAACAAATGGAAAATTTCTCCTTTCGGAAATTCAAACTCATCAACCATCCCTTCGCGGATATACCAAAACGAATCGGGCTGCACGCCTTTTCGCACATATTTCGCCAGTGGTACTTCAAGGCGAATCACCGCACCAAAGCGATTTGTAATCTTGCGAATATAGGCATTGCCGAAGACAAAGAAATCCTGTAATAACCGCACTTTGTCAACGTGGCTCATTTTCGGCATATCCAAAATACTTGCCATGACATTGACTTTCGCCCCGATTGCTGATTCGTGATGCACCGAGGCACGAAACGATTTCGCCAAGCCCGACCACGAAATCGGCGGAGAATACCATTTCTCATACATCACTTGCACCGACAAATAATTCAGAATTTCGGCACGGTCTAACATCGGCACAGGTTCGCCAAAGCTAAAGGCTTCAACACCTGCAGCATTTTGTTCATTTTCCACCACTTGCAAGCGGTCATTTTTCTTTGATAATTTACGTTTAGTCATAAAATTCAATCGTTCCTGTTTGTTCTGAAAGTTTACCGTCAAACGGCTCATTAAGTAACACTTGCAAACACGCCCACGCAAGGTCAGCGTGCGAGGCTTCTTCTGAACGGTCGGCAACATAAGTAATTTGACGTTGCGAATTAGTCAGTTGTTTTTTGATTGCCATAAAGCTAGAACCCACCTCAACCGCGTGAGCATAATCAAACTCAAACCGCCCTTTGCCGATGACATCAAGCCCTTTCAACACCATCTTACTTTTTAGCTCTGCCGTATATTGCAACAACATCGCATCGGGCCGAGATTTGGTTACAATTTCCGACACCCCAACGCCCAAGCCTGTGTTATCAATCGCAATGCGAGTCACGTTATAGCGGCTACACATCGTCAAAATTGCCTGTGCTTGTGCCTGAAAATCCCCACCTTTGAAGGTCTGATATTCCAACAAGCGGAATTTGCCACCGTCCACTTTAGGCGGTGCAATCACCACTAAGGCGGAACGGTCGCCCGAATAAGACGGATCGTAGCCTAGCCATACATCACGATTGCCAAAGGGGCGAGCATAGCCGAGGGCAAAGTTGTAATCTTTCCATTGCTCCATTGTGTCCACACAGCAACGCTGCATCATCGTGAATTTGAATACCGACTGATTATCATCAATAAACTCACACATAAAGAGCTGATTGAACTCATCGGGGCTATTTTCCATTCTGAGTTGCTGAATATCGAACAGATTACATCCGCCCTTTTCTGCATCTTCAATATTTACAATCTGTCGCCACTGTCCATCATCACACAGCTTGCCAGCTTTCAAATTGGCGTGAGAAATATCAATTTCTACCTGCTCTGCTTTTGGTCTGCCTCGATTAAACAATTTGCCAGACCATAATTTATAGGCTGAATGAGCAATGCTTGAGGGGGTAGAAAAATAAGTGATACGATACTGTTTCTGAGAAGCCATACCAGCAGCGACTTTTCGCACTTCTTCAAAGTTATTCACCCAAAAAATTTCGTCAAAGTACAAATTGCCGTGGTAGGATTGAGCGGTTTTAGAGTTCGTGCCTAAGAAAATCAGTTGTGCACCATTCGGCAAAGTAATGGTTTCGCCTTTTAAGTCCACATCGGCAGTACGTTTCGCATATTCCACAATATAAGCACGGAACTGTAACGCCTGCTTCTTACTGGCTGAAATAAAAATTTGATTACGTTGCGTGGTCAGTGCATCGACCAAGGCTTCGTGAGCGAAAAAATAAGTCGCCCCAATTTGTCGACTTTTCAAAATGTTGCGGGTTCGATACTGCTTGCCCGCATCAAACCATTTGCGTTGATAGTGGAACATT
>NZ_JAHAHT010000018.1 GCF_018373095.1 Haemophilus parahaemolyticus
TCATTACAAGCCAGTGTTGCACACCGATATAATTCACAATGGTATCAGCAAGAATTTTGCTTGCTCCCGTTTCTTTGAGCACGATACCAAGCACCAATCCACCCCCGAAGAGCATTAACACGCCCCATTCGGTACGATCTTGAATTTCTGACCAAGTTGCAGTGTGGGTAATGCAAAGGATAATAACTGCGGTCATTGCCACTACCGCATCGAAGTTTTTGATGGGTTGGCTAAGCTCTAATACTGAACGGATAAACGGTTCTAACCAGCTGCCGAAAACAAGGAAAAAGGCAGCAATCACAAACACAGCAAGGGTGATTTTACGTTTGCTAGTAAGCGGAATTTCTTCGAGTAAAATTTCAAACGGCACATTGAAGTTAGGACGAAGTACGATAAGCAGGCTAAACACCATGCCAATCATCAATAAAATAGCGACAGGCATTCCGTAGAAGAGCCATTCTGAGAAAGTGATTTTAAGTTGAGAGGCTAAAATCGCATTGGGTGCAGAGCCTGTGAGTGTCCCGATGCCCCCGATGCTGGCACTAAATGCAACACCAAGTAACACAAAAACATACAATGCACGGTTGGTTTTAAGATCAACTTTTTTCAAAATGCCGAGGGTTAAAGGCAACATCATAGCCGCAACGGCGGTGTTGTTGATAAACAGAGAAAGCCCTGCCGTGGCAGCAAAAAGGTAGAGTACGGTAAGTTTAAGATTTCCGCGTGCGAGGCGGATAATGTGATTGGCAATCCAGAGGTCGAGTTTTTGAATGTTCATTACCGCAGCCAGAACGAATCCACCAAAGAACATAAAAATGATAGGTTCGGAGAAGGGGGCAAATGCCGCTTTGGTCGGCAAGACATTCAGCCCAATTGCCAGAATAGGTACCATTAGCGAGGTAACAGTAATATTAAAAGCTTCCGTGAGCCATAATATCCCGATAAAGATGAGTAACGCTAAGCCCCGATTTTCCGTCGGTGTGAATGGCAGCATCTTGATGAGGGCTAAAAACAGCAGGAAGTCTAAGGCTAATATCATATAGCCCCTTGTTGGATTTTTTGTTGTGCTTGACATACGAAACTCCTTATTATTTTGTTGGAAAAAATTGTATGCAATTTGAACATAACAAAAATTTTTAAAATGTAAATAGTTTTTAACAAATATTAGAAAATTTATCGCAAACGTTTACTTTTTTTATTAAGAAAGATTTACATTTAAGTTGATAGGACTGCAGAGTAAATAAACAACAAATTGAATAAAAAGAAATCTCTTGAATAGAAAGTTGTAAAATTTTATTTACTCATTATTAAAATTCGATTATCATTTTGCCCGTTTTCAACGGAGGAATGGTCGAGTGGTTGAAGGCACCGGTCTTGAAAACCGGCGAGGGTTTACGCCCTCCGTGAGTTCGAATCTCACTTCCTCCGCCCGAGGGTTTACGCCCTCCGTGAGTTCGAATCTCACTTCCTCCGCCATCAAATTAGAAACCCCGCAGCGAATGTTGCGGGGTTTTGTTTTATAGCTAAACTATGATTGGCTGGTAGATTCTAGTCAGAAAAAAGGCATATTCGTGCTGTTTTCTATTTATGCACCATTCCTCTACATAGCAACAATAACGCAGTCTGCAACACTTTTAGCATTAGATTGAGCAGTAACTGCAGAAGCTCTGTTACCAATTGGTCCTACAAAGACACGGTTCCAATCAGCACCACTAACAATACGGGCATTAAATCCAGCCATAGCAAGGCGAGCCTGCATATTTTCAGCTTGGGCTTTATTTTTAAATGCACCACATTGCAAACCAAAGCTACCAGCTTTAGGTTGTGAAGCTGCCATTTTTTCTTCTTTTAACTTATTCTTCTCTTCTTCAGATTTTTTAGCAAGCTCTTGCTGTTTTTTTAATTCTGCCTGTTTACGCTTTTCTTCAGCTTGCTTTTGCTCATGCACTTTTTGTTCTGTGAGTTCAACATCCTCTGAAACAGCAGAATCTATAGTATCTTCAACTTCAGATTGATTGGCTAAGAGACGAGCAGCCTCTTCTTGTTGACGTTTTTCTTCAAGCTGCTTGAGTTGCTCTTTTGAAAGTGAGATGCCTTTTTCTTGAATCTTGCTTGCATCCGTAATCACCTCACGAGTTTCTAAGTCTCGGATATAACTATACACTTCCTCTGGGCGGCTTGGTAAATTGGTGTTTTGTGGAATGGATTGCACCGTAACTTGCTTTGGCACTGGAATCGTTGGTGCTGGCGCATTCTCTTTTAATAACCATAATCCCAAACCAAGTGCTAGTAAAAGCACAATAATAATTGATAAAACAGTAGAAATACTCATACCTTTACTTTTTTTGGGGCGAGCCATTGAACTTCGTGCCATATTCTTACTAACCTTCAAATAAAAATAATAATGGTAGATTCTACTGAAAAATATACCGCTTGCCTATTAAACGATAGAGATCATATTGAAAATATTGTAAATTTTTATTTATTTTCCCATTTTTTTGAATGTTGAAGATAAATCATCTCCGCTCCTTGCCACACACCGTGGTCGAAACAATAAGTATATTTCATTGGAATGCGAAAGAGCGGTCGATTTTTAAAAAGATTTTGCAAAAGCGGATGTTTAAGTAATTCCGCTTGTTCGTTATAACTTTGTTGGTCGCTGATTTCAATCAACACGTTGGGTTCAGCTAGTAACACTTTTTCAAGAGAAAATTTTTGTGCCGTAAGCGGTATTTTTAGCGGGGTTAAGCCAAGCAGATTAAGCAAGGTTGGATATTGAGGGAAATAACCTTCCACAATGCCTGTGTCTGAAAGTATCAGCGTGTCGGTAAGCGGTAGATTTAGCTGGGTGCAAGTTCTGTGCTGTTTTCAGCGTAAACAAAAGTGGAAGTACCGAGTAAAATCGCGGTAGTAATTAAGTTTTGTTTCATAATGTAATCCCTCATTTTAAAATGAGCGTTATTTTGACACAACGCCAAAGGCTTTCCTAGTTCATAATTTTCATTCCTTTTGTAAATGCTATTTATTTTGCAAAAGAACGTGATATTCCCACCGCTTTTTTCGCCTTTATCGAAACTTATGTTTCAAGTATAATGTCGCTATTTTTCATCACATTAGATACAAGATTATGAGCACAAAATTTAACGTAAAAACATTCCAAGGTATGATTTTAGCCCTGCAAGAATATTGGGCAAACCAAGGCTGCACCATTGTGCAACCTTTTGATATGGAAGTGGGCGCAGGTACCTCTCACCCAATGACCGCATTGCGTGCATTAGGTCCAGAACCCATGGCATTTGCTTATGTGCAACCTTCACGCCGCCCGACCGATGGTCGTTATGGCGAAAATCCAAACCGTTTACAACATTATTATCAATTCCAAGTGGTAATCAAACCTTCTCCAGATAATATTCAAGAACTTTATTTAGGCTCGCTTGAAATGCTTGGTTTCGATCCGACCAAAAACGACATTCGTTTCGTAGAAGATAACTGGGAAAACCCAACCTTAGGCGCATGGGGCTTGGGCTGGGAAGTGTGGCTAAACGGCATGGAAGTGACTCAATTTACCTATTTCCAACAAGTGGGCGGCTTAGAATGTAAACCTGTAACGGGCGAGGTGACTTACGGTTTAGAGCGTTTGGCCATGTACATTCAAGGCGTAGATTCTGTGTATGACCTAGTTTGGTCTGACGGCCCATTAGGCAAAACCACTTATGGCGATGTTTTCCATCAAAATGAAGTTGAGCAATCAACCTATAACTTTGAACACGCAAACACAGATTTCTTATTCTACTGCTTCGATCAATACGAAAAAGAGGCACAAGAGTTATTATCCCTAGAAAAACCGTTACCATTGCCAGCTTATGAGCGTATTTTGAAAGCGGCACACAGCTTTAACTTGTTAGATGCACGTAAAGCAATTTCGGTAACCGAACGCCAACGCTATATTTTACGCATTCGTGCCTTAACCAAAGGCGTGGCTGAAGCTTATTATGCAAGCCGTGAAGCCTTAGGTTTCCCTGGTTGTAAAAAATAATTGTAAAAATGACGGTTGAACGGTTGATAAGCTTGTCAACTCATTAGTCATTTTACAATCTTCGACTAATATCACTTTCTTTCCTTGTGGGAGAAAGATAGCCAGAGGATTCGTTTAGAATCTATAGGTAGAGAGAGATAAAAACAGAGACGAATATGAATTTCGTCAATGAGCGGTTAATTTTAACGGCTTCCCCCGCTCCCGAATTTTACTTCTAAGAAGTGAAATTTCCCCTTTTCCACCATGGAAGAGGGGAAAATGAGGAGAGGACATATTTATAAGGAAAAATCATGGGATTTAAATGTGGTATCGTGGGTTTACCTAACGTGGGTAAATCAACTCTTTTTAATGCATTAACTAAAGCAGGTATTGAGGCGGCAAACTATCCGTTCTGTACCATCGAACCAAATACTGGCGTGGTGCCAATGCCTGACCCGCGTTTAGATGCATTAGCGGAAATTGTTAAACCTGAACGCGTATTACCTACCACGATGGAATTTGTGGATATCGCAGGCTTAGTGGCAGGTGCGAGCAAAGGCGAGGGCTTGGGTAACAAATTCTTAGCGAACATCCGCGAAACAGACGCAATTGGTCACGTAGTGCGTTGTTTTGAAAACGATGACATTGTACACGTTGCAGGTAAAATCGACCCGCTTGATGACATCGAAACTATCAACACCGAATTAGCCTTAGCCGACTTAGACAGCTGCGAGCGTGCGATCCAACGTTTACAAAAACGTGCAAAAGGTGGCGATAAAGAAGCGAAATTCGAGCTTTCAGTAATGGAAAAAATCTTACCTGTGCTTGAAAATGCAGGTATGATCCGTTCAGTAGCTTTAGATAAAGACGAGTTACACGCAATCAAAGGCTACAATTTCTTAACCTTAAAACCAACGATGTACATTGCGAATGTAAACGAAGATGGGTTTGGAAACAATCCATACTTAGACAAAGTGCGTGAGTTCGCCGCAAAAGAAGGTTCAGTGGTTGTGCCTGTGTGTGCAGCAATCGAAGCGGAAATCGCAGAATTAGACGATAATGAAAAAACTGAATTTTTACAAGATTTAGGCATTGAAGAACCTGGTTTGAACCGTGTAATCCGTGCAGGCTATGCGTTGTTAAATCTGCAAACTTACTTCACTGCAGGCGTGAAAGAAGTACGTGCGTGGACAGTTTCTGTCGGTGCAACTGCACCAAAAGCAGCAGCGGTTATCCACACCGATTTCGAAAAAGGTTTTATTCGTGCGGAAGTGATTGCTTACGATGATTTCATTCAATTCAAAGGCGAAAACGGCGCGAAAGAAGCAGGTAAATGGCGTCTAGAAGGAAAAGATTACATCGTGCAAGATGGTGATGTAATGCACTTCCGCTTTAACGTGTAATTGTAAAAAGTAATAAAAAAACAGCCGCTTGTAGTACTTATCATAGTCATTCAGTGGCTGTTTTTTATTAATAATTAACCTCTAAACCCTGTCCCATCATTCCACGAAACCGTATATTCTAATGGCAATCGAACGCTTGGAATAGGTGTGGTTGCGGCTTTGCCGATAGCAAGCAACATCACGGGTGCATAACGCTTGCTATCTACTTCTAAGGTATTCATCACTGCATCACGGTCAAAAATGCCGATAGCGTGAGTGTCGTATCCTTTATCTTTGGCGACTAACATTAATTGCATTGTGGCAAGGCTGGTGTCGATAAGCACTTGATCGCGGATTTCTACGTCACTTGATTTGTCGTGTAATCCTAATAAGAAGTTGTATAAATTATCGCGAAATTGTGGCATTAAACAGCCTTTTTCAACGGAGTAATCTAAAATATCACCCAATACCTTTTGATATTCTAAATCGGCTAATACTAGAATAACCGCTGAAGCACTTTCACAAGGCGGGGCATTGTGCCCCACAAAACCAAGTAACTGTTTTTTCTTTTCCGCATCATCAACTATCACATAACGCCAAGGTTGTAAGTTTGCTTTTGAAGGGGCAAGTTGAGCAATGGTGAGCATTTCTGCCATCTCTTCACGGCTAATTTTTACATTTGGATTAAACATTTTGATGGTTTTGCGAGCTTCAATAACTTTGGTAAGATCCATTTTTCTCTCCTTAAGCGGTTGGTTTTTTGTGAAATTTTGCAAATAGTATATGCCTCAAGGAAAGCAACTCAAATACCTCTCTCTGGGCAAATATACCCTATTTCTGCCACGCCTCTACAGTTAATTTTTTACCAAAATGGCTTTTAATTAACCGTTCGGTAATCGCATATTGTGGGTTTAACAGCACCTCTTTGGTTGCCCCATATTCCAGCGTTTCACGGCGATTAAGCGTAAAAGAAACTGCCTTTACCGCATAAAAATCTTGCTGATAAAAAAGCTGGTGCGTTCCATAAAACATTTGCTTAACTGCTTTTTTACACCATTTTCAGTACACATTTTAAACGGTCGCGAGGGAGTATACTCCCTCTTGTTCTCTCTTTACAGAGAGAACGAAACGCCTTAAAGAAAAAAATTTTTTAACTCTACATTTCTGTATTTAATAGGATCTTATATGTTAAACACAATGAAATTAAAGTTCCTTAAACTCTCTTTATTATCGATTTTTACGCTATCTGCTTGTACTTCACATAATGAATATTTAGATAAACTAAATGGATTATACGGTGGTGTAGGAAAACAATCGGATGGAAGTGCTTGGGTTATTAAAATTAATATGAATTCAGGCAGTTACGATATTGAATATCCGTTAATGAGTTCAGGTAATACATGTGCTGGTCGATTAGATTATGCTTATCAATCAGATGATAGATTTTATTTTGATGAAAAAATCCATAGTGGCAAATGTAAAAGTGACACAATCTATTTAACTGAACTTTCTGATGGAGGCTTAGAATATCATTGGGGAAATTCAAATAGTATTAAATTAAAAAAATATGCAAGCAATAATGAATTAATTTCTGATACCAGGTCTTTATTTAATCAATATAAAGAAGAGAGTGGTTCTAATTGGTCCACTAGCGATACGCTTACGGCTTTAGCAGGCGTTGCCGCTGCAGGATTGGTAGTGGCGGGTGTATATTGTTTATTTGCAGATTGCAGTAATGATGATACTTCATACCAATCAGGAAGTTATGATGACGATGTAAGAGCTTGTCAAAACAGGTATGTTGGTGAACGCATTAGCATTCCAACAGGAAAAAAATCTCTCTGGGGAGATCTAATTTATAATTCATATGATGTTAAGGGGGTCGGTAAAGTAGATATGACAGTTGAAGAAGTTTACTCAAAAAGTACATTTAAGATTAATTGTAGTACATCAAGACTTAAACCATATTAATTTAACAACCAACATAGGAGAAACTAAAATGTCATTAGATAGACAAGGCAAAGGCACTGGTGAAGGCGCAGTAGAAAGAATTACATCTCGACCGAATGAAAATGGAAGAGATAATTATTCACCGACTTCAAAATCAAGTAAAGTAGATGAAGTACGAAATGAAATTCGAAATAAAGTAGATAATATTTTAAATCGTAAATAGTCTACATTAAATATGGGTATCAGAAATTATTAATTAATGATTTTTTGATGCCCATTTTTATTACGTTAAATTTAATATCATACAGGTAACTCAAATGAATAAAATCTTTAAAACTAAATACAATTATCTCACTAAAAATTCTGTCGTTACATCAGAATTAGCGAAAAACAGAGGTAAATCTGGTTTGGTGAAAACCGCCTTAGCGATTGCTACGTTGTCAACTTCCCATCTGGCAATAGCTGTAGACGATGATCAAATCAGTGGCAATTTACATAAAAATGCAGATGGTACATTAATTTATTCAACAGGTGAAGAGGAGTTCACTTCTTATCATTTTGAAAAATTAGCTATTACAGCAGTTAATCCAAATACTACAGCATTGGCATTAGATTTAGATACAATTGGATTCACGGGTTATTTTGGTACAGCTATCTATGCGGGTAATACTAAAGCAGCTATTCCGAGCTATGGTTTTTCTCTTTACTTAAGCCAAGACAGTTCCATTAAAGCCACAGGTGAAAATGGCACAGCAATAAAAGTGTTGGATGAATTTAGAAATGATAGACATGACCCTGCATTTTTAGCCTTGTCCGATGAAGATAAAGCCGAAAAAATTAAGGGACTTTATCCAAAGCTCTATGACTATATTGGTATAGGTAATTACGGTGCAATATCTTCCGAAAACGGCGATGCCATTGATTTCTCTGCCTTTAATCGTAAAGATTTATTTGGTAAAGTGGTTGAAAATCTTAACCATAATGGCAGTAGTGTAGGCACATATGTATATGTGTACGGTGTGATTTCTGCTCCAGAAGATAAGGCAGCATTTATTGGTTCAGATTATTCAGATGATTTTCTTTTGCGTAGAGGTAGTAAAATTGAAGGCAATATTTACTTAGGTAAAGGTGATGATCAACTTCATTTATTGGGTAGTGATATATCTAAAGTAAAAGTATTAGAGGGCTCTTATAAAAATAACCCTGATGCTTTAGATTATGTGGAGAATAATTCCCTTGAACTTAGTCAAGAATTAACGGGAAGCAGTGAAAGCGTAGGCTCATACGAAGATAAAGCAATTCGTAATTTTAGAAGCATTAGAATTTTGGGAGAAGATGGTATTTTAAATTTAACCGGAAATATGACAAGTAATTCTGGTAAAGTTGGTTATATTGAGATTTATAAAGATGCAGAGTTAAATATTGCCCCTAAAAATACCTCTTCAAATATTCGACTTGATTATAATGTTAAAGCCTATAAAGGCATAATTGATCTTTCTAAAAATAATTTGCCTAATGATACTTTAACAATTAGTGGTGATTATCGTAAATGGTATGCTGATGAAGAATACACTGGCGAACTTCGCGTTAACACTTTCTGGCATAACCCCGATATCCAACAAACCGATAAACTGATTATTGAAGGCAATCACGAAGGCACCAGCATCGTTAAAGCCTACTACCAAGGCAACGAGAGCATTTTCGGTGATGTAACCCGTTCGGATGTAGAGAAAAACGGTGGCTTATTAACCCCTGTGGTGGAAATTAAAGGCGAAGAAGAGGGCAAATTTGAAGGCACTGCCCCAACCACCAACGCAGGCGAAGCCCAATTAGTGCGACATAGCAATAACTATTATTGGACGTTAACGGCATTAGAACAACCAGCACCGCAGCCAGAACCTATGCAACCTACTCCGCAACCTGAACCTATACAACCAGTGCCGCAACCAGAGCCAGTACAACCTGCACCACAACCAGAACCAGTACAACCTGCACCACAACCAGAACCAGTACAACCTGCACCGCAACCAGAGCCTGTACAACCTGCACCACAGCCAGAACCAGTACAACCTGTACCAGAACCAGAACCAGAACCAGTGCAACCTGTACCGCAACCAGCAGTGCCAGCCAACAACGGCCCGATGATTTATGCGGAACAGATTGCTGGCTATGTACAAACTCAACGCATTGCTAGGGAAACGTTATTGCAAGAAAACGGTAAATTGCAAACCCGAATGGGTAGCTTGCAAGCACCGTTAACACCGCAAACTTGGGCACACGTAGGCGGTGGCTATACCCAAGAACAGGGCAAAGCACGTTTGGCTTATAAATCGAAAGCGAAATTTGTGCAAATTGGCTCAGATTTATTCGTGAACAACAATGAGAATGGCATTCGCCGCGGCGGTGTGATGGCATCGTTCAACCGTGCGGATAACAAATTCTACGACAAATACCACGCTCAAAATGGCTATATTGTGGCGGATAAATTGGTGGGCAAAGGCAAGTTAGAAACCGCAACACTAGGCTTATATTCCACTTGGTATGGTAATAACGGCTTGTATTTAGATACCACCGCGAATGTGGGCTGGATTGGGGCGAAATACACCGCACAAAACGGCAACAAAGCGAAAAACGATGGCTTCAACTTTATGGCAAATACCGAAGTGGGCAAAGAAATTGCGATTTCTACAGATGGCAGATGGAATTTTGTACCACAAGCACAACTCACCTTGCTTGAGACCAAAATGGTCGGATTTAATGACGGCATTCGTGATATGAAATCCAGCCATCAAAACGTATTACGCGGACGCGTTGGGGCAAGTGTGAGCTTCAATGCCGAAAAAGGCAAAAACGCCAATAGTTTCTTTGCTTCACTGAATTTAGTGCACGATTTTATGGGCAGAAAAACCGAATTAGAGGTAGGGCGTGACCGTATTACCGAGCGTTATGCCCCAACCTTTGGTGAAGTGAGCATCGGCGGCGTTTTACCATTGGGTAAACAGTTATCGGCGCAGGCAAATCTGAATTACACTCGTGCATTAAGCAAAACCAACACATTGTTTAGCGGCAGCGGTAAGGAAGCTTATCAAGGATATGTTGGTTTGAAATATATTTGGTAATCACATGATGTCGGCATAATGTGGTAAAAAAGGCAAGCAATGATTGGATTGCTCGCCTTTTTAATGATTTACGATTAACTTTTCGCTTTATATTTTGCGTGCTGTTTCACTGCTTTACGAATTTGGCGGATGTTTGCTCGTCTTCTGTTTTTCGTTACATCTACTTTGGTTTCCGTTTCTGGTGGGAGTCCAACCAATTCACGCAGATAGTTCACTTGCTCAAGCCCCATCTCTTCCCAACCGCCGCGTGGCAAACTCTTTTCAAGCTTGATATTGCCATAGCGAATACGGATTAAGCGACTCACTTCCACTTCTTGCGATTCCCACAAACGACGTACTTCGCGGTTGCGACCCTCGGTTAAAGTCACATCAAACCATTGGTTGATACCTGTACCGCCTACCGCCTTAATTTGCTTGAAGTTCGCAGGGCCATCTTCCAACTGCACGCCTTTGCGTAAGCGTTGTAACATCGCTTCATCCACGTTGCCGAATACACGTACGGAGTATTCACGCTCTACTTCACGGCTAGGGTGCATTAAGCGGTTGGCAAGTTCACCATCAGTGGTAAAGAGTAATAAACCCGAAGTGTTGATATCTAAACGCCCCACCGCAATCCAGCGTGAGCCTGTTAAACGTGGCAAGCGGTCGAAAACGGTTGCTCGACCTTCAGGATCAGAGCGAGTACAAAGTTCGCCCTCTGGTTTGTAATACATCAACACGCGGCAAATCTCTTTTTGGGTTGGGATTATGTTGATTAAGTGCCCGTCGATACGGATTTTGGTGGCTGAGCTTAATACCACGCGGTCGCCAAGTGATGCAATTTTACCGTCGACACTCACGCGTCCTGCCGCAATTACCTCTTCTAATTCACGACGTGAGCCTTGCCCTGCACGGGCTAAAATTTTCTGCAATTTTTCGCCAACGACTTTCTCTTTTTTCTCTGTTGTTTTATCTAAAGAAGCGGTCTGTTTTGTAATTTTTTTTGCAAGCGGGCGAGAGGTTGGACGAGCCGCACGCTGTTCATTACGTTCCTCTAAGCCTGGATTTTTTGCTCCTTTTTTCTCATCAGATTGACGATTAAATGTTGGTTTTTGTTTATTTTGAAAGGTTTTCATTGTTTGTCCTTGTCGCTTTCACAAGCGTCTAAATATTTAAAAAATGGTTTAAATAAATGGCGTGAGGCTGCCTGATCCCTCGCGAATAATCTCTGGGCTGTCGCCAGTTAAATCAACAACCGTAGTTGGCTCAACACCTAAATAACCACCATGAATAATCAAATCCACTTGGTGTTCTAAAAGAGTACGGATTTCTTCGGGATCCGACTGAGTCATTTCTTCGCCAGGTAACATCAAAGAACAAGAAAGCAGTGGTTCGCCAAGGGCAGCAATCAATGCTAATGCGATCGCATTATCTGGCACTCGAATCCCGATAGTTTTACGCTTAGTTTGTAGCCTACGCGGCACATCTTTGGTAGCAGGTAGGATAAAAGTGTACGGATTCGGCACGTTATTTTTCATCAAGCGATAAGCTTGATTATCCACCATCGCATAGGTAGAAAGCTCCGATAAATCGCTACACACCAGCGTGAAATTATGATTTTCAGGCAGTTGGCGAATTCTTACGATGCGTTCCATCGCCGATTTTTCCCCAATGCCACAACCGAGTGCATAGCCTGAATCCGTCGGGTAAATAATCACGCCATCATTGCGGATAATGTCAACCGCTTGGTTAATCAAACGAGGCTGCGGATTATTTGGATGAATGTAGAAAAATTGGCTCATATGCAACTCCTTTTGAGTTTCGCGGGGATTTCTTAATGGGGAAAGATTATACACTAGAATTACGGTTACCCGTATAAAAACATTTTACTCTTCAGAGAATCATTTTAATTCCAAAAGCAAACAATTTGCTGTTCAAATTTTTTGAAAGCAAAATTTACAATTCAGTTAAAAAACTATTCTAACTTTCAAGATAGTTCAATCGAAGATGCTCGGGTGGATAGCCTTGCTATGATTAATGGTGGAAATTATTTAGGTGTACATCAAGGCAAGTTTGCACACGATCAAATTGATGGAGTAAAAATTACTAAATTTGAGATTATACGGCTCATGCAGTAGGAAGTGATTAATTTATATAAAATAAAGATCCGCTCATTATTATTGAGCGGATCTTTATTTTTGTAGAGTGCACTTGTTGCACCTTACCTTATTCCAATATACAAAAATTCTCTATCATTTATTGACTAAACATTTCGTAAACTCATCCGCAATGCCTTGCAAGAACTGTGGATAAGCTTCTGAACTCATCTTAACTTTCGCACCAAGTGGATCAAGCTGACCAACGCCCACTTGTGTACCTTTGCTTAAACTTTCTACTACGCGGGGCGTGAATTGTGGCTCAGCAAACAAGCAAACCGCTTTATGTTCTGCAATATGCTCTTTGATTTTCGCCAAAGTTTTCGCTCCAGGAGCAACCGTTGGGTTGATAGTAAATGAACCGAGCGAGTTTAAACCATAAGCTGATTCAAAATAACCATAAGCTTCGTGGAAAGTGTAGTAGCCTTTGCCTTTTACTGGCTCAAGCTGGGCTTTTAATTGCACAGTTTTGGCGTCTACTGCAGTTTTAAATTTTGCTAAATTTTCTGCAATTTTTGCTTTTTTCGTTGGATACAATTGCGTTAAACGATCTGCGATTTGCTCTGCTGCAATTTTACTCGCATCGCTTGAAAGCCAAATATGCCAGTCGTGGCTATGGTCATGTCCATGATGATCGTGACCGTGGGCATGTTGATGATGTCCGTGATCGTGGTCATGGTCGTGATCTTCGTGATGTGTTGCTTCAATAATCTCTTCGATTGCAGGCACTTCGCCCAATTCTAACACTTTGCTTTCAGGTAATTTTTCAACCGATTTTTCTAAAAATGATTCAAGACCGTGGCCTACCCAAACCACTAATTCTGCTGATTTTAATTTTTCGACATCAGACGGTTTTAAACTGTAATCGTGCGGTGATGCACTCACAGGTAATAACACTTGTGTTTCTGTCACGCCATCGGTAATGGCATTCGCAATAAAACCAAGCGGTTTGATAGTGGTTAATACATCCGCATGAGCAAATGAAGTTGCGGCTAAAATTCCTGCTGTAAGTAACGTTTTTTTCATAACGTGTCTCCTGTTAATAAAGCGTTAAGTTTGAGCATTCTAGCAGAATGATTTTAAATTACCATTATTTTTATAGGGATTTATCTCTATTTTTAGCGAAAGGTATCATAAAATAATGTCAAAATTAGCAATTTTGAGAGAAGCACTTGAATACACAAATAAAAACAAGTATAATAGCAAACCTTTATTATAGTCTTTGGTCGGGTTTATACCTGACGAGGTAGTGAGTACGCTGTGTTGAGTCAGCACTCATCGCCCGAACCATACAAACTTACTTAAGTAATTGGAGAATTAAAATGTCAAGAGTTTGCCAAGTAACCGGCAAGCGTCCAGCAGTTGGTAACAACCGCTCACACGCATTAAACGCGACTCGTCGTCGTTTTTTACCTAACCTTCACACTCACCGTTTCTGGGTTGAGTCTGAAAACCGTTTCGTAACTTTACGCTTAACAGCGAAAGGTATGCGTATTATCGATAAAAAAGGCATTGATGCAGTTTTAGCTGAAATCCGTGCTCGTGGCGAAAAAATCTAAGGAGCTAACCAATGGCAGCTAAAGGTAACCGTGAGAAAATCCGTTTAGTTTCTACTGCAGAAACTGGTCACTTCTACACAACTGACAAAAACAAACGTAATATGCCTGAAAAAATGGAAATCAAAAAATTTGATCCAGTAGTGCGTAAACACGTTATCTATAAAGAAGCTAAAATTAAATAATTTTAGGTCGATTTTAAGCCCGAACGAAAGTTCGGGTTTTTTGTATATTCTTATTGCAAACGCTTGCTTTTTATTTAGTCGATCGGTTTGTAAGCGGTTGAATTTCCTTTCCATTTTGCAATAAAAATGTACAATAGCTCCGTTTTGTTGTAACCCTACATCAAAACTGTTTCCAACCTAGCCCGTCCTTTGGGCAAACTAGGGTAAAAACAAAAAAGCTGAAACGCTTTTTTTAATAAGTAGCGAGTCAAATGCCCCATGGCATCTGTTTTTTCAGAAACAGAAAGCTTAGGCTTCCCGCAAGGCACCCGACTTATTTTTTTCACCTCTTTTAGAAGGTTTTAATTAAAAATGACAATTACCACACCTGTACAAGCAATCCTTGCTTCAAACCAACATTTCTTAGACCGCCAAGATGCGATGGAATCTAACGTGCGTAGCTATCCGCGTAAATTACCATTTGCATATGCAAAAGCACAAGGCTGTTGGGTAACAGATGTTGAGGGCAACGAATACCTCGACTTTTTAGCAGGGGCAGGAACCCTTGCATTAGGACACAATCACCCTGTGTTAATGCAAGCCATCAAAGACGTTTTAGACAGCGGTTTACCGTTACACACTTTAGACTTAACAACCCCGCTGAAAGACGCATTCACTGAAGAATTATTGTCATTCTTCCCGAAAGATGAGTACATCTTACAATTCACTGGCCCTTCAGGCGCGGATGCCAACGAAGCAGCGATCAAATTAGCGAAAACTTACACAGGTCGCGGCAACGTAATCGCCTTCTCTGGTGGCTTCCACGGTATGACCCAAGGTGCATTAGCCTTAACAGGTAATCTTGGTGCAAAAAACGCCGTGCAAAACTTAATGCCAGGCGTACAATTCTTACCATATCCACACGAATATCGCTGCCCATTTGGTATCGGTGGCGAAGCGGGTGCGAAAGCAGTTGAGCATTACTTTGAAAACTTCATCGAAGACGTCGAAAGCGGATTGGTAAAACCTGCTGCGGTGATCTTAGAAGCAATCCAAGGCGAGGGCGGTGTTGTACCAGCTCCAATCAGCTTCTTACAAAAAGTGCGTGAAGTAACCCAAAAACACGGTATCTTAATGATCGTGGACGAAGTACAAGCGGGCTTCTGCCGTTCAGGTAAAATGTTCGCCTTTGAACACGCAGGCATTCAACCAGATATCGTGGTGATGTCCAAAGCCATTGGTGGTAGCTTACCATTAGCCGTATTAGTAATTCGCAAAGAGTTCGATGCTTGGCAACCAGCAGGGCACACAGGCACATTCCGCGGCAACCAATTAGCGATGGCGACAGGTTACGCTTCACTTAAAATTATGCGTGATGAAAACCTCGCACAAAATGCCCAAGAGCGTGGCGAATACCTAACCAACGCATTACGCGAATTAAGCAAAGAATATCCATGCATCGGTAACGTGCGTGGTCGTGGCTTAATGATGGGTATCGATATTGTAGACGAACGCCAAGCGAAAGATACAACAGGGGCTTACCCGCGCGATTGTGAATTAGCGGCAGCAATCCAAAAAGCGTGCTTCAAAAACAAACTCTTGCTCGAACGTGGCGGACGCGGCGGCAACGTGGTTCGCGTGCTTTGTGCCGTGAACATCAACCAAGCTGAGTGCGAAGAGTTTATCAAACGCTTCAAACAATCCGTTGCAGACGCATTAAAAGCAGTGCGTGGTTAATTGAAAGCGGTCGTATTTTGCAAAAGTTTTGCGGATTTTGACCGCTTATAAATTCAAAATGGTGGGGAAATCCCACCTTTTTTCTACTCAACTGTACAAAACTGGGATATACTTATGCTATATACAATTAAGCATAAGGAATAACTATGATTGAAGCCTCTGTTTTTATGACTAATCGAAGTCAAGCCGTGCGTTTGCCCGCTGAAGTTCGCTTTTCTGAAGAAATCAAAAAATTATCGGTTCGTGTATTGGGCAGTGATCGGATTTTATCGCCTCTCAACCAATCTTGGGATAGTTTTTTCTTGAATGATCAAGCAGTTAGCGATGATTTTATGAATGAACGAGAAATTGCATTTCAACCAGAGCGTGAGGCTTTATAGTGTTGAAATATATGCTTGATACTAACATTGTGATTTACGTGATTAAGCGTAGACCATTAGAAGTTCTTTCTCGCTTTAATCAAAATGCAGGGAAAATGTGCGTGAGTAGCATTACTGTGGCTGAACTCTATTATGGAGCTGAAAAAAGCGAATATCCCGAAAGAAACCTTGCGGTTATTGAAGATTTCTTATCACGCCTCACCATTTTAGATTACCAACCAAAGCATGCAGCCCATTTCGGCAATATTAAAACTGAACTCTCTAAACAAGGGAAATTGATTGGCGAAAATGATATTCATATAGCTGCTCATGCTCGTAGTGAAGGGTTAATTCTGGTTAGTAACAATCTAAGAGAATTTGAGCGAGTTCCCGCATTGCGTACAGAAAATTGGGTGTAATTTATATCTAGGAATAATTATGTCAAACCTTGAACAACACAAACAAGCTTTGTTTTGCAACGATAGCAAAGCAATCACTGACTACGAAACTGCGATGCACAATGCGGTGCAAGCGGTCTCTTCTTGGCTGAAAAATGAAAAAATGTACACAGGCGGTTCTATCAAGCAAATGCGTGCGTTGGTGGACGGCTTTAAATCCACGAAAGAAGGTATGGGCGTTCAAAAATCGCTCGATCACTTAGTGGAAATTTTCCTTAATCCAAGTTTGAAAGTGCATCATCCGCACTCACTCGCTCACTTACACTGCCCAACAATGGTAGCAAGCCAAATTGCGGAAGTGTTAATTAATGCTACCAACCAATCTATGGACTCTTGGGATCAAAGCCCTGCTGGTTCGATTATGGAAGAGCATTTGATCGACTGGCTCCGCCAAAAAGCGGGCTATGGCGAAGGCACTTCGGGCGTGTTTACTTCTGGCGGTACGCAATCTAACTTAATGGGCGTATTGTTGGCACGCGATTGGGCGATTGCAAGCCACTGGAAAAACGAAGACGGCTCTGAATGGTCAGTACAACGTGATGGTATTCCTGCTGATGCAATGAAAAAAGTGAAAGTAATCTGCTCAGAAAACGCTCACTTCTCCGTACAAAAAAATATGGCGATGATGGGAATGGGTTTCCAATCTGTCGTGACCGTGCCATCGAATGCAAATGCTCAAATGGACGTAGCCGCTCTTGAACAAACGCTTGCCCAATTGAAAGCCGAAGGTAAAATCGCTGCTTGTATCGTGGCAACTGCAGGCACAACAGATGCGGGCGCAATTGATGATTTAAAAGCAATCCGCAAACTTGCTGATGAATACCAAGCGTGGTTACACGTTGATGCCGCTTGGGGAGGGGCGTTATTGCTTTCCAAAGATTACCGCCATTTCTTAGATGGTATTGAATTGACCGATTCCATCACACTTGACTTCCACAAGCACTTCTTTCAAACGATTTCGTGTGGGGCTTTCTTGTTGAAAGATCCTGCGAATTATCGCTTTATCGACTACAAAGCCGACTACCTCAACTCAGAATATGATGAAGAGCACGGCGTGCCAAATTTGGTGGCGAAATCATTACAAACTACCCGCCGTTTTGATGCATTGAAATTGTGGTTCACCGTAGAAGCCTTGGGCGAAGAACTTTACGCCTCAATGATCGACCACGGCGTAAAACTCACCAAAGCAGTGGAACAATACATCAACGACACCGCCTCGTTAGAAATGCTCGTACCAAGCCAATTCGCTTCCGTGCTATTCCGCGTTGTGCCAGAAGGCTATCCAGCTGAATTTGTTGATGCCTTAAACCAAAACGTGGCAGATGAGCTCTTTGCAAGAGGCGAAGCGAATATTGGTGTGACCAAAGTGGGCAATAAACAGTCTTTAAAAATGACCACATTAAGCCCGATTGCAACTTTGGAAAATGTGAAAGCATTGCTTTCACAAGTCTTAGTAGAAGCTAATCGTATTAAAGAGGCGATTGCTAATGGCACTTACGTTCCGCCAATTGATTAATTGGCACATTCACTGACAAAATAGGCATAATCGACATAGATTGATTATGCCTATATACACAAGCGGTCGGAATTTTCTAACTGTTTGCATTAACTCTTACAGAGTCCCCATTAACTCACCCATTCTAGTTTTATTACCCGTCTGAATTTCTTCAGCAAAGGTCATTGTATTTTGAGGGAAAAGATTGATGACGGTTGAACCTAAACGGAATGCCCCCATCTCTTCACCTTTTTTCAGATGAATTGCTTTTTCACCTTCGGTTTCATAGTGATATTCCACCACTTCATTTTGGCGAGGCGGGTTGATGACGCCAGCCCATACAGTACTCATACTCGCTGTAACGGTCGCCCCGACTAAAATTTGCACCATCGACCCAAATGCAGTTTCAAACTCACAAATTACTCGTTCATTGCGTGCAAATAAATTTGGCACGTGTTCGGCTAAAAATGGATTTACGGAGAACAGTTCTCCTGGGACATAAACCATTTTTTTTAGCACGGCATCACACGGCATATGCACGCGGTGGTAATCACTTGGTGATAAATAAGTAGTAATAAAATCGCCATTCTTGAATTTTTCTGCCATTTCAAGATCGTTAGCAAGCAAGGTTTCAAGCGTGAAGAAATGCCCTTTTGCTTGAATAAGTTGATTTGCTACTATGTTGCCATATTCACTTACACGACCATCTGCAGGCAAAGCGATGGTATTTTCGCCTTCTACGATAGGGCGAATACCCACTTTTAATGGGCGGATAAAAAACTCGTTAAAGGTTGCATAATCTGAAGGTTCGGTTTTTTCTGCTTCGCTTAAATTAACGTGATATTGTTTGGCAAAGAGTTTGATGATGAAATGAGTAACATTGCCCCATTTTTGTTCAGCAAGCCAACCTGCTGCACGGGTAATTGGAAGTTGTGGTAAAAGATAGTGACAGGCAATCTTTACACGCTGCCAGTAAGTTGGAGTTGGATAGGCTTTTAGTGCCATAATATTATCCTTTCTGTTGCTTTGAAAGTGGGCAATTATAACAGAAAAGCGTTGGAGACTAAATATGTGAAAGGTTGTTGAACCAAACGTGAGTTGAGCCCTCTTCAATTCTTATAGACACAACCTACCCAATTCTGTTCGGTTCAACAAATCTGAAGAGAATGCTTATAAAACGATACGCGAGCGGTTTTTCTCGAGTATCGCAGCACCAATGCCAGACACTTCTTTTAATTGCTCAATACTTAAGAAAGCCCCGTTTTTAGTGCGATAATCCACGATAGATTGTGCTTTTTTTGCACCAATGCCAACCAGCTTGTCTTGAATTTCTGCTGCTGATGCGGTGTTAATGTTGACTGCGTTTGGATCTAAGGCTACTTGTTGAATACTAACAGGAGCGATTGATGTTGCAGGTGCGTCGACAACGGTAGTTTGAGTACGTTGTTGTGTTGCGGGCGGTACTGTAACTTCATTTGCAAATACTGCAGTTGAAAATAAGGTAATTATTAGTGATGTTGCAAAGGTGTTGATTTTTTTCATAAAGTCCTCTTGTAAAATAAATGGTTGATGAATGAACCGAGGCAAAAGATACAAGTGATAGAAAAGGGCTGCAATGAGTAAAAATTAATTTTTCGAGCAAGATCGAAAAAATAGAATAAAGCGGTTGATTTTTGCTAGAAATTTGCAAAATAGAAGAAATTACTTGATTGAGTTAAAAGAACAGTGAATTTTTTTTGAAAAATCGTGCTGATAAGCTAGAAATCCTTTAGAATAGAGAAAAATTTTATTTTCTAGATTGGAATCTAATATGATACAGAATGAACGCAAAGAGCCAACTTTTGATGAAACTGAAACAAAAGATACAAAAGTTAGTATCCCATCATTACACACAACGCAATCTCCAGGGTATACATTTACCCCCGTTATTAAGCCAATCGGAGCAGTAAAATCAGAGTTGCCTAAAATGGAAGGTGGTGATTCGGCTCAACCTGCAGGTTTTACTGCTTCACCAGTTGAGAGCAGCAAAGAAAATAGTGCTAAAGTTGAAACTCAAATTGAAACGGTAGAAGAAACAGAAGAGTTAATTACTGGAGAAAAAAGCCAAGAAAATAAAGAGAGTGTTGCAGGGGAGCAAGAGCCAATAAAAGTAACGATTAATGCTGCAGAGCGAGTAATTCCAATAGCAGCATCTGCTGATGCTATTCCAGAAAAAAAACAAAAAGAAAATTCACCTAAACATCGCCGATTAGGTATTGTTGCAATTTTAGCTGCAACATTAGGTGCAATATTCTTTTGGCTAAAACCGAATACACCAGAAACAGTAGAGGAATTACAAGCTCAACAAGGCGGTAATCTACCTATTGAATTCCGTCCTGTAGATGAAGCAGAGGCTCAGCGTCAAGAGGCTGAAGCAAGAGCACAAGCACAAGCACAGCAAGAAGCTTTAGCTCAACAACAATCTTTAAATCAACAGCAAGCTCAGCCAGTGGCACCACAGCCTGTAGAAAATACAGAGAGCACGACTGAGCCTGCTGTACAGCCTGTCGCAAATGAATTAGCTCAGCCTCAAATAAGACCGCAAATCTCACAACCAAGCCAGATTGCTACCGAAAAATCGAAAATACAGATTTATCAATCCGAAGTGCAGACCGTATCTACCGCACCTCGTGTAGAGAGAGTGAAAGCAAGTCTCCATGCTAATAATAAGCAGGCAGAGAGCTTATCTGATACAAAAAAAACACATAGTATTCAGACCAATAATGTGCAAAAAAGTGTAGATACTGGCAAATCAACTTTGACACAGGCAGTTACAAGCAAAACATTAACTGTTCCAAAAGGGGTGTCATTAATGCAAGTATTCCGTGATAATCAGCTCAATATTTCTGATGTGAATGCAATGAGCAAAGTGAATAACAAAGTAAGCAGTCTAAAAGTAAATGAAAAAGTAACTGTGCGTTTAGATAAAAATAACCGTGTAGTAGAAATGACTATCGGTTCAGGCGGTAAATTTACTCGCCAAACAGATGGCACTTACCGCTTTAAATAATTAAGCTAAAGAGCAACGCCAATACGTTGCTCTTTTGTTATAAAAGGGGAAAATATGTCTTTAAAGCTTAATATTAGCCTATTTATATCAATATTATTGCTCATTTCGGGTTGTACAAAAGTTGCTGTTTCGCCTGTTGAGCAGGTGCAGCAAGTTCAGAAAACGAATAGTGACAATGCTGAACAAGTTAAAGAAGTTGCTCAACGTAGTGTGGTTAAAAACCAAGCGATGAACCTTTATTTATGTAAAGATGATAAAGAAGTTCGCATATTGAAAACGAAAGGCAAAAAGAACAGTATCAGTGTTACCTTTATGGATACTACCCATACACTTTCTCCAGCAGTTACAAAAAACGGCAAGAAATATAGCAATATTCGTTGGGTATGGTGGGAAATGCGTTCTGGCATTGCTGAGCTCTATGATAATAACAAAAAAGTCCTTGCGAAAGAGTGCATTAAGCAACGTTAAGCATTAAACAAGCGGTTAAATTTAAGAGAAAAAATGAATATTTTAGTGATTGGTCCTTCGTGGGTGGGTGATATGATGATGTCGCACGCCCTTTATCAGCAGCTCAAGGTGCAATATCCAGATTGCCAAATTGATGTAATGGCACCTGATTGGTGTTGCCCGCTTCTGGCTAGAATGCCAGAAGTACGTAAGGCGATTTCTATGCCGATTGGACATGGTGCTTTCCGTTTAAGAGAACGTTTCCAACTGGGAAAATCCCTTCGTAATCAATATGATATGGCGATTGTGTTGCCTAATTCGCTGAAATCTGCCTTTATTCCATTGTTTGCCAAAATTCCCGTGCGTCGAGGCTGGAAGGGGGAAAGTCGCTATTTCCTGCTGAATGATTTGCGTGCCAATAAAAATGACTACCCTATGATGGTGCAACGCTATGTAGCGTTAGCCTTTGAAAAGGGGAAAGTACCAATGGCACAAAATTTACCGTTGCTTTATCCTTATTTGCAAACACAAGCGGTCGAAATTGAGGCAACAAAAGCAAAATTCTCACAGCTGCTAAACCAAGCGGAAAATCGCCTTGCGATTGGCTTCTGCCCAGGAGCGGAATTCGGACCCGCAAAACGTTGGCCGCATTATCACTATGCAAAATTAGCGGAAATGCTGATTGAAAAAGGTTATTCGGTTCAGTTATTCGGTTCGAAAAAAGATCAAGAAGCGGGTGAGCAAATTCGTCAGAGTTTGCCTGAAAATTTACAACCTTATTGCTTGAATTTGGCGGGCTTAACTGATCTCAATCAAGCCGTGGATTTAATTGCAGATTGCGTTGCCGTGGTCAGCAACGATAGCGGCTTAATGCACATTGCTGCCGCCTTGAACAAGCCGTTGATTGCGTTGTATGGACCAACTAGTCCTGCTTATACTCCACCTCTTTCTCCGAATGCCCAAGTCGTTCGGCTCATTGAAGGTGGCTTAATTAAAATCCGCAAAGGCGAAGCAGCAGAAGGGTATCATCAAAGTTTGATTGATATTCAGCCTGAAATGGTGATGGAAGCGTTGTTGAAGAAATTATAATTTTCACTCTCTCCCACAAGGGACGATGGTCAAAATTAAAACATCATTAAAATATGATAAATAACAAAGCAATGAAAGTCCTTATCGTTAAAACCTCCTCAATGGGAGATGTAATTCATACTTTGCCAGCCCTTACGGATGCTCAAAAAGCGATTCCGAATATTCAATTTGATTGGGTGGTGGAAGAGGCATTTGCGGAAATTCCCCGCTGGCATTCGGCAGTGAATAAGGTCATTCCTGTTGCGATTCGCCGTTGGCGGAAACATCTTTTCAAACGTCAAACGTGGCGTGAGTGGCAGGAATATGTTAAACAGCTTCGAGAAGAAGAATATGATGCCGTGATTGATGCCCAAGGCTTGATTAAAAGTGCAGTGCTTGTAACCAAGCAAGCCAGAGGAACAAAATATGGTTACGATAAACATTCTGTCCGTGAAGGGTTGAGTAGCTGGTTTTACGACAAAACCTTTTCGATTACGTATCAACAGCACGCCGTGGAGCGTATTCGCAAACTCTTTGCTGAAGCCTTAGGTTATGTATTACCGCAAACTATTGGCGATTATGGCATCGCTCCGCATTTTGCAAAACATAGCGAAAATTCCACCGCTTATATGGTGGCAATTCACGCCACCACTCGAGCAGACAAGCATTGGAAAGAGGCATATTGGGAAGAGTTAATCCGTTCAGTGACGATGCAAGGCTTGAGCGTCCATCTGCCTTGGGGAAATGCGGAAGAAAAGGCACGTGCTGAGCGGTTAGCGAAGGTCTCGGCTGATGTAGTAGTCTTGCCTAAATTAACGCTAGCAGAGTTGGCACAAGAGATCGCCAATGCAAAAGTGGTAGTTTCAGTGGATACAGGATTAAGCCATCTCACCGCCGCATTAGATAAACCGAACGTAATTTTATACGGCGCAACCGACCCGAAATTAATTGGGGCGTATGGCAAAAATCAGCATTATCTGACGGGCAGCGGTATGGAAAACATTTTGCCGTATCGGGTGTTACAGGTGTTGGAGAATGCAAAAGACACTCAGACATAGACCACTTGTGGGCTTCTTACAATGCTTGACATTTAGCCAGCATCGCACTACAATTTACCATCCTTTCCGTAGGGAAGGATTTTTTAATTTTATTTTTAATAATTTTAACTGGAGCTTTTAAATGGCAACTATCAACCAATTAGTACGCAAACCGCGTGTGAAAAAGGTTGTAAAAAGCAACGTTCCTGCATTAGAGGCTTGCCCGCAGAAACGTGGCGTGTGTACTCGTGTATACACTACTACACCTAAAAAACCAAACTCTGCATTACGTAAAGTTTGCCGTATTCGTTTAACTAACGGTTTTGAAGTAACTTCATACATCGGTGGTGAAGGTCACAACCTTCAAGAACACAGTGTTGTGTTAATCCGTGGTGGTCGTGTTAAAGACTTACCGGGTGTGCGTTACCACACTGTACGCGGTGCATTAGACTGTGCAGGCGTTAAAGACCGTAAACAAGGTCGTTCTAAATACGGCGTTAAACGTCCTAAAGCTTAATGGATCTCCGTTAAGTAAGGCCAAACGTCTAAATTTTTAAATTTAACCATAAACTCCAGTCAATCGTGCTAAACCGATGTTTAGCTACAATAGATGAGTTTTGGAATATCCTGAATATATATAAACGGAGTATTTACAATGCCACGTCGTCGTCGTATTGAACCTCGCAAAATTCTTCCAGATCCAAAGTTCGGTTCTGAATTACTTGCAAAATTCATCAACGTTTTAATGGTTGATGGTAAAAAATCTACAGCTGAAGCTATCGTTTACGGTGCTTTAGAAACTTTATCTCAACGTACAGGTAAAGAAGCATTAGAAGCTTTCGATGCTGCACTTGAAAACGTACGTCCAACTGTTGAAGTTAAATCACGCCGTGTGGGTGGCTCAACTTACCAAGTTCCAGTTGAAGTTCGTCCATCTCGTCGTAATGCATTAGCAATGCGTTGGGTAATCGAAGCAGCTCGTAAACGTGGTGACAAATCAATGGCATTACGTTTAGCAAACGAACTAACAGATGCAGCTGACAACAAAGGCTCAGCAGTGAAAAAACGTGAAGACGTTCACCGTATGGCTGAAGCGAACAAAGCGTTTGCACACTTCCGTTGGTAATCGTTGCTTTAAAACGAAATTGCTAGGCTTCATCTCGTTTTTATTAGATGAAGCCTCATTATTAAGAATTTTAATTTAAATCCCAAACAAGGTAATAAATAAAAATGGCTCGTCAAACTCCTATTGAGCGCTACCGTAATATTGGTATTAGTGCTCATATCGATGCAGGTAAAACAACTACCTCTGAGCGTATTCTATTCTATACAGGTGTAAGTCACAAAATCGGTGAAGTTCACGATGGTGCTGCAACAATGGACTGGATGGAACAAGAACAAGAACGTGGTATTACCATCACTTCTGCTGCAACAACAGCATTCTGGTCTGGTATGTCACAACAATATCCACAACACCGTATCAACGTTATCGATACTCCAGGACACGTTGACTTCACTATCGAAGTAGAACGTTCAATGCGTGTTCTTGATGGTGCGGTAATGGTTTACTGTGCGGTAGGTGGTGTTCAACCTCAATCAGAAACAGTATGGCGTCAAGCTAACAAATATTCTGTACCACGTATTGCGTTCGTAAACAAAATGGACCGTACAGGTGCAAACTTCCTACGTGTTGTTGAGCAAATCAAAACGCGTTTAGGTGGTAACTCCGTTCCTCTTCAACTTCCAATTGGTTCAGAAGAAAACTTCAAAGGTGTGGTTGATTTAATCAAAATGAAAGCAATCAACTGGAACGAAGCTGACCAAGGTATGACATTCACATATGAAGATATCCCAGCGGATATGTTAGAAGCATGTGAAGAATGGCGTAACAACCTTGTTGAAGCAGCAGCTGAAGCATCTGAAGAGTTAATGGACAAATTCTTCTCTGGTGAAGAATTAACTGAAGAAGAAATCAAAACTGCATTGCGCCAACGTGTATTAGCGGGTGAAGTAATCCCAGTTTGCTGTGGTTCTGCATTCAAA
>NZ_JAHAHT010000145.1 GCF_018373095.1 Haemophilus parahaemolyticus
TCTCCCCGAAATTAGTTCAACTCTTGGAATACCAGCAACTGAACTGCAATGGGTAGCTGCATTTCATAGGTAATTAAGTTACCCTAGGTTAGGTATAATTCAGCCCCTTTGGGGCTGTTTTTATATGCAAAAAAATTCTAAAAAACCACCGCTTGCAGCCCAAAATATCCTTATCCAAATAAGAATTATTCTGTTATGATGTTGTTAATTCTTATCACAAGAGGATAACAAAATGTCTGTTCAACAACTCATTTCACAACTTACCGACATCGTCGGTGCTCATCATATTATTACTGACCCAACGAAAACAGAAGCTTATCGAAGTGGTTACCGATTTGGTACTGGAAACGCCATTGCTGTGGTTCGCCCTGCTACGCTACTTGAATTTTGGAATATCGTAAAAGCCTGCGTTGAACACGATGTGATTGTTATCAACCAAGCGGCAAATACAGGCTTGACAGGTGGCTCTACACCAGACGGCAATAATTACGACCGAGATATTGTCATCATCAATGCAATGAGAATTGATGGTATTCAACTCATCAACAATGCTTCCCAAGTTGTCTGCTTGCCAGGCTCTACCCTCAACGAATTAGAAAATCAACTTAAACCATTTGGTCGTGAACCACACTCCGTTATCGGCTCATCTTGCATCGGTGCTTCTGTTATCGGTGGGATTTGTAACAACTCAGGGGGTGCCTTAGTGCAACGGGGTCCTGCTTATACTGAAATGGCTCTTTTCGCACAACTTAATGAAAAAGGCGAATTAGAGTTAAAAAATCACTTAGGCATTGACTTAGGCACAACACCAGAAGAAATCTTGACGAATTTACAAGAAAAACGTTATCAGGTTAAAGATATCCAACAAGATTGCGGACGCGGGCACGACAATCACTACTGCAGCCACGTTCGCCAAGTCGATGAGGACTCCCCTGCTCGCTTCAATGCAGACCCAGCTCGCCACTACGAAGCTTCAGGCAGTGCAGGCAAACTTGCCATTTTTGCAGTTCGCTTAGATACTTTCCCGCTTGAAAAAGAGACCGCCGTTTTCTATATTGGCACCAATCAAACATCCGTATTAAACGATATTCGTCGCCATATGTTAGCGAATTTTGAAATTTTGCCAATTTCAGGCGAATATATCCATCGTGAGGCATTCGACATCGCTGCAAAATATGGTAAAGATACTTTCTGGGTCATCAAAAAATTTGGTACGCATTGGTTACCAAAACTCTTTGCCTTAAAAGCCAACGTGGATCGCATTGGTAAAAAATTCGCTTTTTTACCGCAACATTTAAGCGATAAATTTATGCAAACCGTCTCTAAATTTATTCCAGAACACTTGCCGAAAAGTTTGTGGGATTATCGTGATAAATATGAACATCATCTTATTGTAAAAATGGGTGGTAAAGGCGTACAAGAGGCTCGTGAATACTTAAAATCTTACTTTGCGGATAATACAAAAGGCGGTTATTTTGAGTGTAACGCAATCGAAACTCAAGCGGCGATGCTCCACCGTTTTGCGGTAGCTAGTGCGGCAATTCGCTACCGTGCGATTCACGAAAAAGAAGTAGAAGATATTGTTGCCTTAGATGTGGCTTTACGCCGTAATGACCAAGATTGGTTCGAAGTGTTACCGCCAGAAATTGATAGCAAAATCAGCCATAAACTCTACTACGGACACTTTATGTGCCACGTTTTCCACCAAGATTACATCGTGAAAAAAGGACACGACTGTATGGAATTAGAGCACGAAATGTTGAAATTGCTCGACAAACGAGGGGCACAATACCCTGCCGAACACAACGTAGGGCATTTATACGAAGCTAAACCGACGCTTAAAAAGTTCTATAAAGCATTAGATCCAACTAACAGTTTCAACCCTGGTATTGGTAAAACTACGAAGAAAAAATATTGGGCAGAATAATCTTCTAAATTGCAAACAAGCGGTCAAATTTGACCGCTTTTGATTTATACTCAAAGTTTTAATAGGCTCTACTCACAAGCGGTTAATTTTTTCTAAATTTTTACAAACACTTATGAACGTAATCGAAATTGAACAGCTCAATAAATACTTTGGAGAAGGTGAAAACCGAGCACACATTTTAAAAGATGTAAATGTCAGCATTCAGCAAGGCGATTTTGTGGCGATTATCGGTGCTTCGGGTTCAGGTAAATCAACGCTGATGAATATTATCGGCTGCCTTGATACAGCAAATTCAGGTGTTTGCCGCATTGCGGGTAAAGAAACCCAACAGATGACAGCCGATGAACTTTCCAATCTCCGCCAACGTAAATTCGGCTTTATCTTCCAGCGCTATAATCTCTTGAGTTCCTTAAATGCGAATGAAAATGTCGCACTACCAGCAATTTATGCTGGAATGGAAAGTACCGCTCGTAAAGCACGAGCCAATCAGCTGTTAGATAAACTTGGGCTTGCAGATAAAATCGAAAATCGCCCAAATCAACTTTCAGGCGGACAACAACAGCGGGTTAGTATCGCCCGAGCGTTGATGAATGGTGGTGAGATTATTCTTGCCGATGAACCTACAGGGGCACTGGATTCGCATAGTGGTCAAGTTGTGCTTGGCATTCTGCAAGATCTACATAAAGAAGGGCACACCATTATTATGGTAACCCACGACCCGAAAATTGCTGCAACCGCAAGCCGTGTGATTGAAATC
>NZ_JAHAHT010000146.1 GCF_018373095.1 Haemophilus parahaemolyticus
TCACCTTTACGGATACCTAATGCTTCCATTACAGCACCTTGGTGTTGTTCTTCGATATCGATTGTCACTTGTTCGTATGGCTCCTGTTTACGGCCATCAATCTCTTTGAAGATTACTTTTGGACGAGATACTGCTAATTCATAGCCTTCACGACGCATATTTTCGATCAATACCGATAAGTGTAATTCACCACGACCAGACACACTAAACACATCTGAGTCATCGGTT
The DNA here is from genome assembly GCF_018373095.1 of Haemophilus parahaemolyticus. Classification (GTDB taxonomy): domain Bacteria; phylum Pseudomonadota; class Gammaproteobacteria; order Enterobacterales; family Pasteurellaceae; genus Haemophilus_A; species Haemophilus_A parahaemolyticus_A. The sequence goes on from NZ_JAHAHT010000146.1 coordinate 229, forward strand.
TCTTCAACACGTAATGCCACATTGTGTACTAATTCTTTTTTCAAACGTTCTAAGATTTGGCGTGAAGTTACATATTTACCTTCTTGACCGCAGAATGGCGAGGTATTTACGCAGAAGAACATTGTTACTGTTGGTTCATCTACAGTTAATGCAGGCAATGCTTCAACATTGTTAATATCACATAATGTATCAGAGATGTTGAGTTCACCTAAGCCAGTAATAGCAATAATATCGCCCGCATAAGCTTCTTCCGCTTCGTAACGTTGTAATCCTAAATGACCTAATACTTGACCAACACGACCATTGCGAGTGTTGCCATCTGAATCAATGATGGTTACAGGTTGGTTTGGTTTTACCGTACCACGTTTGATGCGACCGATACCGATTACACCTAAATATTTGCTGTAATCCAATTGCGAAATTTGCATTTGGAACGGCTCTTCTAAGTGAACATCTGGCGGAGAAACGTGTTCTACAATCGCCTCAAATAAAGGATCCATATTGGGTGCTAAATCTTCGTGATCTAAACCTGCAACACCGTTTAATGCTGAAGCGTAAATGATTGGGAAATCTAATTGTTCATCAGTTGCACCAAGGTTTACGAATAAGTCGAATACTTGATCTACAACCCAGTCAGGGCGAGCACCTGGGCGGTCCACTTTATTGATAACCACGATTGGTTTTAAACCGTGTGCAAAGGCTTTTTGAGTTACGAAACGCGTTTGTGGCATCGGGCCATCGAACGCATCTACGACTAATAATACTGAATCCACCATTGAAAGCACACGCTCAACTTCACCACCGAAGTCCGCGTGCCCTGGGGTATCTACGATGTTAATACGATAGCCGTTCCAGTTAATCGCTGTGTTTTTCGCAAGAATGGTAATACCACGTTCTTTCTCAAGATCGTTTGAGTCCATCACGCGCTCTTCAGTATCTCCGCGAGAAGTATCTAATGTACCTGAAAGTTTAAGAAGTTTATCAACGAGGGTAGTTTTACCGTGGTCTACGTGTGCGATAATCGCAATATTACGTAGTTTGTTTGTATCTAATTGTTGCATAAATGAAATGATTTTTGCCTATAAAGGAAAATAAAAAGGTGGGACAAGTCCCACCCTACGGAAATTTGAGGTGCTAAATTATACCGACTTTTCCAAAAATTGACTAGGATTTAATCGGTAAGATTTTGAGTTTTTTCAATACTACTAATAAGGATATGCAGAAAACAGTCGCTAATAATAAAAACTACGCAAACCCTTTCAATCCAACCACTTCAACCAGCTCTTGGTTATTGGTAATTTTACGTACCAACTTATAGGTTGTTCCACGTTCTGGGCTGATATTTTCTGGTGCGGCAATTACCAATTGCATATCCAAACGTTCACAAAGTTCAAAGAGCGTGTTGATCGACATCGCATCAAGTCGAGCTGCCTCATCCAAGAAGAGCAAACGACAAGGGAGAATATCTTTCGCACGTAGACGACGAGACTCTTCTTCCCAGCTTTGCACCACCATTAACAGGATAGACATCCCCGTACCGATTGCCTCACCCGTTGAAAGTGCACTACTTTCCGCACGTTGCCAGCCATCTGCACCACGGTCGGTTTCGACTTCAAGATCAAGGTAATTGCGGTAATCTAACAACTCTTCGCCAATGGTTTGCGGTGTACGTTGTCCCATATCAATATGTGGGTTCACACGTTTATGCAACATCGCAAGTGCTTCTGAGAAACTCAGTTTTTCGCTCTCAAACAGATCTTTGTGCTGTTCACGATCTCCACTCAACGCATTCAACAACATTGCGTGTGTCTCGCGAATTTTTACATCTAAACGTACGCCTTTCACTTGACCGAAAGCAATATTTTGTAAGCCTTGGTTCAATTGAAGAATACGATTCTGTTCACGCTGAATGGTTTTTCGTAAAATATTTGCCACACTTTCTGCACTGATCGCCAATTTTTTCTCACGACGAGTAAGCTCATTCGTTAAGCGAGAAAGTTCAATTTCCATCTGCTCAATCGCATCAATTGGGTCATCAGTTTTGATAATATCTTGGCGAATACGCTCACGTAAATGGCGATACACTTCAATGAAGAATGCCACTTTCGTCTCTGGCTTACGACTATCTTCCGAAGCACGTAAACTATCACGTAAGTATTCATTATTCGCGACTGCAGCACGTAATGCCCCCAACGCTTTATCTGAAATCGAACGTAACTCATCCGATGAATGATACGACAATTCACGACGGTTCAAGCGTTTTTCTACATCGCTGTTACGAGAAAGCTGCAACACCAAGCACCAGCTGGTTTTTGCTTGCACCACAGAGGCACGTTGATTTTTATAATCACGTTCCACTTTGCGTAATTCACGGCTGAGATTCTCAATTTCTGCTTCAATGCTGCCCAACTGCTTATCAAGGAATGTTTTGCGCGCACGTTGTTGAC
>NZ_JAHAHT010000019.1 GCF_018373095.1 Haemophilus parahaemolyticus
GCTCGTTTAACCTCTGCACTTGTGCTTTTCTTCCTCTATATCGGTGTAATGGCACTCTACTCGGCTTTCCAAGATAAACAAACAGGTGCGAAAGCGGCGGGTGTGCTTGCTGTAGTGGGGGTGATTAACTTACCAATTATTCACTTCTCAGTGGAATGGTGGAACACCTTGCACCAAGGGGCGACGATCACAAAATTAGACAAACCTTCAATGGCAACTGAAATGTTGATTCCGCTATTGTTGGCGATTTTCGGCAGTCTTTTGTTTACCGCTTGGTTCAGCATCTGGCGTTATCGCATTGCATTATTACAAGATGAACGCAAACGCCCTTGGGTAAAAGCCTTAGTGAGCAACTTTAAGTAACGGAGAATACGATGCAACTTCAATTTCAATTTGACTCTCTTGCGGATTTCTTCGCAATGGGAAACTACGGTTTCTATGTGTGGCTTTCTTACGGCATATCGTTTGTGGCAATGGGTTGGCTGATTTGGCAATCAAAGCGTGAGCAAAAGCAGATTGTGGCTCAAGTGAAGAAAGCGTTAGCTCGTGAGGCTCAAGCGAAGAAATAGCCTTTCAAGCGGTCAATTTCTTGTTTCTTTTTACATATTTTAATTTTTGTGTGGGTAAAAAATGAATCCAAGACGTAAATCTCGATTAAAAATCGTGTTATCGGTGCTCGCGGGTGTAGGCGTGGCAATTGGCTTAACGCTGTATGCACTGAGTCAAAACATCGACCTGTTCTATACGCCTTCTGAAATTGTACAAGGCAAAAATGATGATCCAAACCAAAAACCTGAAGTAGGGCAACGTATCCGCGTAGGCGGAATGGTGATGGAAGGTACGGTGACGCGCGATCCGAAAACGCTTAAAGTTGAATTTGATGTAAACGACATCGGTCCTGCAGTCACGATTGAATATGAAGGCATTTTGCCTGATTTATTCCGTGAAGGGCAAGGCATTGTGGCACAAGGAGTGTTGGTTGAACCAACCCGTTTGCGTGCGACAGAGGTGTTGGCGAAACACGATGAAAACTATATGCCACCTGAGTTGGGCGATAAAATGAAGCAACAACATGGTGCGATGGGAATTTCAGAAGCGGATTTAAAAGGTGAATCAGAACACGATAAAGCCGAAATTGAACGCACGCTGAAAACCTTACAAGGAGAAAGCAAATGATTGCGGAACTCGGCAATTATGGCTTAGCCTTAGCACTCGCTTTATCAATTTTCTTAGCAATTCTACCGCTTGTTGGAGCTGAAAAAGGCAATGCGAAGCTAATGAGCCTTGGTCGCCCACTCACTTGGGCGATGTTCTTGGCGTTGTCGCTTTCGTTTGGTTCGTTATTCTACTTATTCGCTGTGAATGATTTTAGCGTGCAATATGTCGTGAATAACTCGAACTCAACTTTGCCACTGCAGTATCGTTTATCGGCAGTATGGGGTTCGCACGAAGGTTCGTTGTTGCTCTGGATTTGGTTACTGGCACTCTGGGCGGTAGGTGTAGCGACCTTTACCCGTAAAATGCCAGAGGAAGCCGTGGCGCGCGTATTGAGCGTGATGGGCTTAATCAGCATTGGCTTTATGGTGTTCATTATTTTCAGCTCGAACCCATTTAACCGTACCTTCCCTGATTTCCCTGCCGATGGTCGTGAACTTAACCCGATGTTGCAAGATGTTGGCTTGATTTTCCACCCTCCACTGCTTTATATGGGATATGTAGGATTTTCGGTTGCTTTCGCTTTTGCGATTGCTTCATTGATGACGGGCAAACTCGACACCGCATGGGCAAGATGGTCTCGCCCGTGGACAATGGCAGCGTGGGTTTTCCTGACACTAGGTATTGTGCTTGGCTCTTGGTGGGCGTATTACGAACTCGGCTGGGGCGGCTGGTGGTTCTGGGATCCTGTGGAAAACGCTTCTTTAATGCCTTGGTTAGCAGGCACAGCGTTGATTCACTCCTTAGCAGTAACTGAAAAACGCAGTACCTTCAAAGCGTGGACGGTATTGCTTGCCATTCTGGCTTTCTCGCTCTGCTTACTTGGCACATTCTTGGTACGTTCTGGTATTCTTGTGTCGGTTCACGCCTTCGCTTCTGATCCAACTCGTGGCTTGTATATTTTGGCGTATTTGGTGTTTGTGATTGGTGGCTCGCTACTGCTTTATGCGTTCCAAGGGACGAAAATCAAAAGTTTGGACAACTACCAACGTTATTCGCGTGAAACCTTGTTGTTATTGAACAACGTGATGTTGATGGCGTTTTTATCGGTGGTTTTTTTAGGTACGATTTTACCGCTCATTCACAAGCAAATCGGCTTGGGCTCTGTCTCTATCGGTGCACCGTTTTTTAACCAGATGTTCCTGATTTTAATGGTGCCGTTCGCCTTTATTTTAGGCATTGGGCCGTTGGTAAAATGGCGACGAGATCAAATCTCGGCAATCCGCACGCCTGTGATGATTTCTCTAGTGATGATGATTGCACTCGGCTTCGGCTTGCCTTATTTGGTGGGTAACCGCATTACTGCTACATCGGTAATGGGCGTGATGATGTCGGCGATTATCGTCATTCTTAGTCTGTATGAAATGCACACTCGTGCCACACATCGTCATTCATTTTTGACGGGCATGTTAAAACTTTCTCGTTCTCACTGGGGAATGGTATTCGCTCACTTAGGTGTGGCGATGACTGTATTTGGCATTGCGATGAGCCATAATTTCAGCATCGAAAAAGATGTGCGAATGCGTGAAGGCGATAGTGTGCAGATTTTGGATTACAACTTCACCTTTAAAGGTTTGAAAATCACCGATGGTGCGAACTACCAAGGTGGTACGGCAGATATTGAAATCACCCACAACGGCAAACCAGAAGCTACGCTTCATGCGGAAAAACGGTTTTACAACGTCAGTAAAATGGGAATGACCGAAGCGGCTATCGACTGGGGTTTCACCCGTGATTTATATGCGGCATTAGGCGAACAACTTGACGACGGATCTTGGGGCTTACGCCTTTACTACAAACCATTCATTCGCTGGATTTGGCTTGGTGGTATGTTTATGGCATTGGGTGGCTTGCTTTGTATGCTAGATAAACGTTATCGGATTCGGGTGAAGGAATAAAGTGAGCGAAATAAAAACATGGAATGGTTGCTGAGCTTATCGAAGCATGCGTTTTGTGTTTATCAAAAGTAAGCGGTGAAATTTTAGAGAAGATTTGCAAATCTTTTAAGGAATTTCACCGCTTGTTTATCTTGAACTGTTAATTAATAACAATCTGAACAATCTGTGCGTAAAATGTGCAGTTTTTAGGCTGTTTAAGATCCTATACTTCATAGCTCTCTCAAGAGCCTTGTGATTACAGATATCGTATGGTTTTTATAGCCAGGCTTTGTCTGGCTATAAAAACCAACAATTAGAAAACTATTCAATCTCAGGCTTTTTTCCATTTTCTACGCACTCTTTACCCACCATTACTTTCTTCGCTTTCAGTGTTGGTAAATCATACATCGTATCAAGCAATAAGTTTTCCACAATAGAGCGTAAACCACGTGCTCCTGTTTTGCGGGCAATCGCTTTTTTCGCAATCGCAACGAGAGCTTCTTTAGTGAACTCAAGTTCTACATTTTCCATTTGGAATAGAGCTTGATATTGGCGAATAATCGCATTTTTTGGCTCCGTTAAGATTTGAATCAATGCGTGTTCGTCAAGTTCTTGTAATGGGGTTACCACAGGCAAACGGCCAATTAACTCTGGAATCAAACCAAAACGGACTAAATCTTCAGGCTCAACTTGCTTGAAAAGCTCGGTTAAGTCTTGACGATCTTTGTCATTTTTTAACTCTGCTGCAAAGCCAATACCGCCCTGTTTATTGGTACGCGATTCTACGATTTTATCTAAGCCCGCAAACGCACCGCCACAGATAAAGAGGATTTTTGAGGTATCTACAGGGATGGTTTCGCCTTTTGGATGTTTACGAGATCCTTGTGGATTGATATTCGCCACCGTGCCTTCAAGTAATTTTAACAAGGCTTGTTGTACGCCTTCGCCCGATACATCACGGGTAATCGAGGCACTTTCTGATTTACGGGTGATTTTGTCGATCTCATCAATAAAGACAATACCTCGCTCGGCTTGTTCTGCATCAAAATCGCATTTCATCAGCAATTTTTGGATGACATTTTCTACGTCTTCACCCACGTAGCCTGCTTGGGTTAAAGTGGTCGCATCTGCTACAGCAAATGGCACATTTAAGCGACGAGCCAAGGTTTCCGCCAATAAGGTTTTACCGCTACCCGTTGGGCCAATTAACAAAATGTTACTTTTGCCAAGCTCAACACCGTTGGTTACTTCGTGGTTCGATAATGCACTTTTTAGGCGTTTATAGTGGTTGTAAACAGCCACTGATAACACTTTTTTGGCGTGTTCTTGACCGATTACATAGTCGTTTAAATGAGCGTGTAACTCATGCGGTGTTGGCACATTTTCGAAGAATTTTTGTTCATCACTGCTTTCATCAATTAATGGCTCTTCTTCACCGTTAAGTAAGTTGTACGACTCTTCGATACACTCATTACAGATAAAGCCTTCTGTGCCTTCAACAAGCTGATCGACTTCTGAGCGTTTTTTACCGCAGAAACTGCAGTGAGGTTCTTTTTCAAATGCCATTAAGCCACCTCACCACGAGAAGTTAATACTTTATCAATCAAACCATATTCCATTGCTTCTTGTGCCGACATAAAGTTATCACGCTCAGTATCTGCCGCCACTTTTTCAAATGGCTGACCGCTGTGCTCCGCCATTTTACGGGTAAGCATCTCTTTTAATTTTAAGATTTCTTGAGCTTGAATTTGAATATCGGTTGCTTGACCACGTGCACCACCTAGAGGTTGGTGAATCATTACACGTGCGTTTGGTAGTGCAAAACGTTTACCTTTTGCACCGCCTGAAAGCAAGAATGCACCCATTGAACAAGCCTGCCCCGTGCAAAGGGTTGCTACATCAGGCTTGATGAAATTCATGGTGTCGTAAATTGCCAAACCAGCAGTCACCACACCACCAGGGCTATTGATGTAAAGATAGATGTCTTTTTCAGGATCTTCAGCTTCCAAGAAGAGTAGTTGAGCCACAATCAAGTTCGCCATATTGTCTTCAACTTGACCATTTAAGAAAATAATACGCTCTTTTAACAAGCGTGAAAAAATATCGTATGAGCGTTCACCTTTCGGGGTTTGCTCAACAACCATAGGAACTAATGACATAAATTTTATCCTTATTAAATTTGGTAAATAGGGCTATTCTAGCAAATTTTCATAAAATCATTAACAACAAGCGGGCAGATTGTTACAATCTTTTGCAAATTTTATCGAGGAAAAACAATGAATCTTGCAGAAATTTACGAAAAATTTGCCCTTTGTAAATCTTGGGAAGAAAGATACCGCTTGCTCATCCAACTTAGCCGACAATTGCCTAAATTAAGTGAGGCTGAGTTGCAAAACGTATCTGAAATTCACGGTTGCGAAAGTCGATTGTGGTTTGAGTTTGTAAAACAGCCGCGAAAAGTTACCGCTTACAGCGATGCACGCTTAATGCAAGGGATTTTAATGATTGTCCAAACTGCCTTACTTGAAAAGTCAGATACAGAATTGGCTGAATTTAATTTACAACAACTGTTTGATGATCTGAAAATCACGCCACATTTGACCAGCACAAGGTTAAATGGTTTACAGCAAATTCAGGGGCTGATTAAGTAAACTAAAATATATGGGGAAATTGCGAGTGCTCTCACAAAATCTCACGATTTTAGGTTTACGTAACCTGTATTTCATTCTTGCTGCCTTAACCAAACATCTTGTTCATCTTGAAAAAGCTGTGATCGCCCTACTCTTCTTTATCGGGATCAAAATAGGCATTCAATCATGGAATTTCTGACATCAAACGAATGACGATTTATTGTTTTATCTATGATGGGATTGCTAGTTGAAGAGAATCTGATGTAGTCGTTACGGTTAAAGTGCCAAATCAACCTGAAATTGTAGTCGAAATGGGCAGACAAATCGATTCTCGCTCTTTCTGTGCAATTGCTGAAATTGAGTTTGATGAATACAAACAGATGAGCATGCGTAAAGCTGTAACATTCCATAATGGGCACGAAGATTGTGATCGCCATTATGGTTGGGCGATTCAATTACATCACAAGTTCAACATAAAGAAAAAATAGAAGTGATGAACTTCCATTTTTATTTTTTGTTCTACAACGCCAAAAAATAGATAGAAAAAAACCTCCGATTGCTCAGAGGTTTTTTTCCATTAACGCATAGGATGTATATTATAACGTTTTAAAATAAGTGGCGGAACGGACGGGACTCGAACCCGCGACCCCCTGCGTGACAGGCAGGTATTCTAACCAGCTGAACTACCGCTCCGCAAAATTATAAATTTAGATTTAAGCTAAATTCATAATGGGAATAAATTGGCGGAATGGACGGGACTCGAACCCGCGACCCCCTGCGTGACAGGCAGGTATTCTAACCAGCTGAACTACCACTCCGCATTTGGTTTTTGTATAATACCCATTTCTTATCTTATCGGCAAATCTTTTTTAAGTGTAAAATGTCATTTGACTTTAAAATAATCAAAATGGCGATTTATACTACTTTTTCCAACCTTTTAATGCATCTGCAAAGGCGTTATTTGTGAACTGATTACGTCCACTATTTCTTTGTAAGCGGTCAGATTTTTCCGAATTTTTTCGAACAGGCGATTTTTCTTCTGAACGCTCGGTCAGTTTTTCATCTAAACGCATACTTAATGCAATACGTTTCCGTGCCACATCCACTTCAAGCACTTTCACTTTGACTACATTACCTACTTTCACCACTTTATGCGGATCGTCCACAAAGCTGTTTGAAAGCATTGAAATATGCACTAAACCATCTTGATGCACGCCAATATCAACAAATGCCCCGAAGTTTGCCACATTCGTGACGGTGCCTTCTAAAATCATGCCCACTTGTAGATCTTTAATTTCTTCCACGCCATCCACGAAAGTTGCCGTTTTGAATTCACCACGTGGGTCGCGTCCTGGTTTTTCAAGTTCTTTGAGAATATCGTTTACCGTTGGCAAGCCAAATTGTTCATCGACAAAATCTTTTGCGTTGAGCTGATGAATTTTGCTCTCATTACCCATCAATTCTGCAAGCGTTGCTTGAGTGGCTTGCAAGATTTTTTCCACAACAGGGTAAGCTTCTGGGTGAACACTTGAGGCATCAAGCGGATTTTTGCCGTTTAAAATACGCATAAAGCCCGCACATTGCTCAAAGGCTTTAGGCCCTAAACGAGACACTTTTTTCAAGTCTGAACGGCTATTAAAACGCCCGTTCTCATCACGATATGCCACAATATTTTGGGCAAGGGTTTTAGTCATTCCTGCCACTCGTGCCAGTAATGGTGCTGAAGCTGTGTTTAAATCCACACCAACCGCATTTACACAATCTTCCACCACCGCATCAAGTTTACGGGCAAGTTGCGTTTGGTTTACATCGTGCTGATACTGTCCTACACCAATCGCTTTTGGCTCAATTTTTACTAGCTCTGCCAGCGGATCTTGCAAACGGCGTGCAATCGACACTGCACCACGCAATGAAACATCCAAATCAGGGAATTCGTTTGCTGCCAATTCAGAAGCTGAATAAACCGAAGCACCTGCTTCACTCACTACCACGGTTTGTGGAATCTGCATATCAGGTTTGCTACTTTTAATTTGTTTTAAAACATCTTTGGCAAAACGTTCAGTTTCACGCGAAGCCGTGCCATTACCAATCGCAATAAGCTCAACATTGTGTTGTTTAATCAATTTATACAGCGAAACTTCCGCTGCCGCTTTGCCTGAGGTGTGTGGGTAAATGGTATCCACTGCAAGCAATTTCCCTGTATTATCTACTACAGCAACTTTCACGCCCGTACGCAAACCAGGGTCTAAGCCCATAGTGTTGCGAGCACCTGCTGGGGCTGCCATTAAGAGAGCAGACAAATTGCGAGCGAACACATCAATCGCTTCTTCTTCCGCTTTTTCACGTAAGTTTGCCATCAATTCAGTTTCAAGATGCAGTAATGCTTTGACTTTCCAAGTCCACGCTATCACTTGCTCACGCCATTTATCGGCTGGCTGATTGTTGAAAATCACACCCAAATGTTCGCGGATAATCTCTTCACATTGGCTGGATTTTGCCCCGTCTTCTGCAAGTGGATCAGCATTGATGGAAAGTGATAGAATTCCCTCATTTCTACCTCGGAACATCGCCAATGCTCGGTGCGAAGGCACATTTTTGAGTGGCTCGCTATGAGTAAAATAATCGCGGAATTTCTCGCCCTCTTGCTCTTTACCTTCAATTACTTTCGACTCAATGGTCGCATTAGCGGTCAAATATTGGCGAAGTTTTGCAAGTAATTCCGCATCTTCGGCAAAGCGTTCCATTAAAATATAACGTGCCCCATCAAGAGCGGCTTTGCTATCTGTTACGCCTTTATCAGCAGAAATAAATTGCTCAGCCACCGATTCAGGTGTGAGTCTTGGATCTTGCCAAAGTTGTTCTGCTAATGGCTCAAGCCTTGCTTCAATCGCAATTTGCCCACGCGTTCTGCGTTTGGGTTTATACGGCAAATAGAGATCTTCAAGCTCAGTTTTGCTTTCCGTAGCAAAGATTTTCTCACGCAACTCATCGCTTAATTTGCCTTGCTCATCAATCGATTTTAAAATGGTTTGACGACGATCATCCAACTCACGTAGGTAGATCAAACGCGTTTCAAAGTGACGGAGTTGGGTGTCATCCAATCCGCCCGTGACCTCTTTGCGATAACGTGCAATAAACGGGATTGTGTTTCCCTCATCTAATAAATTCATTGCCGCCAAAATTTGTTGTGGTTTCACATTTAACTCGCCAGCAATCACTTGGCTAATGGTCTGGTTTAAATCTGACATAATCTTTCCTGATGAATTAACGTAACTTATCTGCTCTTATTTTATCTAATTTTGAGAGTGCAGTGAGAGCTTCGTTGGTTTTTTGCGAATTGGGCTCTGATTTTGCACAGAGAATGATATTTTCAAGCGTATCGGCTTGATGATAGTAAGCGTGTTTGCTTTGAAGGGATTGTTCAAACTGTGAATAAGCTTGTTGGAATTGACCTTGTTTACACAAAAAAGTGCCGTAATTATTGAGCACATCTGGGCGATTTTGGCTGAGTTTCAATGCTTTTTGATAGGCTTTCTGACTGTTGGCTACATCGCCCGTTTGTTGATAATAATACGCCAGTACTGAATAAGGCAGGTAATCGTTTCTATCGTGAGCAATCGCTTTATCGATATTTTCCTTGGCTTTTGGATAATCCTGTTGTTCTAAATAGGCAAGGGCAAGATTGATTCGAGCTTTTAAGGCTTCCGAGCGGTTAAATTCAGGATCAATTTGGGAGGAAACGCAACCTGCTAGAAATAGCACAGCACAAGCGGTTAAAATTTTTGAAAAGATTGCGAATTTCATAAATGCTCCTTTTTAAATATTCACTCTCTCCTGTTGTAGGAGAGAGTTATTTTCCTATTGTGCTTTCACCGCAATCCCTTCACCAAATCGGCGTTTTTCTAACGTTCGCTTGGTACGGTCGATGACATCGCCCGCCAACTGACCGCACGCGGCATCAATATCATCACCACGCGTTTTACGGATGGTAACTGTAAAGCCATATTCCATCAATGCTTTTTGGAAGCGATCTACACGAGAATTAGAGCTTTTAGCATAAGGGGCTTCTGGGAATGGATTCCACGGAATTAAGTTAATTTTACACGGCGTATTTTTCAACACTTTCGCTAATTGATGAGCGTGATCTACCTCATCATTCACGTGATCCAACATCACATACTCAATCGTGACTTTGCCGTGGTTAGCATTTGACACTTCAAGATAACGGTTGACCGAATCGATCAACATTTCCATATTATATTTTTTATTGATCGGTACGATTTCATCACGAATTTCATCATTCGGTGCGTGCAGAGAAATTGCCAATGCCACATCGATTTTATCCCGTAAGCTATCCAGTGCAGGCACCACACCTGAAGTTGAAAGCGTCACACGACGTTTTGATAAGCCGTACGCAAAATCATCTAGCATAATTTCCATTGCAGGCACAACGTTATTCACGTTCAATAATGGTTCGCCCATTCCCATCATTACTACGTTGGTAATCGGACGCACGCCCGTTACACCAAAGTTACCAATGATTTTTGAAGCACGCCATACTTGCCCGATAATTTCTGCTACGTTTAAGTTACGGTTAAAACCTTGTTGAGCTGTTGAACAAAACGTACATGCTAAAGCACAGCCTACTTGTGAAGATACGCAAAGGGTCGCACGGTCTGGTTCTGGAATATATACGGTTTCAATTTGTTGCTCACCCACTTGCATCGCCCATTTGATTGTGCCGTCTGCTGAGCGTTGTTCCACTGCCACTTCAGGAGCTTTGATTTCTGCAACTTGTTTTAATTTTTCACGCAATACCTTGTTGATATTGCTCATATTGTCGAAATTATCTTCACCGAAGTGGTAAATCCATTTCATGAGTTGATCAGCACGAAATGGCTTTTCGCCAAGACTCGCTAAAAATTCACGCATCTGCGGACGCGTCATATTCATTAAATTTACTTTTTCGGATTTAGGATGAGCAACTGCAATGTTAGTTGCTTGAATTTGATCTGACATTAAAAAGCCTCGTTATTACACGTGTTCCCGTTCTTTTATGAGAGGAGAACCATTATGGCAAAAGGATTAGTTTTGCAGGATTAAATAAAGAAGCGAATTTTACTGATCTCTCCCCCGTAAGGCTAGCGATTTTTGCAAAATTTGAAAAGCACAAGCGGCCAAATTTTCGAGCGAGATCGTAAAAATAGCCTCTATCGTCTTAATTGTTACTTATAAGCCGTTGTCTTATTTCCATCTAAAAACTATTGTTTAAAAATAAGTCTAGAAGGAGTGGAGTTAAACGTGATACGAAAACAGGTTGGATTGCGAATAAAAGAATTAAGAAAACTCTATGGGCTTAGCCAAGAGAAGTTTGCTTTAGAAGTCTCTTTAGATAGAACCTATATTGCTAGTGTAGAAAGTGGAAAGCGTAATATTTCTATCGTTAATTTAGAAAAAATATGGAGATTCTTTGGACTTTTGCCTAGTGAGTTTTTTGATAGTATATATTTTGAACAGAGGAATGATAATGAAACCAAATAATAAACTAATTACCATTAAAAATAATGAGAATCTAATAAAGAAATTTATTAAAGAGATGATTGTTATTCCTAGAATAAAAGCCCATAAATGGTCTAAAGAAACCAATCAGACACCTAATTTAAAAATTGGTTATCCTGCACAACACCTTGCTTCATTAATATTAGGGATGAAAGGACAAGGAAGTGCTGCAAGAGGAGAAGACATTATTGATGGTTCAGAAGTTAAATCTTGTAGTAAGGTGGATCAAGTTGATAAATGTAAAGAATGTAATGAGAATGTCTTAAGAACTCAAGAAAGATGCCCTAATTGTCAATCCGATAATATTAAAAGAAATAATGATTCTAAATGGCTTATCGGAATAAGAAATCAAGATGAACTCAGAATGGCATTAGATGAAACTCCAAGATTTGTCTTTATTGTTACTGATTATCCTTTATTTAAGGAAAAAAACTATAAAGATCTCCGAATTAGATGCTTCGAAATATGGCCTTCTTCTATAAGAGCTAAAAATTTTCGTGAGCTATTAGAAAATTATTATTCCTATATATATCTGGAGCATATAAAAAACAATCCTAATAAAACACCAGCCCCTAAAAATCTATTCCCTGATAATTATCCATTTTATATGTGTAATCCTATAAAAATTTTCGAATGCAATATAAAAGATAGTCTATCTGATAATTACAACATAGATATAGGACATTATATAAAACCAGATAAAGATAGAAGCATTATTAAATCTGAAGAAATGCCATCAGAGCTATTGAATAGACAGGAAAAGAGCATATTAAAAGAAAGAGGCTTCAACATTAAAGAGCTAAAATATATAACTGAAGAAATGAGAAGCCATCTTAAATTAAGAGATACAGACAAAGAAATAAAAATTATAGGAAATAAAAAACATAAATCTATAAAAGGCTAAAATTATAATTATTTATTCTTTCTATAGATTTATTAATATATACTGGATCTATTTCTATAGCTGTTGCTATTCTATTTAAATTCTCAGCAGCTAAAAATGTACTTCCGCTACCAGAAAATGGATCCAATATTTTATCTCCAGGATTAGAACTAACTTTAATTAATCGTTCTATTAATTTTAAGGGTTTTTGTGTTGGATGTATACGTTTCTCTATATAAAAATCTATATCATCCCATACATCAGTTAACCCTAGCTCAGGATTATAGGTTTGAGCTATTTTCTCATAAGGATATTTAAATTCTAATATATCCTCTAACTTTGTCCATATTTCTTTTGTTGGAAACTGCTCACAGATATTTTTACCAGTATATATACTCCACATTCCACCACCATTAGATTTCACTCCTAACATTTCATTTATTTTTTTTGATGTTAAATTTAAACTATTCTGACGAGCTTTTAATAAGCCTCGAGAAAATGGAATGTTATTTTTAGTCAAAAAAATAATACTTTCTGTTACGTTAGGAAATAGTCTGTAATTTTTGGTTGCTCGTCCTGCTACCGATTTGATTCCCTTATTTATAATTATTTGTTGTCTTAATGAGAATCCTATTTTTAATAAATAGGGTAAAAGTAGAGACAACATTCTAAAATATCCAAACAAATAAAATGTACCACCAAATCTTAAAGTTCTATATGTTTCTATAAACCAGTCATTACACCAATTAATATAATCCTCTTCAGTTCTCCATTGATAATCCCATTTTTCATTTACAACCTTCCAATAAGGAGGATCTGCTATTGCTAAATCAAAATAATTGTCTTCTATTTTCTTTAATTCTTCTAGACAGTCGCCTAATATAAAAGTACTCTTCAAAACTACCTCAAAATGTTACCTAATATACAAGCCTAGCTTATTTATAATATTATTTTAAAATAATAGTGTTTAATTAGCTATTTTCCTCTAATTTCTGACGTACAATTTCAAATAAACACACGCCTGTTGCCACGGAAACGTTGAGGGAGGACACTGATCCTGCCATTGGAATGCTAATCAGTTGATCGCAATGTTCACGCGTTAAGCGACGCATTCCATCGCCTTCTGCGCCCATCACTAATGCAATTGCTCCCGTTAATTTAGCTTCATAAATGCCAGCATCAGCTTCGCCTGCGGTGCCGACAATCCAGATGTTGTGGTTTTCTTGCAGTTCACGCATAGTGCGAGCAAGGTTCGTTACGCGAATGAGCGGCACAGTTTCGGCAGCACCACAAGCCACTTTTCTGGCTGTTGAGGTCAGTTGTGCTGATTTGTCTTTTGGCACAATTACGGCATCAACGCCTGCCGCATCTGCCGTTCGTAAACAAGCTCCAAGGTTATGCGGGTCGGTCACACCATCTAAAATGAGTAAAAATGGTGCAGATTTGTTGGCTAAAATCGCATCTAAATCATGTTCATTGAGCTCTTTTTGTGGCACCACACGTGCAATAATGCCTTGATGCACTTCCCCTTGTGCTTTGTTATCTAAAGTTTGACGGTTGACTTGTTGAACTGTCACGCCTAAGCGTTTTAATTCGCCTAATAATGGATTAAGGCGTTTGTCTTCACGCCCTTTTAGTACCAATACTTCAATTAAGCGTTCTGGTGCATTATCTAAAAAAGCTTTTACAGCGTGAATGCCGTAGATTTGTTCACTCATAGTGATTCCTTGATATGGATTTCAGGTATGTTAAGAAGGCGTAGGGCGTGTTATACACGCCCTGCTTTCTAGTATGTTTATTTGTTCTTACAACAACATTTTCACGACTTTATCAAGCTTCACGCGACCAAATTTTTTCAGTAATTTGCGCACCGCTTCTGGGTAGTCTTTGAGCTGTTCTAAGTCGCTATAGTGGGTTAACACTTTAGTATGTTGACGAATATGGGTTAGTTCACTTTGTGCTTTTTCACTTAATTCCGCTTTAGGATCATGAATCAATACCGCATTTTCTGCATCTAACGCCCAGGCTCGTGGGTTGAGATTGTTACCAGTGAGTAAGATATAGCAGTTATCGATCCAAACGCCTTTTAGATGGTAGCTGTTTTCGTTATCTTTCCAAAGGCGAATCGTCAGCTGTTTATTTTGAATAAAATGGTCAAAACGTCTAGCAAACGCACGTAAATTTTTCTCATAGAGGTAAGGCAGTGCCGATGCCATCGTGAATTTTTCTTCTGGTTTAGTGTAGAAGTCGTTTGCAGTTTTGTCGCCTACAATAATTTCTACCGATTTACCGCCTTCTAACAACCATTTAATACGCTGTTGGAGCGAGTGTGGGAAGTTAAAATAAGGTGTGCAAATTGTGAGTTTTTCTTGCACCTGGTAAAAGAGAGCCTCAATCACTTTGTTCAGTTGATTATGTTTCCGTAAACCGATAATTGGTGAAAGGCTTAAGTTTTCATCTTGTGCTTTGCCGACAAACTGATATTGCTGTTGGCTTAAATATTTGCGAAACGCTTTAATTTGCGGGCGAAGTTCAAAGGTTTTCGGGCGATTGACATCATCCAAGCGGCAAACTGCAGGTTGGCTAATAATATGTTTTTCTAGCAATTCAACCATGCTGTCGGTTAATGTGGCATTTTCAATCACATGGTAACGATCGTAGCGATAACGCTCAAACTGTTGTAAATAGACGTTATTGATACTAGCGCCGCTATAAACTAGGGTGTTGTCAAAGATAAAACCTTTGAGATGTAATACGCCGAAAACTTCACGTTTGTTAATTGGCACGCCCCAAAACTCAATTGCTTGTTCAAGGTGATATTGTGCTTTTTGTTCTGCATACCAATCCGCATTAGAACTTACTGCCCCTTCACCAATTCGTCCGCGTTGGGCTCGGTGCCAATCGACTAGAATTTTAATTTCAAGAGAGGGGTTAGCTTGTTTAGCTTGATAGAGGGCTGCTAAGATTTCTTGCCCAGCTTCATCTTTTTCAAAATATAAAGCGGTCAAATAAATGCGAGATTTTGCAGATTGGATCAGCTGTAAAATGCAAGTTTTGAACGCACGGCTATCCGCAAGAAATTCTACTTTTTCTGCCGTTTGCGGAATAAAAGTTAGTTTTTCAAGTTGTTTTCTGGCGTGATTAGGTTTATTTAAAATTAGCATTTTACGAATCCTATAAATGAGGATAGTGATGAATTTAAAGGGCATTTAGTTTATCAGAAAATAAGTGATCGTTTTGCAAATTTAATCGCTTATATATTTAAGATTTATTTATCTGATGATATTTCTGCAACATATAAAAGCTGGAATGGCAAAAGCAGAACATCTCCGATTAAAGTTGCAGGGGTTTGCAATATTTTTCTGATAACATTAGCTCCTTTCACTACAGAAGTTCTAGTTTTACTTTCAGCTTTTATTTCTATTGGTAATTTTTGTTTTAATTGATCTTTTGGAGTTAATTTAACTTCATTATTTTTATAGATTTCACCATAAATGCTTCCAAATATTTTTTGGCAATAATTTGGTAAACATTGAAAACCAATATTTTTTACCTTTTCTTTTTCAGCTTCATTGACCGGTGAATAATATAAGGTAACGAAAGCATCAAATTCATTCTTCTTGTAATTTGATAATGTTATTTTTATAGTTTCATTAGTTTTTACTGGTGCGGAAAGTTTCGCTGAAATAATTGGTCTGATTTTTTCACTGCTTTTTTGTGTTAATACAAACCAATACTTTTCTCCTATAATGACTAATTGTCCTGTTTTTGAATTTTCTCCTAATGCAATGAGGTTATCTGTATCAATTGGAGAATATACTATTTCTGTTTTATCTTCTTTCCATAAATGTGTTGTTAAGCAAGCTGACAACAAAATGCTTATTAGAAAAATAAAACCATGTTTTAACCATCGGAATTTCATATGTCCTCCTGAGAGAAAATATTGGAAAGATAGCTATTTTCTTTGTTAATCAATAGTACTCCATTTTCCCTCTTTTTCTTTGCTAAAGAGGAATTTACTTTTACAAAATGGGGTTCTTTATTCTTCATTAACCCCCCTCTTTAGCAAAGAGGGGTAGGGGAGATTTAGCAGAAGAAAAAACGGAGAAATTAGTCTAATAAAATATGGGAAATACATTCCCATATTTTATTTGTTTTACGCAAAATGACGAACTTCGCCATTGCCAGCTACGTTTTCAACGCAGCGTCCACACACTGAAGGGTGTTCTGCATTTGCACCGATATCGGTTGCATAGTGCCAGCAACGTGGGCATTTTTCACCTTCAGCACGTTCAACTTTCACGGCTAAGCCTGCAAGTTCGCCTTCTGCAACATCTGCTTCGCTAAGTGGTTTAATGACCGCTTGTGAAGTGATGAGAACGAAGCGTAATTCGTTGCCAAGTTGTTCTAACAATGGACGAATTTCGTCGTTCGCATATACCGTCACTTTTGCTTCTAAGCCTGAACCAATGACTTTGTCTTTACGTGCTTGCTCTAATACACGGTTAACTTCTGCACGGACAGCAATGAGTGTTTGCCAGTAGCTATCGTCTAATTTTTCATTTTCACCAAGTGAGAATAAACCTTCATAGAATTCTTCAGTGAAGACAAACTCTGCCCGACCTTCTACTTGCGGTAAGTAACCCCAAATCTCATCTGCGGTGAATGAAAGAATTGGAGCAATCCAACGCACAAGTGCTTCAGCAATATGCCACAATGCAGTTTGGCAGCTACGGCGAGCAAGGCTATCCGCTTTAGTGGTATATTGGCGGTCTTTAATAATATCTAAGTAGAACGATCCCATTTCAATTGAGCAGAAACGCATTAAACGTTGTACTACGGTATGGAATTGATAGTTATCGTAGGCTTCTTTGATATCATTTTGAGCTTCTAATGCACAGCTTACTGCCCAGCGATCAAGCGCTACCATTTCTTCTGGTTTTACTAAGTCGCGTTTAGGATCAAAGCCGTTTAAGTTTGCTAATAAGAAACGAGCCGTGTTACGAATACGGCGGTAAGATTCACCCGCACTGTTTAAAATGTTGTGTGAAACGGTAATTTCGCCTGTGTAGTCGGTTGAAGCGACCCATAAACGTAAAATATCTGCACCGTTTTTATTCCAAACTTCGCTTGGCACAATCACATTACCTAATGATTTAGACATTTTTCTGCCTTTTTCATCAACGGTAAAGCCGTGCGTTAAGACTTGTTTGTAAGGTGCTTTGCCGTTGGTTGCAGTAGAAAGCATCAATGAAGACATAAACCAACCGCGGTGTTGATCTGACCCTTCGAGGTACATATCGGCGCTGTTGCCGTTGAACTCTGGACGAGCTTCTACCACTGAGGCGTAAGTTGATCCTGAATCAAACCATACATCTAAAGTATCTGGCACTTTGCGGTAGATTTTCGCATCAGCTTCGCCTAACACTTCAACAGGGTCTAAATCCCACCACGCTTGAATACCTTTCGCTTCTACACGTTTTGCTACTTCTTCTAAAATCTCAAGTGTGCGAGGGTGTAGCTCTTCGGTTTCGTTATGTACGAACATTGTCATCGGCACACCCCAAGTACGTTGGCGTGAGATACACCAGTCTGGGCGGTTTGCTACCATGTTTTCAATACGTGCTTCACCCCAACTTGGAATCCAACGAACAGATTTAATTTCGCCTAACGCCTGACGACGTAAACCTTGTGTTTCCATCCCGATAAACCATTGTGGTGTCGCACGGAAAATAATCGGGGTTTTGTGACGCCAACAGTGTGGGTAGCTGTGTTTAATGCGTTCTAATTTGAACAATGCGCCTACTTCTTTGAGTTTGTCTAACACTAATTCATTCGATTCAAACACGCCTTTGCCCGCAAAGAATGGCACATCAGATTTGAATTTGCCGTCGTTGCCAACTAAGCCTGCCATTTCGATGCCGTTTTTGCGTGAAACGATATAGTCGTCTTGACCGTGGTCTGGTGCGGTGTGAACTAAACCTGTACCGCCGTCAGTGGTAACGTGGTCGCCTAAAATAAATGGTACACTGAAATCATAGAATGGGTGTTGGAAGCGAAGTAAATTTAACTCGCTACCTTTGATTTCGCCTAATACTTCAATCTGTTCAATCTCGCCAGCTTTTGCTACGGCTTCCACTAACTCTTTCGCTAAAATTAAGCGTTCTTCGCCCATTTGAACTAATTGATAATCAAAATTTTCGTTTAATGAAATCGCACGGTTAGATGGTAATGTCCAAGGTGTGGTTGTCCAAATTAACGCAGAAATTTGACCGCTTCCTTTGCCTTCCGCACCGAATTTTTGCTCAATTTCTTGTGCGTTGACCGTTGGGAAACGTACATAGATAGAAGGGGAAACTTTATCTTCATATTCTACTTCCGCTTCTGCCAAAGAAGAACCGCAATCCAAACACCAATGAACAGGTTTTGAACCTTTGTATAAGTGACCATTAGCAATAACTTTACCCAACGTGCGGATAATATTGGCTTCAGTTTCAAAGTTCATGGTTAAGTATGGATTATCCCAGTCACCTAGAATTCCCATACGAATAAAGTCTGCTTTTTGCCCTTCTACTTGTTCTTTTGCATATTCGCGGCATGCTTGACGGAATTCAGCCGCTGAGATTTTCTCGTTTGGTTTACCGACTAAACCCTCTACTTTTAGCTCTATCGGCAAACCGTGGCAATCCCAACCTGGTACATAAGGCGTATCGAAACCTAATGCGGTTTTCGATTTCATAATAATATCTTTTAAAATTTTATTAACCGCATGACCTAAGTGAATATTACCGTTCGCATAAGGAGGACCATCGTGCAAAATAAAAGATTTTTTTCCTTTAGAAGCTTCACGCACTTTTTGGTATAAGTTTTTGCTATACCAGTTTTCTAACATCGCAGGTTCACGTTTTGCTAAGTCCCCACGCATCGGAAAGCCTGTTTCAGGCAGATTTAAGGTGTTTTTGTAATCAGTCATTTTTTTGTTTCCAGTTAATAAAATTGTTTTTGAATTTGGTTTTCTAACTTCCAGCTCCAACGGGGCTGAATTATGCGTAACCTAGGGTGAAGCCCTAGGCATCGGCAAATCCCTCAAAAAATTCAACCGCTTGTTGTTTATCTTTTTCAATTTGTTGCTTTAAGGCTTCAAAATTGGAGAATTTCACTTCATTTCTGAGCTTTTTAATAAATCTGACTTCAATGGCTTCGCCGTAGATTGAACGGTTAAAATCGAAAATATGCACTTCTAGTAGTGGTTTTGTTCCGTTGATAGTTGGGCGGTTGCCGACGTTGGCGATGCCTTGAAATACTCCAGTTTTGGTTTCTACTTGCACTGCATATACACCGTGAATTGGCACAACCAGGCGGTTCAGCATAATGTTTGCCGTGGGAAAGCCTATTGTTCTGCCCAGCTTATTGCCGTGGGCAACGCGACCTGCAATTGAATAAGGTTTTCCGAGTAATTTTTCCACTAGTGCTAATTTATCTTTTTGCAGTAATTCACGAATGAGAGAGCTGCTAATGCGATCTTGCTCGAAGCTGTGCGTGTGGCTCTCTTCAACGGTAAAATGATAAGTTTTTCCAGCCGCTTGTAACGTGTGATAATCGCCCGTGCGTTTTGCACCGAAACGGAAATCATCTCCCACGCTTAAATAGCGAACCTTAAGCTGTTTTACCAATAAATCTTGGATAAATTCTTCTGCGGTAAGTTTGGCAAACCTTTCAGAAAAACGGACACAAAGTACGAAATCTATACCTGATTTTTCTAAATATTTGAGTTTATCACGCAATCGCATTAAGCGAGCAGGCACGTTGCAAGCGGTTAAATCATCCACTTTTTTTGCAAAAAATTCACGAGGTTGCGGTTCAAACAGCATAACGACCGAAGGTAAACCCAATTCAATTGATTTGTTAATCAAGCGAGTGAGAATTTGTTGATGTCCTAAATGTACGCCATCGAAATTGCCGATGGAAAGAACACAACCGTTCGTTAAAACAGAATGATTGGGTAAATTGTAGAAACCTCGAATTAATTGCATTATTTTTGGACTTTTCACTAAATTTAAAATAGAAAATTGCTGTGATTATAGCCTTTTCTGGGCAAAGAAGAAATAAAAGCGGTCAGATTATCCAAATTTTTTACATCGAAAAAATTAAACGGATAAAATTTAGTATTTTTGCCTAGTAAATAGTGCATCCGATTAAATTTTTCTAAAGAAATATTATTCAAATGCTACATTTTGATTTATCATAGCAGCAATGATTTCTCATTCAATTTCCAACAATGACGGATTTTAGTTATCTTCAATCAAAACGCAGACAGCTTAAACTTAAAGTGAATGATGTTTGTACGCAAGCGAATGTTACTCGTGCTTATTTTAACCAGTTAGTCAGCGGTAAAATTAAAAATCCAAGTGCAGCTAAGCTGAAGGCATTGCATAAAGTATTGAATATTGTGGAGACCCAAGATCAGCGTGTGGGCGTAATTTTTGGCAAGTTCTACCCGATTCACACAGGGCACATCAATATGGTATATGAGGCTTTTAGTAAGGTTGATGTGTTGCACGTGATTGTCTGCACCGATACCGAGCGTGATTTGCAACTCTTTAAAGAGAGTAAAATGAAGCAGATGCCAACTAATGAAGATCGTTTGCGTTGGGTACAACAGATCTTCAAATACCAACAAAAACAGATTTTTATTCACCATTTAAATGAAGATGGTATTCCAAGTTATCCAAATGGTTGGGAAAGCTGGGCTGAGCGTGTAAAAGAACTTTTTGCGGAAAAAAATATTTATCCAAGCATTGTATTCAGCAGCGAAATTCAGGACAAAGCACCATACGAAAAATACTTGAATTTAGAAGTCAGCTTAGTCGATCCAGAGCGTGAGCGTTTTAATGTTTCAGCAACCAAAATCCGTAACAATCCATTCCAATATTGGCGTTTTATTCCAAAAGAAGTACGTCCATTTTTCGTAAAAACAATTGCGGTTTTAGGTGGAGAAAGTAGTGGTAAATCAGTGCTTGTGAGCAAATTGGCAAATGTATTTAATACCACTTCTGCCTGGGAATATGGGCGTGAATTTGTGTTTGAACAGCTTGGTGGCGATGAGCAAGCGATGCAATATTCTGACTATCCGCAAATGGCGTTGGGGCATAAACGCTACGTTGATTATGCGATGAAACACGCTCACAAAGTGGCATTTATCGACACCGATTACATTACCACGCAAGCCTTTTGTATTCAGTATGAAGGTAGAGCTCATCCGTTCTTGGATTCAATGATTAAAGAGTATCCATTTGATGTGACGATTTTGCTCAATAATAATACAAAATGGGTTGATGATGGTCTGCGTAGTTTAGGGTCGCTCAAACAACGCCAGCGTTTCCAAGCACTACTCAAGAAATTGCTTGAAAAACACCATATTCCGTACATTGAGATTGAATCACCAAGTTATTTAGATCGCTATAATCAAACGAAAGAAGTCGTTGAAGCAATTTTAAATGATGAGCCAATTCCGCTTCAATTTAAGCAATACAACGTCGATCACGAAACGGAAGGCGAGGTATGATTCTTTTTGCAGGCGATCCACATGGGCATTATGAACACCTTTACCCTTTTGTGAAAGAACAGAAAAATGTGGCTTTGGTGATTTTAGGTGATTTGCAACTGACTAGCCCACACGAGTTGGATAAGCTCTCTGAATATTGTGATATCTGGTTTATTCATGGCAACCATGATAGCAAAACGGTAGCTGCCTTTGATGCAATTTGGGGCAGTGAGTGGAAAGAACGTAATATCCACGGCAAAGTGGTGGATATTCAAGGGGTAAGAATTGCGGGCTTAGGTGGCGTGTTCCGTGGACATATTTGGATGCCGCCTAATCGTCCGATGTTTTTTGACCCAATTCACTATTGCCAATATACGCCTCAAGAGAAAATCTGGCGCGGTGGATTACCATTAAGACACCGTACTTCTATTTTTCCGTCTGATGTGGAAGTATTGGAAAGCCAAAAAGCGGATATTTTAATCACACACGAAGCACCTCGCCCGCATCCGCAAGGCTTTGCCGTGATTAACCAATTAGCAAGAAAAATGGGCGTAAGCAAAATTTTCCACGGACATCACCACGATAATTTTGATTATACGCCAATCAATCGAAATAAACATTGTGATATTTTTAATATTGGCTTTCGAAGCCTTGCCGATATTGAGGGAAATTATTTGTTAAAAGGCGTTGATGATCGCGATAAAAAATAAACCTAAAAATTTGATTCAGCATAAGGAAAGTGAGAATAATCCTTTTGAGGTAATAAGCGATCAGTTACAATCGTAACAAATTATAAACAAGCGGTTACATAATTTTAAAAATTAGGAAAACCTAGTATGCATCAAAATAATCCACAAATTTTAATTGTTGAAGATGAAGCGGTCACCCGCAATATGTTAAAAAACATCTTCGAAGCAGAAGGCTATCAAGTATTTGAAGCAACGGACGGCTCGCAAATGCACGAAGTGCTTGAACAGCAAACAATTAACCTCGTTATTATGGACATCAATTTACCTGGTAAAAATGGGTTAATGCTTGCCAGAGAATTGCGTGAAACCACTGAAGTCGCGTTGATGTTCTTAACAGGGCGAGATAATGAAATTGATAAAATTTTGGGCTTGGAAATTGGGGCGGATGATTACATTACCAAACCATTTAACCCTCGAGAGTTGACTATCCGAGCAAGAAATTTACTTAACCGCACGATGGTGGAAGAGAAAGAGACAATCTCAACATCACAAAATATTGAGCAATATCGCTTTAATGGCTGGACACTTGATATCAACAGCCGTAGCCTAATTACTCCAGAGGGCGAAGAGAATAAACTTCCACGTAGCGAATTTAGAGCGTTGCTTCATTTCTGTGAAAATCCAGGTAAAATTCAAACACGTGAAGATTTATTGCTCAAAATGACTGGGCGTAAACTTAAACCTCACGACAGAACGGTGGATGTAACGATTCGCCGCATTCGCAAACATTTTGAAGATCATCCAAACACTCCTGAAATTATTGTGACAATCCACGGTGAAGGTTATCGTTTTTGTGGTGAACTTGAATAAATAAGCTCAGTCTAAAAAATACGCTCTCCCCTTGTGGGAGAGAGTTAATGCAATTTAAAAAATTCCACTCAAACAAAGGATTAAAAATGAAAAAACTTCTCGTATTAGCAACACTTGGTGCAATGTCAGCATCTGCTTTTGCTGCACCAGTAGGCGAAACTTTCACTGGTGTGGGCGTAAGTGCTGATCTTACAACTGCAAAATATAAAGTGAATGGTGTAACAGGGAAACAATCAACAGGTCCTGTACTTGTAGTAGATTACGGTATGGATCAGGGCAATAACTTAATCGGTGTTGCTCAAGCGAAAACAAAATTTGGTAGTACTAAAGTCACTGGTGATATAAAACAAAAAAATAAATACACTATCGGTTATCAACAAGGCTACCGCATAGGCTCTGATTTACTTCCATACGCAAAAGTCGAAGCAAGCTTAAGCAAAGTAGGAAATTCAACTTTCCATGGTTTCGGTTATGGCGTAGGTGCTAAATATGCAATTTCAACAAATATTGAAATGGGTACAGAATATACTCGAAATAACTTAAAACGCGGTGGTACACGTTTAAAAGGTAATGATTTTAGTGCGAATTTTGGTTATCGTTTCTAATTAAAGTTTAGACCGCTTATTACAAGCGGTCATATTCCGCCAAACTTTTGCAAAATCTGTCCACTTGTTTCCTATATTTTCGCCCTATTTTCCAGTAGAATAGGGCGAATTTTTTTGTGAGGAATTATTAATGTCATCTCAATTTGTATATACGATGCA
>NZ_JAHAHT010000020.1 GCF_018373095.1 Haemophilus parahaemolyticus
AACCTAAAGCCGTTGAGTTTTCTGGCTCATAGAATAGCGATGCATCGTTTAGGCTTAATTTACCTAATGCATCACGGAAGGCTTCGTAATCGTCTGAACTAATAGGGAACAATCCTGCGTAAACCTGCGGTTTGACCTTTTTAAAACCAGGCAACACTTCGGTTGCCGAATTATGGTGGTGGGTTAAAGTATCACCCACTGGTGCACCTAAAATGTCTTTAATCGCACACACTACCCAACCTACTTCGCCCGTATTAAGTTCAGTCGTATCCACTTGTTTTGGCGTGAAAATACCAAGGCGATCCACATTGTAAGACTGCCCCGTGCTCATCACTTTAATTTTATCGCCTTTTTTGAGCGTACCATTTTTTACACGCACAAGCGATACAACGCCTAAGTAGTTATCAAACCAAGAATCAATAATCAAAGCTTGTAAAGGTGCTTCAGGATCACCCTCTGGTGCTGGGATTTTATGCACGATTTCTTCTAACACATCTTCAATACCCACACCTGTTTTCGCAGAACAACGCACTGCTTCCATCGCATCAATCCCAACGATGTCTTCGATCTCTTCTGCCACGCGTTCAGGATCTGCCGCAGGTAAGTCAATTTTGTTTAAAATTGGCACAACTTCCAAATCCATTTCAATCGCTGTGTAGCAGTTTGCAAGCGTTTGTGCTTCCACACCCTGACCCGCATCCACTACCAATAATGCTCCTTCACAAGCGGCTAATGAGCGTGAAACTTCATAAGAAAAGTCAACGTGTCCTGGTGTATCGATAAAGTTTAATTGATAGGTTTCGCCGTCTTTCGCTTTATAATTTAAGGTTACACTTTGTGCTTTAATAGTAATCCCACGTTCACGCTCAAGATCCATTGAGTCTAGCACCTGTGCTTCCATCTCACGATCAGACAAACCGCCACAGGTTTGAATCAAGCGATCAGAAAGCGTGGATTTTCCGTGGTCAATGTGGGCAATAATCGAAAAGTTACGAATGTTCTTCATATTCATCGGGCAATAAATGTCCTGTTTTTAAAAATTTAGGGAAAAATAACCGTGCAATTCTACTTGAATTTCCCAGTTATTTCAAAGGAAATGCTTTATTTTGCTATTGACAATTCACCTGCCAAGCCAATCGACTAAACTCAAGTGCAAGCTCACTTAATGCCTGTTGGTAAGCGGTTAAATTTTGCAATTTATTTGCAAAAGCAGACCGCTTGTCAGAAAACTGCATCTGTGCATAACCACATTGCAAATCTCGCCCACGAGAAACTTCTAACTGCACATCATTAAAACGCTCCGTTGGCGGATAAAGCACTTCGCTACGCAACTCATTTTGCACTACTTCAACTTTGGCTTGTGTATCTACCTGCTGAGCAAACGCATTTTGACGTAACGATGCACGATCAGCTAAACTCATCCCTTTGCTGTTTTTATCTACAAAAATCAAAATACCTTTCTGCCAATTCTCGGGATTTTTTGCACCCTCCGCAGGCAAATAGAGCAGTTGTTGCATCTCATCGATTTGATTTTGAGTGACTTTCTCAAAACGCTGTTTCTGGAAAGTTACTGCATCAGGCAGATCAAAACTGTCCGTTTTAAACTGGCAAGCAGTCAAAAATAAGGAAAAAAGTGCAAAGCTACCCCAACGAAAAATATTCATTAGTGCTCCTCACGTTTAAAAACTAGCTCTGTTGCCGTTGAGCTCTCTTCATCAAACCAATAACCGCCATAGTTAAAGGTCTTAAGTTGTTCAATTTCAGTTGGTTGCTCAGTCAAGATAAAACGCACCATCATTCCACGAGCTTTTTTGGCATAGAATGAAATCTGTTTGAACTTGCCATTTTTCTCATCCAAGAAAACTGGTTTTACAATAGTTGCATTCAGATTTTTTGGCTTCACCGCATTATAATACTCATCTGATGCAAGATTAACCAACATGCTATCGCCTTGCTTATCAAGTGCCTGTTGCAAATGCTCAGTAATAATATTACCCCAAAAAGCATAAAGATCTTTACCTTTCGGATTCGCCAATTTCGTACCCATTTCCAAGCGATAAGGCTGCATCAAATCAAGCGGTTTTAGCAAGCCATATAATCCTGAAAGCATACGCAAATGTTTTTGTGCATATTCTACCTGTTCACGACTCAACGTTTCCGCTTCAAGCCCTGTGTAAACATCACCCTTAAATGCAAAAAGTGCCGCTTTAGCGTTTGTTTCGTTATGTTCAAGCTGCCACTCGGCAAAACGTGCTACATTTAAGCTCGCCAATTTATCGCTAATCGACATCAATGAGCCTAATTCCGCAGGAGTAAATTGCTGACAAATTTCGATCAGCTCTTGGCTGTAAGCGGTTAAATTTGGTTGAGAAAATGCAAATTGAGGGGCTGCTGTTTCAAAATCAAGGGTTTTCGCAGGAGAAATAATGGCAAGCATAGAAGTTCCTTTTAAAATAAAACAGCCGTGAAAGTACGGCTGTTGCATCAAATAGTTCAAGTATTTTAAAAGGTTATGGCTTTATTTCAACCATTTTTCTTTTACTTCTTCAGAAATCAAGGTTTCTTTTTCCGCAAAGCCTTTCCCCATTTGTAATGAACCTAAGTTATTCAGATGATCTTGATCAACATAAAGCGGTTTACCCTCCATAAAATATCCTTCTGGCAAATATTTAGTCGGATCAACAAAAGTAACATTTGGAATATCTTGCACCAATTTTCTTAGATGCTCATTCGTGGTTTTAGTATCGCCTAATTCCCCGATTGGTGCTAAATATTTATCTAATCCATATTTGGCTAAATAAACCGAGCGTAATGGCGAACGATCTGCCACTTTAACATCTGCAAACACATAAACTTTTTTGGTTTTCGCAAAATACTCAATCATTGCTTTTAATCTTTGGTCAAAATCGTCTACCTTAAATTCCCACGCAGTAATTCTTGGTAACGGATCAGTGCCTCGTTTCAAATTGTAGAACATAGAAATAAATACCACAGGATTATTTTCTAACTCTTGGTATTTCGCACAATAGGCTTTTTGTTCTTCATTTAATGTTTCAAGCGGTTCTTGACCATTCAAGCCATAGCATTTCAAGACATCGCCCCAGCCTTCAACATTCCAGCCTTCTTTATTACCCACATAATTTAAGAATTGAGTTAAATGTCCTGCGTGAGAATCTCCCAATACAGCGATTTTCTTTTGGTGAAACTCGACAGGCTCAAGATTAACATGGCTAATCACATCATATTCGTGCGTACGTTTCACTACCACTTTCTTCATCGCTAAGTTATAGCCAATAACCGCAACAGATGGAATTAAATAAAGAAAAATAACCGCTTGTTTAAAACTTAGTGTTGATTTACGAATAGGTTGTTCTAATAAATAATAACTTAAAATCGCACAGATAAAGGTCGCGAAAATAATAAACGCAACAGTATTCATTGAAAATTCTCTTGCGCCTGTCACATAATGCGTTAATGCAATAAATAGCCAGTGGAATAAATAGATAGAATAAGAAAGCTTACCTACCCAAACGACGGGTTTTAATGAGAAAAATCGTCCAACTAATGTGGTTGAAGTGGCGGAATAAATCAATATTGCCGCCAACACACAAGGCAGCAAAATTGTCATCCCAACTAAGTAAGGCGTATTTTTCTGATAGAAAAAGAGGCAAAAAACAAGCCCAATAATACTTAACACACTTAGAATTTGATTTCTTACTGAATGAGTAGAAGTAGGAAGCAACGCTAAAAACGACCCTACTAATAATTCTGGGAAACGTAAATTAGACGTATAGTAAAGATTATAAATCCCTACCTTCTCATAAGCGGATTGCGGCAAAAAATTGGTAAGTAAAAAGAATACCAAAAGTGCCAAAACCACTTTCATAAAAATAGCGGTCTGTTTTGCACGCTTAAAAGCGAAAAATAAAATAATCGGGAAGAATAAATAATATTGTTCTTCCACTGCAAGCGACCATAAATGCAAAATAGGATTTTCATTCGCACTCATATCCCAATATCCTTGACGGTATGCAAGATAGAAATTGGTTGCAAAAATAGGTGCCAGTTCTATTGTTTTGCGGAGTAATTCACCTTCCGCTCGAATAAAGAAGAGCGAAGAAAAAATAGAAGCTAATGCAATGGTAAGAATAAAGACAGGATAAATCCGTTTGATACGGCGTTGATAGAAAGTTTTAAACGAAAAATGACCGCTTGCCATTTCTGTTGTAATAATTCTAGTGATTAAATATCCCGAAATAACAAAGAAAATATCTACGCCAAGAAAACCGCCTGTAAGCCAATTTTCATTCAGGTGATAAATAAAGACAGAAAGTACGGCTAATGCACGTAAGCCATCTACTTCAGGACGGTAAGTTAGCTGTTTGTTTGTTTGTTTGTTTGTTTGTTTGTTTGTTTGTTTGTTTGTTTGTTTGTTTGTTTGTTTGTTTGTTTCCATTATATGAATCTCTAGAACACTTTTCCAAGCTTCAAATTTTCATTACACATTAGAAGAAAAGTCCAATTATGTATTGGACTTCTTCTATCATTTTCTAAATCTGTTTTATGCTATCGACACTGTGCTTTAAAACGAAGCAAATGATCGAGTAATACAATTGCCATCATCGCTTCAGCAATAGGCACGGCACGGATACCCACACAAGGATCGTGTCTGCCTTTGGTCACAACTTCAACAGGTTCGTTATTTAAATTTACACTTTGACCTGGCACAGTAATGCTTGAAGTTGGTTTTAACGCAATATTAGCAATAATCGGCTGCCCCGAACTAATACCGCCTAGAATACCGCCTGAATGGTTCGATAAAAAGCCTTCTGGAGTCATTTCATCACGGTGCTGGCTACCTTTTTGCTCTACCACTGCAAAACCATCGCCAATCTCAACCGCTTTCACGGCGTTGATTGACATTAATGCGTGAGCTAAGTCCGCATCCAAGCGGTCAAAAACAGGCTCGCCCAAACCAACAGGGACATTTTCTGCCACTACCGTTAATTTTGCACCAATGGAATCGCCCTCTTTTTTGAGTTCACGAATGAGCTCATCAAACTGCTCTATCGCTACAGGATCTGGGCAGAAAAATGGATTGCTTTCCACTTGCTGCCAATCAATTTTGCGTACATCTACTACGGTTTCAGGATTGATTTTCACCGAACCAATTTGCGATAAATAGCCTCGTACTTCAATGCCGAATTGTTCACGCAGATATTTTTTGGCAATCGCCCCTGCTGCAACACGCATTGCCGTTTCACGAGCAGAAGAACGACCACCACCGCGATAGTCACGAATGCCATATTTTTGTTGGTAAGTATAATCAGCGTGACCTGGGCGGAATTTGTCCATAATATCGCCGTAATCTTTGGAGCGTTGGTCACCATTTTTGATGATTAACCCAATACTCGTGCCTGTAGTTTTCCCTTCAAATACGCCCGATAAAATCTGCACTTCATCATCTTCACGACGAGGGGTGGTATAACGGGATGTCCCAGGTTTACGGCGGTCTAAATCAGGTTGAAGATCTGCCTCACTTAATTCCATATTCGGCGGTACACCGTCCACGATACAGCCCAATGCGATACCGTGAGATTCGCCAAAAGTGGTGACCTTAAATAATTGTCCAATGCTGTTGCCTGCCATATTGCTTTCCTTCTATTGTTATTTGCAAAATTCTATGCGATTTTAACCGCTTGTGCTGCCTGATTATCTTCAGAATGCAAGTGAACATCAAGCTGATTGAGTGCAAAACGGATGCCATTTTCTCTAAATAGCTGATTGATGCGATATTGCAAGAAGTTCATTGTCTCTATGCGATCACCTAATTCTCCCACAAACACGACCAACTCGTGTTCTAATGCATTGTCGCCAAAATTAAGCATATTGATTTCCACTTTTGGCTCACTCAACACTTTTGGTGCTTCGTTAACTGCCTGTAGAAGTAATCTCTGCATCAAATCAAGGTCGGTATCATAGCTCACTTTAAAGAAAATTTGTAAGCGAGTGATTGTATTGTTCAACGTCCAGTTGATAAAACGATCCGTTACGAAGGCTTGGTTTGGTAATACCACTTCCATATGATCCGAATTTAGCAAAGTAGTAGAACGTAAACGAATCTTTGTGATAATCCCCGTGTACTGCCCTACTGTCACCTTATCACCCACTCGAATTGGACGTTCAAACAGCAAGATAGAGCCTGATACGAAGCTACCAAAAATCTCTCGCACTCCAAAACCCAGACCGACTGAAAGGGCGGTAAAGATCCATTGGATTTTTGTCCACGAAATCCCCAGTGCTGAAAATGCAGATACGCTGCCGAACGTCACGATAATGTAAGTCAACATAGTAATAATCGTCTGTGGCGTCCCTTTGGAGAGAGGCATTTTCGAGAAAACAGTCACTTCCAAAATACCTGCAATGTTTTTAATCAACACATAGGTTATTACCACATAAAGCGAGGCTCGCATTAAGTTGAGTAACGTAACCGATTCAACCTGATTACCTTCGTTGCTCTCCCATAAAATCACACCATCAAGGTAGTAGGCAACACTAATCAGATCCGACCAAATTACATAAAGCGATGCAAACAGTACCACCCAGCCAATCAAATCGGTGACACGATAAATCTGTTGGTTTACCACCGAGAGCTTGATAGCTTCATCTTCTTTTGTGCCGTTTTCTAACACTTGTTCACGCAATTTACGACGTTTATCTTGCAAACGACGATATGCCAAACGACGGGCAGAGATTGCCACAAAACGATATGCAAAATAGCGCCCAAAAACCCAAAGCAAAATCACAAAATAGCTATTGAGCAAGTGGGTAATGAGATAAACCGCAGTATAGTAATAGCCTAAAATAATGAGAATAATCAATGAGATAGGTACAATTACTAAAATCAGTCGTAATAGACGGAACAAGCTAATACTTGTGTTCGTTGCACCTTCTTCTTTCTTAGCTTTTTGGTATTCACGAATCGCTCGGTTAAGCAATGGGCGAACCACAAAAAGGCAAAGTGCCAACGCAATAATTGACATTACCTGCCCAATTGCATCGTTGAGATAGCCAATCTCATCAATTTGCGATGGAATAGACGACACCAATAATAAACCAACAATCCAAATTGATTGCTTGATAATACGTTGGAAAATACGGTTACTCTCTTGCGGCATACCAAAATGGCGGAATGCTAAACCATTTGGGCGAAGTAATGAAAGCACCGTCGCAAAGAACCACCAATAAAGCGTTACTCGCACACCCCAACGCCCAATTGCAATCGGATCATTAAAGAAAAGAAAACCTATCGCATTATAAGCGGTGAAAAACATCAGCGTACTTGGTAAAGCCAACAATACTGTCCAAAACATCGCTTCTGGCGTCAACCAATGGCTATCGTTAGTCAGCGTGTTTACTCGTGAAGCAAGGCTTGCCAAGCGGTCTTTTATTGCCGATTTTTTCCAATTGATGAGTAATGCAATCAACAAGAAAATAGAGGTAAACAACACCGTAGATAATAAATTTGGCTGTGCGTTTTCAATCCCAACATAATCGGTCAAAACACCTATTTCTGCAAATGCTAACGCAGGAAAAGCCTTAAGCCACGCAAAATCAATCGGATTATTGCTGTTTACCCAGAAACTTTGCTGTTGGAGTTTACGTTGCAAGGCATCGCCGATCGCCAAGGCTTGGCGTTGGTTATTTTCAATCGTAATCGAAAGATTAAGCTGGCTGTTTAACGATTTAATAATCTCATCCAACAATTTTTGACGCTCTTTGAGAATATTATTTAATGCACTATTCTCTTCATTCGTTAAAGGTTCTTCCAAGTTATGTGTCAGATTGCGGACATAATCATCAATATTATAAAGCTCATCGCGTTGTTGCGAATATTCAAACAGATTAACCCGCACATTTGAAATCGATTTCGCTAAATCGTTATTGATTTTTTCAGTAGGCAGCGTTTGTTTCTGCTTATTAATCACCTTTGAAAGCACAAGTGTACCCTGCAATGCACTGATTTGCTCGTCAATATTGCGTTGCGTTTGAGTAAGGCTTTCCAACACATTTCGCATCCGTAAATCGTCGTGCGAAAGCGTGTTTAATTTCTTAGTTTGTTGCACCAAAAATTGGCTTAATTCTTTATTATGATCTAGCTCATCTGTAATTAAGAAATTCTCAATACTACTTGCAATGCGTTGACTAGCAACATCTTTTGCCTTTTGCTCGGAATCTTCTAAACGCTTAGTATTAAGCACCTCTTGCAATACCGATAACTGCTTTTGCATTAACGCTTGACGTGCTGCCGCCTCGCTTCGTTTTGCTTCATCAAAAGCAATCAATCGCTCTGCATTATTGCTGAGTAAATTGTTATAACGATTGCTCTCTTCAATAAAACGGATTTCAGCATCCCAGCGCTCCATCGCATTCGGTAATTGGCTCTGTGGCGGCAAGCTTTTTACACGGCTAAGCTCTTGTAACCGTACGCTATTTTCATTCAATAAACGTTGGTTATTTTTAAGCAAATTGCGGTCGTTCGAAATTTGAGCATCTAATGCCAGCAGTTGAGACTGCACACTCTGCAAATCTGCTTCAATTCTTTCTTGCTGCTTAATCAGATCCGCTAATGAGAGCGCATTAAAGCTATTTTCTGAAACCGCATCCGCTTCTTTTTTATTCTCTGCAGTACGTTTTTGCACCTGTGCAAGATCTTGCGGCAAGGCTTGCAGCTGCTTTTCTAATGCCGCAATATCTGCCTTTTGATTTAAGGTTTGCTCATTAAAACGCTTGGCTAATTCCAGGTTTTGAGCTTGAGCATTCGTTTCCGCTGACTCTAATGTGCCCGATCTTAATGCACTAATCTGCTGCCTTATACTCTCTTCTGCTCTGTTTTGAGAAACTTCTGCCCAAACCTCATGGGAAAAAAGAGTGAGGCTGAATAAGCAGGAAAAAAGTATACTTGCGGTGTTCTTAAACATTCTTATCCTAATTTCTTGCAGTTAAATCTTCCGTAGCCCATTTCACTTCTTCATTAGTATTTTGATTTTTGATAAAAATATCCAACTGATTAAAAGCAATTTCAATTCCGTATTGTTCGAAAAGTTCGTTAATACGGCGGTTTAGTTGGTCAATGGTGCGAATACGTTCGCTTAATTGCCCCACATAAACACGCAACTCGTGATCTAATGTGCTTGCACCAAAGGAGAGGAAATATGCCATGGGTGCAGGATCTTTAACTACTGTAGTATTTTCTTCGGCAGCTTGAAGCAATAATTTCTTCACTAACTCTAAATCTGAGCCATATGCCACACCGATACTAATCACTAAACGAGTCATTGAATTGGTTAATGCCCAGTTCACCACACGCTCAGTAATAAAAGCTTTGTTTGGCACAATCACTTCTTTTTTGTCATTGTCAATTAAAGTAGTTGCTCGAATACGGATTTTCGACACTGTTCCATTAAATGAACCGATGGTGATCATATCGCCAACACGAATAGGACGTTCAAATAAAATAATAATGCCTGAAACAAAGTTCCCAAAAATTTCCTGCATACCGAAACCCAAACCAACCGATAATGCCGTAAAGAGCCATTGTAGCTTAGACCACGACATACCCAAGGTTGAGAAAGCAAATGCAGCACCTAACACCACCAGTAGATAAGTCAATAAAGTACTAATGGTATAAGGCGTACCTTGCGAAAGCGAAAGATGCGGGAAAACAAACGTTTCCAGTAAACCACTTAAGTTCTTAATTAACACATAGGTCACCACAATAATCACTAGTGCAACCAATAGATTAAGTAAGGTTATCGACTCCATTACCACACCCGCATCAGTCGTCACGCTTTGTTGCCAGAGTGTTACGCCTTTTAAGTAATATGCAACGGTAATAAGATCAGACCAAACCCAATAAAGTGCTGCAAATAAGCCAACCCAAAGCACAAAATCAGTTACTTTCAGCATCTGATTTTTGATCTCACTCACAGCCATTTCATCTTCTTTGATTTCGAATGGTACATCCTCTTCGCCGAAGTTATGTGCTTGTTCATTGCTTGACTGTTTCGCTAAAGACTCTTTTTTCTCCAGCAAACGGCGATGTGCTAAACGGCGGGAAGAAACCGTAAAGCCTCGATAACACACATTTCGCACGATAATCCAAGTGGTTACCGCAAAATAAGTTGAAATCAGATGTTCAATGATGACCAATGATGTGTAGTAATAACCCATCACAATCAACACGATCAACGCAATCGGTGCCAGCAACAAGACCAAACGCACAAAACTTAATGCCCCTTTGGGTGCGTGAATATCCTCTGCTGTGTTTTGATACGTTGAAATTGCTTTTCTAAATCCTGGCGCGATGATAAAGACAGTCATAACTAAAACAGTAATGGTCATAATTTCGCCTAACACATCATACGTAATGCCCGTTTCTACATTGGCAAAAATAGAAGTATTAAGCAATAAACCAATCACCCAAACTGAGCGTTTTAGAATGTTATAGAACAACTCATTACTTTTTTGTGGCATATCAAAATGATGATAACCAATGCCATTCGGACGAAGAATTGCCATCATAAAGGCAAAGCAGAACCAATAACCCGCCATTTTTAAGCCCCACGGCCAGATCGCAAGTGGGTCTTGGAAACAGATATAAGTCACCAAAATAAACACCGTTAAAAACATAAAGGTGCTTGGCAAGCATAAAAGCGTAGTTAAGAGGATCGCTTTCGGCGTATTCCACTGGCTATCGGTTTCTACCGATTTCATACGGTTATTGATTTCTGCTAATTGGCATTTAATGTTCTTTTTTTGACGCAAAATCAAACCAATCAGCAACAATAAACCACCAACTAAAAGCGTTGCAGGAATAACATTATCTCGCCAATTTGAAAAATCGAATTGCTTGCTAATTTCTTCTAATTGAAACCCTAACGTTGGACCAAGTTTCGCAAACCACGCGAAATCAATCGCATTATTACTTTTTACCCAAAAGCTTTGCTGTTGCAATTTTTGTTGCAATTCATCACTTATAATTTGCACCTGCTTCTGTGTCAGTTCAATGTTGATCGCCAAATTCAACTGAGCATTCATCGATTTAATCAGTTCGGCAAAGGTTTTCATACGAGCCGACAAAATCTCCGTTAGCTGTTTCTTTTCGATATCTGTAAAAGTAGTTTTTTCCTCTTTTTCGAGCTTCGCAATATAACTTTTTGGGTCTGCAATTTTATCTTTGAACTCGGTCATATCAAAAATATTCACGCGTAGTTCATTGATACGATCTGCCAAGCCTTTTATCATCTCATCTTGTGGCAAAGCCGCACGCTGCTTATTGATAATTCGCGAAAGTACAAGTGAGCCTTGCAGCGAACTGATTTGCTCATCCAAGTTACGTTGAGTTTGCTCTAAATTATCCAACACACCTTTAATACGCAGATTCTCTTGCGAAAGCTCATTCATTTTGGTGGTTTGATCAAGCAATTCTTGTGACATTTTGGCATTAAAACCCAATGCCCGAACAATCACAGGATTGCTCTCAGCATTCACATTTTTCTCAAACGTTTCAGTTGCCTGCTCTACTTTAATTTTAGAAGCCTGCACCAACTTTTCGCTAATCACTTGTTGAATCGCAGCAAGTTCATTCTGCAGTTGTTGCTGTTGTAATTTTTTCACTTCTAACTGGCTATTGTAAAGTGCAGAAAGCGCTTCATTGCCCCGCAATAATGTTTGGTTGTAGCTATTTTGTAAATCTAACAACACCAATTTTGTGGTTAAATTCACTTTTTTCTCATCGCTGATATTTGCATCCAACAACGCAGAATTGACCGCTTGTTTACGCGTGACATTGTCTCTTAAAGCTGCTTGCGCTTTATCAGGCACTGCATTTTGGGTGACTAATTTTCCGTTTAGCGATGCCATTTCCGTTTGTAACTCATTCAATGCATTTTGCTTAGTTGAAAGCAAACTTTGCAAATCATCTAACGAAAAATGCTCAAATGAAGGCACAGCCACAGGGCTATTTTTTAATTTGGTAAGATTGTCTTGGCTCTTTTTTAAACTCGCTTTGGAATGTTCAATCTCACTATTTAACGCGTCATTATCCACTTTTTGCTGGGTAATTTGAGCCAACAACGATTGAGTATCTTGCAAAGTTTTTAATGTTGCTTTCGTTGCATCGGTTTGCTCCGCTTTTTGCAACGTTGCAATCTGTGTCTGCAATGCTTTTTCACTCGGTAAATCGGCTTGTGCGAGTGAAATGCCAAAAATCATCGTAGCAAAAGCGAAAAAATATTTCTTTATCATAAATTATCCTTACGGGTGAGCCCTAGTTTAACGGCAATCTCAGATTTTAGTTGTTGTCTGGAAATTTTAATTCCACCTTGTTGTAGATTTTCATCTAACGGTAGATAGCAAATGGGATGTTTAAATTTTTCTAAATGCTGTTTCGCAAAATTTTTTAGCTTTTCGACCGCTTGCAGTGAAAATGGTTCGAGCAAATCCAACACCGCCACAGGGCGTTCGCCAAACTCAACATCTGCAATCGGTACAATAAAAATCTGCCTGAGTAAACCTGAAGCGAACAACACTTTTTCTACCTCTTCGGGCTGAATATTCTCCCCACCCGAAATAAACATATTGTCCAATCGACCTTTAATAATCAAATGACCTTGCTCATTCCAACAACCAAGATCTTTCGTTTGCAACCAACCTTGTTCATTCGTAAGCGGTCGAATTTCGCCATTTTTTTGCCAATAACCAAGAGCTAAACAATCGCCTTTTACCCAGATTTCATTATCTACCAAACAGACTTCCCGCCCTTTCAATGGTTTACCCACATTGCCTAACTCATTTTTTACGGCACAAATAGTCGAAGCCATTTCGGTCATACCATATCCTGAAAAAGTGGTTATTCCTTGCACTTTCGCTTGTTGAACTAATTCCGCAGGAATAGCAGCTCCGCCAAGCAAAACAGTTTGCTTTTTCGACCGCTTGTGAAGTTCCGCTGATGCCAAATAACGTTGCAGTTGGGTAGGCACAAGGGAAGCGTGCGAAACTTGAGAAAGTAACTCAAAAAAATCTGCTTTATCTTCATTCACATAGAGCGTAGCCCCTTGTAAAAGCCAACGCCACACAATCCCTTGCCCTGAAACGTGAAACAACGGCAAACTCAATAGCCAGCTATTGCCTTGTTTAAAATTGAGTAATTCACACACACCTTCCGCATTCGCTAGATGGTTTTTGATGCTATGCACCACAGCTTTTGGCGAACCTGATGAGCCAGAAGTGAGCGTTAAAGTAGCAGGAGAAGCATAATCTAAAGTAGGCAATTCACAAGCGGTAAGATTTTCATCAAAATTTGTAAAAAGCTGATCGGTAATCAAAAACTGAACGCCGTATTGCTCGCAAAGTTGTGTTGTTTTTTCTGATGAAAATGAAGGATTAAGCATTAAGATCTTTTTATTTAATGCCATCACCGCACAATAACTGAGCAAACCGATTAAACGATGTGAACCTTGATAGCCAATCAATTGAGCTTGTGAAAAAGAAGGCAGAGAAGAGAGAAAATTAGCCACTTGAGCCATAAGATGGTGAAAATCTTGCCAACAAATTTGCTCAGGCAAAAAAGGGAAAAAGCGGCTTTCCCCTTTTTCCCAAACAATAGCGGTGCGTTGTTCCACATTCCCCTTATCATTTGCTTTGCTGCCTGCTTTATTCCCCCAGCAAGCAGTCAAAAAACACGAAGATTTCACCATAGTAGTTTAAACAAATAAGCCTTGCACGCGTTTAATCAATTTTTTAGGCAACCCCATTTCTCTCATCACATTGGTTACAATTAAACCTTTGCGATTAGTGTTGTTATTAGTCACCACCCAAAATGGCGAGCTTGGAATTTGTTTCGCTTTTACGCTATTTCCGTGTGCTAATAATGATGCTTCATCTTTGGCAAAATAGGTTCTTGAATTTCCTGTTACCATTTCCGTCGCTTTGGCAAAAGCATTAGGATTGTGTAGATATAAAGCCTCAAGCAATGTTAAAAAACGTACCACACCTTTTGCTGGCGCATTAAACAACGCTGAATCCAATACTTTCTCTAACTGCTCATGAGAAGATGGCTTAACCTCTAGCTTAACAGAAGACCCATGATGCGAATGTTTTTTCTCTTTTGGCTTTGCCATTTCTTTGAGTTCATCAATCACATTTTGCTGAACCAGAGCAAATGGCTGAGGCGATGAAGGCAAACGCAATAGACGACGCAAAATATCAGAGGCACTTTCACCAATGGATTGTGTTCTGCTTGCAATGTAATGATATAATTCATCATCAATTTCGATGTTTTTCATCTTATCCCCTTAATTTACTTGAATTTTACTGAGCGAATATTGCTTGGCATTATAATATAAATCAATTCATTCAAAAATATTAATTTTTGATCAAAAAAGGCATCTTTCGATGCCTTTCATTCTATCTATATTAACCTTTTTAATACTACGCTTGCGTATACTTAGGCTCAGTAAACACTGTCACTTTTGGTACTTCACCAGTGAATTTCTCAACTTGAACGGTTGCAGTATTTGGTGAGTTACCTTGAGCAAGTTTAGACGTACCTTCATCGCGGGTAAGGACATTTGGGCTGCCATTTTTACAAAGTGGATGCACTGATTGACCTAAATCTTGCGGGTCATACCAAGCCCCTTCGTGGATAGCCACTGTGCCTTTGATAATCCCATCAGTAACTACAGCGCCTGCTAATACTTGCCCGCGTTTGTTAAACACACGCACAATATCACCGCTTGCAATACCACGAGCTGCAGCATCTTCGGTATGAATTAACACTGGTTCACGATCATTTACTGCATAAAGTTTACGCAATGAACTATAAGCTAATTGGCTGTGTAAGCGATATTTTGAGTGTGGTGTCACTAACGCTAACGGCTCTTCCGCAGTAGTTTTGCCTGAGAACTCTTCGTGTTCCATCCAAGTTGGGTGACCTTTACAGTCATCATAGTTCATTTTGGCAACCACGTCAGAGAAGATCTCAATTTTACCTGATGGTGTGCCTAATGGGTTGAGTAACGGATCGTTGCGGAACTCTTCATAACGCACCCATTTTTTCGCTTTTTCGCTAGTCTTGAAGGTTATTGGTTTATTATCTTGCCAGAATTGCTCGAATTTCGGCATTAATACACGGTTCTTACGTGCTGCATCAAAGGCAGTTTGGTAGAAACCTTTTAACCAATCCATTTCTGTTTTACCTTCAGTAAACTCCGCTTCTTTACCCGCACGTTTTGAAAGCTCAGCAAAAATATCGTAATCATTTTTCGCTTCAAATTGTGGCTCAACCGCTTTTTTCATTGGGTAAATATTCATCATCGAATAGTCGCCTGACATCGTTAAATCATTACGCTCATAGCTGGTTGTCGCTGGTAACACAATGTCTGCCATACGTGCAGTTGGCGTCCAATGACATTCGTTGACAATCACGGTGTCTGGTTTTTGCCACGCTTTCACCAAAGTATTGGTATCTTGATGGTGGGTAAATGGGTTACCGCCTGACCAGTAGATTACTTTAATATCAGGATAAGTGACTTTCGTGCCGTTGTAATCAATGGTTTTACCTGGATTGAGCAACGCATCAGAAATACGTGCAAGTGGGAACGAGTATTTAGAAGCTTCATCTAACCACGTTTTAGCACCTGCTGCCGCCGTAGGATTTGCGCTGATTGAACCTAAAGTACCGCCAGTTGCAGTTGGAACGCCACCATTAGCATAGTGATAACTTAAACCAAAACCGCCACCAGGTAAGCCGATTTGACCGAGTATTGAAGCTAGTGTCACCAACATCCAATGGCTTTGTTCGCCATGACGTTGGCGTTGCATACCCCAACCGCCCATTAACATTGTGCGTTTGCTAGAGAAATCCGCAGCTAATTGTTTAATAGTTTCGGCTGGCACACCACAAATTTTACTTGCCCATTCGGCATCTTTTGGTTGTTTATCTTCCGTGCCGAGCAAGTAGCTTTCAAATTGCTCGAAGCCTTTGGTATATTTTTTGAGGAATTCTTTATCGTGTTTGTTTTCAGATACTAAAGTATAAGCAATACCAAGCATTAACGCCACGTCTGTTCCTGTGTTCACTGGCACCCAATCCGCACCTAAGAATTCACAGCT
Organism: Haemophilus parahaemolyticus; assembly: GCF_018373095.1. Classification (GTDB taxonomy): domain Bacteria; phylum Pseudomonadota; class Gammaproteobacteria; order Enterobacterales; family Pasteurellaceae; genus Haemophilus_A; species Haemophilus_A parahaemolyticus_A. The sequence goes on from NZ_JAHAHT010000020.1 coordinate 16,177, forward strand.
TTCACTCCTCACAGGGTCGATACAGATAATACGTTTACCTGTTTCTTTGAATTTTTTGAAGTATTCAATGCCTTGTTGGTCGGTTGAAGTCCAAGCAATGCGAAGTGTGTTGAGCGGGTTTGCAGACCAAAGCACGATAATATCGCTATTTTCAAGTAACACTTCCCAACTGGTTTGTTGTTCGTACACTTCAATTGTGCCAAGAACGTGTGGCATAATCACTTGTGCAGCGCCTGTTGAATAGTCGCCTTTCACATCTACAAATCCGCCTGTGATGGTTAAATAGCGTTTAAGCAAAGTACGCGCTGCGTGCAATGCACCTGAACTATACCAACCGTAAGAACCACCAAAAATCGCACTCGGACCGTGAGCTTCACGCACACGTTTCATCTCATTTGCAACAAGCTCAAAGGCTTTATCCCAAGAAACACGTACCCATTCATCGCGACCGCGTAAGGTGGTGTCTTTATTACCTTCTAAGTAGCCTTTACGCACCATTGGGTATTTCACACGGGTTTCGCCGTGAACTTGATCAGCCACCACAGATTGCAATTCGTTTACTACGTTTGGTTCAATCGCAGGGCCTGATTTCACCACTTTGCCATCTTGCACTACCACACCTAATGGTCCCCAGTGTGCCGCAGTCATCACGGTTTGCATTTCAGCGGCTTTAGCTTCAGTTGAAAGTAACGCACTGACGCTACCGCCAGCTAAAGATGTCCCAGCAAGACCAAGTGAGGTGGTTTTAATAAAACCACGACGGCTTGCGTTGATATTTTCTTGTTTTTTCATATAGGTTTCCCCTTTGAAAGTAAGTTAAATATGACACCTTTCTAAGCACGAGGGGATAGTTCATCTCTTCGCTATCCTGTGTTGCAAGCGGTAAAATTTTGCAAAAGTTTTGCAAAAACAATCGCTTGGAACAGGCTGAGATGGCGTATTTTGATAACAAAACTTAGTCAAAACAGCTCGGTATCGGATTTGTTGATAAAAAATTAGTGTGCACCTCCAACCATATCTTTGGCATTGCGTTGTAGGTAAATAGTCACCGCACGCACATCATCAGCTGTCATTGAGGTTCTATCCTTCATCGAATTCACTACTCCGATCCATTGGTTTGCCGTGTAATGGTTTGCACCAATAGCTGCGTGGCAACCGCTACAATGGGTTTGGTTTAAATTATCGCCAAAAGCATTCAACGATTTTAAATCTGAAGTGACGGCGGTTTTTGGCATAGAAACTTCCACGCTGACCTCTTTCCAGTCGGAATTCGTCACTTTATCGTTTACCGTTTGATGAACGGTGAATTTATTTTTCGCTTCATCGCTGACTAATCCAACCATAATACGTTGACCCAATGCAGCATACAGTACGCTTTCCGCCCCTGCTTGTTGCCAACCTTTTAACGTCGCTTTAATGTTGTCGCCATCGGCTTTCCAATCATTTAACTCAGCATAAGGTAATAGGCGAATTTCTGCACCTTCCGCGGTTTTTGCTGGTGCCATCACAAGGTTATAAAGGGTTTTATCGCCTTCGCTAAATTGCCCTGCGTGTTTGGTTAATTCACCTAGTGCAGCCGCATTGTCTACAGGCATTTCAGGCATAAAATGGGCGATACCTTTATGGCAATCAATACAAGTTTGGTTAGTTTCTTGTGCCAATTTATGCATTTTTTGAGCAGCTTCTTTTTGCTCAGAAACTACCATCGCCTCGAAACTATGGCAGGAACGGCAAGTCGCAGAATCACTCTCTTTCATCTCTTGCCAAACTCGTTGTGCCATTTCTAGGCGATGTTGCTCATAGGCTTCTTGGTCTGGCAACTTATTGGTGACGAAAGTATGCCAGACGTCTTTCAACGCCACAAATTTAGCTTTCACATAATCCATTCCTTCATGTGGAACGTGGCAATCGGCACATTCAGCTCGAATCCCCTTACGGTTTGAAAAATGTACCGTGCCTTCCCATTCTGCTTGTGGATGGCTCATTGAATGGCAACTGACACAAAATTCAGGGCTGCTGGTCACTTTCATAATCGATTGCACACCAAATAATGCGGCAGCACCAATCACAACACAAATCAGACCGCTTGCCAGAGAGAGTTTTAACTTAGGCATAAATTCCCCACAAAAATAAAAGATAAAAGTTTTATAAGAATTTTATACCTACAAAAAAGAAGCTCAATAAGTAAAATACATATTAAGAGGTAGATCGAAAGGAAATTTGATTTAACTCAAAAGAGGTAACATTATTTCACCACAAACCAAGGTAGTAATTGAAAAAAGGTATTGGCAAACAGCTCTGGGGCAATAATTTTGCTGTACCCTTGCTAAATTTGATAAATCAGATGCGGTAAGCTAATTGAAAGATCTTTGGTATTATCAGGATAAGTTAGCCCCGTTTGCGTACCTGTACCGAAGTAATAAGTACCATTCACACCATAATGTGGCATTGAACGAATACCATCTGAAATAGCTTTACTATAATCATCGACGGATTCAACTAAAATTAAAAGGACTGAGTCCGATACAATATCGTCGTCAGTCCTTATGTGAATAGTCCAGATTTTGGGGACAGATCAGGCGTTTATTTATTCGAACCTTCTGGATGCAGACCAATTCCCTGATGGCGTTCTTGCAATTTTGCAATCACATCCGCCCATGTCAGTCCTTGATGGTGCAATAACACGGTTAAGTGATAAACTAAATCCGCCGCTTCACTGAGGGTTTCCGGTTTATCTTGCGAGACGGCAGCTAGCGCCGTTTCTAGCGCTTCTTCCCCCACTTTTTGGGCGATTTTCTTAATGCCTTTGCTGTGCAGTGTTGCAGTGTAAGAACTAGCCGGATCGGCGTTTTTCTTTTCTGCTAAATGCTGCTCCAGTTGGGCGAACCAAGTCCAATGGCTGGTAGTTTGTTGGGTAAATTGATGAAAGCAGCTGTCTTCTCCGGTATGACAGGTTGCGCCGATAGGATTGGCTAAAATTAACAAGGTGTCATTGTCGCAGTCCAAGCTCATATCCACGATATTTAAAAAATGCCCCGAGGTTTCCCCCTTTGTCCACAGGCGATTCTTCGTACGGGAAAAGAACGTTACTTTCTTCTCCGCCAAGGTTTTCTCCAACGCCTCCGGATTCATATACCCGAGCATCAGCACTTCGCACGTCGTCGCGTGTTGCACGATAACGGGGAGGAGGTTGTTGATTTTTTGCCAGTTGATTTCTTGTTTTTTCATTTATATTCCTACTCTAAATACCAAGTTCTTTCGCAATAGAATTATACTCTATAGAGAGATTACCCATAATATCTTTATTACTTCTTAGATATGAACCAATTACATCTGTATATCTATGATCTTCATATAGATAATGAATAATTGATTTAAGATTTTGGTAATTCAACCCTAAAGTTTCTTTCAATCGCTGTTCCAATTCACCATAACGAAACTCTTTTTGTTCAAATTCCTCAAAGACATCGCATAGTGTATCAATTTGACTTTCGTCAAAATCAAATACTAACGCTATTTTATCAAATGCATTTTGATCACCTAATGCACTTCGTTTTAAAATTTCAAAATGAAATTTATCTTTTTTATCCATAGAATTGTCTCCTTAAAGCTATAACAAAAAACCAACTGGCAAGAAGAATATTAAGAGCAAAAAAAATAAAATTCAATACAAAAAACACGTCCAAAAACGACCGCACTTTTTTGTGTTACCGCCGTACTTCCACGCCTTCCCGTGCCAAATAATCCTTCAATTCGCCGATATTAATAATCTGCTTATGGAACACGCTTGCGGCTAATGCGCCATCTACATTGGCTTCAATAAAGGCATCGCGAAAATGCACCATTTCTCCGGCACCGCCTGAGGCAATCAGCGGCACATGGCATACTTGGCGCACCATTTTAAGCTGGGCGAGATCATAGCCTTGGCGTACGCCATCTTGGTTCATCATATTGAGCACGATTTCACCCGCTCCACGGCTTTGTACTTCTTGCACCCAATCGAGTAACTGCCAATGGGTTTGGCGGGTACGGCTTTCATCACCGGTATATTGGTTGACCCAATATTTACCGGTTGATTGCTCAAACCAGCTATCGATGCCGACCACTACCGCCTGCACGCCAAAGCGTTCGGAAAGTTGGTTAATCAAATCGGGATTAGCTAACGCAGGAGAGTTGATTGAGATTTTATCCGCGCCAAAAGCAAATAACTGCTCGGCATCGGCGACAGATTTAATCCCGCCAGCTACGCAGAAAGGGATGTCGATTACCTGCGCTACGCGTTGCACCCAGCTTTTATCTACCGTACGGCCATCCGATGAAGCGGTAATATCATAAAATACCAGTTCATCGGCACCTTCGGTAGCATAGCGTTGTGCTAATGGAACAATATCGCCAATAATTTCGTGATTACGGAATTGCACGCCCTTAACGACTTGCCCATCACGTACGTCCAAACAAGGAATTATCCGTTTTGCCAACATCCGATTGCCTCCGCTACATTAAATTTGCCTTCTAATAAGGCACGTCCAACAATAACACCTGCCACGCCGGTATTTTTAAGTGCCTCAATATCTGCCAGGCTACCAATGCCGCCTGATGATTGGAATTGAATATCGGGATATTGCACGCAGATTTCACGATATAAATCGATGTTTGACCCTGCCAAGGTACCATCGCGTGAAATGTCGGTGCATAACACATGGCGTAAGCCGACACTTTGATAGTCTTCGATTACCTCTTCCAACAACACACCGCTAGCTTCTTGCCAGCCGCTGATTGCTACAATTTTTTGACCGCTTGCATTGATGTTGATGTCCAATGCCAGCACGAATTTCTCCGCGCCATACTGAGCAAACCATTGTTTTACGGTGGCGCGTTCTTTAATCGCTGTTGAACCGATCACCAAGCGGTTTGCGCCTGCCGCCAATAAATCGGCAACATCTTGTTCGCGACGAATCCCACCACCGACTTGCACAGGGCAGGGCGTAGCGGCAATGATTTGGCGAATTAACGCGGTTTGGCGGGCATGTGGATTTTTCGCTCCGGTTAAATCCACCAAGTGTAACTGCTGTGCCCCTTGGCGAACGTAATCGGCAAATTGCGCGATAGGATCGTCGCAATAAGTGGTTTGTTTGGTGTAGTCGCCTTGGTGTAGTCGTACAACTTGACCATCAATTAAGTCAAGAGCAGGAATGATTTGTGATGTTTGCATAGTTTTTCCTGTGTAATGTAATCAGTTCCCCTCTTTAACAAAGAGGGGAGCGTGCGTGATTTTAGTTCTGTAGTTTATTTCACTTTCTCCACAAAATTTCTCAACAATAACGCGCCGTTTTTACCCGAGCGTTCTGGGTGGAACTGCACGCCGTAGAAATTTTTATTGGCGATGGCGGCAGAGAAGTCCACGCCGTAACAGCTTGTCGCAATGGTGTTTTCGTTGGGTTGTACCGCGTAGCTGTGTACGAAGTAAAAATGGCTGTCTTGTTCAATGCCGGTAAACAGCGGATGGTCTGGTGTGTAATGCACCTTGTTCCAACCCATGTGCGGCAACGGCAAGCCACTGTCAGGGATGAGATCCGTCTGCCCGTTCATTAAACCGAGCGTCGCCACATTGCCTTCGGTAGAAAATTCGGTCATCAGCTGCATACCTAAACAAATGCCAAGCATTGGCTGGGTAGCGTTGCGGATGCAATCAATTAGCTTGCGCTCCTGCAAATTCCGCATCGCCGCCATTGCCGTGCCCACACCGGGCAACAACAATTTATCGGCAGACTCGATTTTATGAATATCCCGCGTAATTTCGGCGCGATAACCCAAGCGATCAAAGGCGAATTTGACGGAAGAGAGGTTCGCGCAGCCGGTGTTTATAATAACTACATACACTAATATTTACCTCTTTAAGTAATGTTTCAGTTTAAAACAAATTTCTTTATAGGGGGCTTTTATATATGTATAAGATAAATTCCCAATAAATGCTTGATCAAATACTGATATAACATATATAAATAGTGGTATATATGAATATTTGTAAAATTTATATCTTTTAACAAAAATATTTTCAGCACTTATAGGTCTTAAGTTTCTTTTTGAAGAACATATTTCAATAAAACAATTGTAATATAATTCATCTTTTACTTCCTTATAATCCCCCGCTGCAAAAAAGAAACCCTTAATATCATTATAAGTATTAATATCAAACTCTCTATTTAATAAAGGTAAGACACTGTCAATATTACGTATCTCACCTCTAAAGAAAGAACAAACAAAGTCAAACTCTAATGATTCTATATCCATATGCTCTAAAAAATGAAATTCATTTACATATCTTATATATCCATCATATGTTTTATCTCTACCACATAAATGATAAGCTAAAATGATTAAGATTTTTCTTGATAAAAAACTTCTAAGCAATGATGAATATTCATTATCAATATTTAAATGCCTATTTTTATATATAAACTTTAACACTCTATATAGGTTCAAAAAATAAACATTTATTTCAGAGTAATAAATCTCGTATTTCGTTTCAAATTCCATTCTAACCTGATTAAAATTAAGCTGACCTTTCATTATTCTTGTATATAAAAAATTGACTAGATTAGTTTCCTTATCTTCAATAATAATATTTTTGCTTTCTAATAGATGTAGTTTTTCATTATGTTGCTCCAACATCATAAAAAAAGTCTTTTCAAAGTCTTGTTTATTTTGTTCTTTATCTCTCTGATAATTCTGATAAATAACAACTAAAAATGCTAATGCAGCAAATATTCCTCCAGCATAGCTGCCAAAATTAGCCCAATCACTTCCATTATTCGAAATTCCTAATCGACCAGCAAAATACCAATATGCCCCAAAAGCAAGAATAGTAAGAAAAATTGCAAATCCAGTTAATAATTTATTAAACATATAAATCCTTAAGTTATAGCGTTTACATAGGTATTTACCATGAACTAACGTTTAGGCAAGCTCAGCAACCGTTCACAGCAACTGTTATTATAATACACCCTTACTACTCGGCAATTCATTCCCTTCAATCCTCATCGCCTGTCTCAACGTCCGTCCAAACACCTTAAACAAACTCTCAATTTTGTG
>NZ_JAHAHT010000021.1 GCF_018373095.1 Haemophilus parahaemolyticus
TCACGACTTGTTGTTTGAAAAGTTGATTGTATTTAGTCATAAAAAAATCTGCACCTGAATCAGTTAGAAGTTTAGTCTAACTTTTGGGGTGCAGATCATTTAGGTGGTTTTTTTCGGTAATTAAAAGTTAAGATCGCTTTCCCTTCTAAAGATAATCTGCACTGCAAATATGCAAACGCTGATTGCTTGGCTCAGGCTGTTTGCCTAATAAAATAAGAGTAAAAATGAGGGTTCAATAAGTTTTCATTTTACCTTTCTTCCATTTCAAGCGGTCAATTTTCGGCAAAAATTTGCAAATCCGCCCTGTTCAACCGATAATATCCGCAATTTTAATCAGCATAAGGAAAACCTATGATTATCGTAACTGGCGGCTTTGGTATGATCGGCAGCAATATCGTCAAAGCCTTAAATGAAATGGGACGTAAAGATATTTTAGTGGTGGACAATCTCAAAAATGGGGAAAAATTCATCAATTTAGTAGATTTAGACATCGCAGATTATTGCGATAAAGAAGATTTCATTGCCTCAATTATCGCGGGCGACGATTTTGGCGACATTGATGCGGTATTCCACGAAGGGGCTTGTTCAGCCACTACCGAATGGGACGGCAAATACCTAATGCACAACAACTACGAATACTCCAAAGAGTTGTTGCATTTCTGCTTAGATCGCCAAATTCCGTTCTTCTACGCTTCAAGTGCAGCCACTTACGGCGGTCGTTCAGACAATTTTATCGAAAAACGCGAATTTGAAGGTCCATTAAATGCGTATGGTTACTCAAAGTTCTTATTTGATGAATATGTGCGCAGAATCTTGCCTGAAGCGGATTCTCCTGTATGTGGTTTCAAATACTTCAACGTTTACGGCCCGCGTGAACAGCACAAAGGTTCAATGGCAAGCGTGGCTTTCCACCTCAACAATCAAATGTTGAAAGGCGAAAATCTAAAACTTTTTGAAGGTTCGGAAGAGTTTTTACGCGATTTCGTGTATGTGGAAGATGTAGCAAAAGTAAACATCTGGGCGTGGCAAAATGGCATTTCAGGCATTTACAACCTTGGCACGGGCAAAGCGGAATCGTTCAAAGCGGTTGCCGAAGCAGTGATTAAATTCCACGGTAAAGGCGAAATTGAAACCATCCCGTTCCCAGACCACTTAAAATCACGCTACCAAACCTTCACCCAAGCAGACTTAACCGCTTTGCGTGCAGCTGGCTATAAAGGAGAATTTAAATCAGTTGCCGAAGGTACTACGGCTTATATGGCTTGGTTAAATAGATAATTTTCTCCTAAAATAAGCGGTTCAATCTGCAATTTATTTTGCAAATTGAACCGCTTTTTTACAACACTACACCAAATTTTTATTGCCCGTAATACGCATTCGCACCGTGTTTACGCAGATAATGTTTATTTAACAATTCAGGCTGCATTGAGTTAATTTGTGGGCGGATTTGGTGGCTAACGAAGTTCATATACGCCACCTCTTCTAGCACCACAGAATTATGCACCGCATCAAAGGCATCTTTGCCCCAAGTGAATGGCCCATGTGAGTGAACCAGCACACCAGGCACTTGGTCTGGGCTAATGCCACGGTTGCGGAAAGTTTCCACCACCACTTTACCCGTTTCTAATTCATATTCACCTGCTATCTCTTCAGGCGTCATTCGGCGAGTGCAAGGAATTGAGCCGTAGAAATAATCTCCTTGGGTTGTGCCTAAACACAAAATATCTTCGCCTGCTTGTGCCCAAGCGGTCGCGTGGCGAGAATGGGTATGTACCACGCCGCCAATATTCGGAAATTGACGGTAAAATTCGAGGTGAGTTGGCGTGTCGGAAGAGGGTTTTTTCGTACCATAAACTCGGTTGCCTTGTAAATCCACCAACACAATATCTTCTACCGTCATTGTGTCGTATTCTACGCCTGAAGGCTTGATTGCCACATAGCCTGTTTCACGGTCAATTTCGCTCACATTGCCCCAAGTAAAAGTTACCAATTTATGTTTTGGTAGCTCTAAATTCGCTTTTAATACGCGTTCTCTTAACGCTTGAAATTTTGGAGTTAATTCGATCATAGGGTAAAACCTCCCTCTTGCATTTTTTGTTCAATCCAACGGCGAGCATTGATGATTTCAGCAATCGGCTCGTCAGCTTTTTCCGTCCACATTTCAATTAAGAATGCACCACGATAATTCAGTTCTGCCAAGGTTTTAAAGCAGGCTGGGAAATTCACACAACCGTCTCCAAATGGCACATCACGGAATTGCCCTTTGCAGGTTTCTGTCACTTTATAAGTATCTTTTAAGTGAATTGCAGAAATTTTGTTGATACCCAATTTCAGCTCTTCGGCAACGTTGTCGTTCCACGCAGAGAGGTTACCCAAGTCTGGGTAGACAGTGAACCATGGCGAGTCGATGATTTCGTCCCATTTTTTCCAGCGAGAAATCGAACTCATAAATTGCGTGTCCATAATTTCCACCGCAATGGTGACTTGGTTGCTTGCCGCTAGCTCTACCGCCCATTCTAAGCCTTGTTGAAAACGCTCAAGCGTGCCTTCATCTTGCTCTTCGTAATAAACGTCGTAGCCCGCTAATTGAATAGTGCGAATGCCGAGATCAACCGCTAACTGAATGGCTTTTTCCATAATCTCATAGGCTTTTTGGCGAGTAGCTTCGTCGTGCGAACCAAAAGGGAAGCGGCGGTGTCCAGATAAACACATTGAAGGAATAGTTACGCCTGTTTTGATGATCGCTTTCACCAGTTCGATACGCTCTTTCTTGCTCCAATCAAGGCGAGCCAAGCGTTCGTCTGTTTCGTCAATCGAGATTTCAACAAAATCAAAGCCGCAGGCTTTGGCAATGGAGAGTCGGTCTTGCCAAGAAATGTTTTTCGGCAAGGCTTTTTCGTAGATACCGAGTTTGTGTTTTCTCATGGTTGCCCCTTTAATGGGTGGGCATTCTTGCCCACCATTTATTTAATTTTTCTTAGGTAGAACTAAACATACAGCAGCAGATAAAATCACTAATGCTACGCCAACCCAAGATGTGATAGATAAGCTATCATTTAGTAAAATAATCGAAAACAAAACACCAAAAACAGGCTCTAATGCGAGAAATATTCCGCTTTTATTTGTTTCTGTTTCCGATAATCCTTTATTCCAAGCCCAGTTTGCAAATAAACTACAGCCTATACCTAAATAAAGTAATGCTATTATTGAAGAGTATGAGAAATTGATATTCCAATCTTTTACTAATAACAACATAAAAGGTAAACCGATTAACGTTCCTAATTGCAACGATAATGCGGTATAAACTTTAGGATTTAAATTACCTAATACGGATTTTGATAATCTTAGCCATAATGCCACAACAATTGTTGAAGCGAGGACTAATAAGCAGCCAATTAATGAAATTTCTTCGCTATCAGATAATCCAACTAATAGAAACACACCAATAAATGCAATTATTCCTAATAACCAAATAGTTAAAGAGGCTTTTTCTTTAAAAAAGAGCTGACCAATTAAAATAACCATCAAGGGTTCTATACCGATCATAGTGGCTGCACTTGAAGCTGACGTATATTGCAAACCAATAAATTGCAATAAGAATGTGGCTGGGTAAGTTAAAAATCCTAATAAAGCAATTTTTTTCCAATCTACATCTGATTTACTATTCTTTTTTATAAATCTCAATGTAATAGGGAATAAAATAACCCCCGCAATAATCAATCTAAATAAAACAACTAATGCAGGATCTAATGTTTCATAGGCAAATTTTCCTGCAATAAAAGATGTTCCCCATAAGAAAGATGCAAGTAGGAGATAAATCATATTATTTGCCCCCTTTATCTTTTTTAATTGCGGATATAATTTTTTTTGCTCTTATTGCACTTAATGAAAGATTTGGATCAGCTACACCAAAACTATGTTTTCTTCCATTCATTATATACAAAGCAAGATTAAAAATACTTTTATTTAGTAACTGTTTATATCCAGTAGCAAGTATTACTATTTCAGACATTATTTTATGATTATTATATAAATCTTTTAGTAACAATAAGTCATTTTCTGTATAGTTAATATGAATAACTTTTGAATAATTGGAGAAACTCCAGTACCTAAAACAACATTTCTGGCATAAAACTTTTTCGAAGTTCCTTCATTATCGGTTAGTGAAGAAATCTTTTGCATTTTTGAAACCTCTTCAACTTTTATATTAAATTTGACATTATCGAAATGAGAAACAATCCACTGCAAGTATTGCTCAAATTCCCATCTCTTTGTGAATTTAAAATCTGCAATCGTATGTTCCTCTAATCACAGATTAAACAAAAATTTAACCTACTTTTAACGATATCAACACTAATGTTTTAAACAAATCAGAACAGTATAACTTATAATAGAAAAGTCTATTTTTTAGACTAACACCACTTCCAGCCCTTTCTCTCTCAAGGCTTGAATTATCACTAGATCAGCCTCTCTGCCCGTAATCAACAAATCAATCTCATTCAGATCGCTAAACAGCATTCCAACTTGTTTACCGAGCTTAGTGCTATCAACTAACGCAATAAACTTGTGTGCCTTTCGAACGAGAGCTTGTTCAGAATTGGCTAAAATCATATCAGTTTTATATAAGCCTTCTGGGGTAAAGCCTTTTCCGCTGGTGAACATCACATCCGCAAAATAGTTATTTTCGTGCTGATTATTTAACGAGAGCGTCACACATTTATTCTTATTATATTGCCCACCCATAATCACAATATTTTCGTGATTATGTTCAATCAGATAATTCGCAAGCGGTAAAAAATTGGTAATGATTTGCAAATGTTTGCCACACAGATGATTGCCAAGTAGTTGCATCATTGAACCTGCGGTTAAAATCACGCTTGCACCATCAAAACAGTATTTACTTGCTGCTTCAGCAATCCGTTGTTTCTCGCTAACGTTGTTGATTTTATTCGAGAAAAATTGGGTAAAGCCTGTTTTAATCGCTTCCACCCCGTTACGTACTTTGCATAGTTTGCCTTGCTCGTGTAGTTTACTAATATCACGGCGAGCAGTGGCGGGCGATACGCCTAACGCATAAATAATTTCATTGGTGGAAAGTATCTTTTTTTCATCCAGTAACGAAAGTAATTGTTTCTGTCTGTATGTTTCATTCATTGGCAATCCTTGTGATTTTCACGTTAAATCAATGAACAAATATCCCTCTTTAAATTCTCTTCTCCCTCTTTCATAAGGGGAGAGAGTAGAGAAAATTCGAAGAATTTTCAGAGGGAGAATTGCAAATGTCTTTGGAAAATTGACCGCTTATCTCCTCTCTCTGCTTTCAGATTCTAAACGAACCCTTCGGCTATATCTCTCCTACAAGAGGAGAGATATATTATTACAACATTGATTTAAACTGAATATTTGGTTCTTGTTCGAAGCAATCGTCGAAGCCACGTGGGTGGTGATATTCGATTAAATCTTTATCACGTGGGTAAACATATTTACCTCCCACCTCCCAAATAAATGGATGGAATTGATATTGTAGGCGATCTTTACGCATACGCCATAATTGAATAATTTCATCCGTGCTTGCCATAAAGTTAGTCCAGATATCGTGGTGTACTGGGATGATCACTTTACAGCGTAAACATTCTGCCATACGAAGTAAATCAACAGAGGTCATTTTATCTGCGATACCCACTGGGTTTTCGCCGTAGTTGTTTAACGCTACATCGATATCGAATTGTTTACCGTGTTTCGCGAATTGGATAGAATAGTGAGAGTCCGCACCATGGTAGATATTACCACCTGGGGTTTTGAACACGTAGTTTACCGCTTTGCGACCCATTTCTTCATCAGATGGACATAAACCAGCCAATTCTCCACCTTGATTTTCTGCACCCTCAACAGGTAACGTTACTAAACAAGTGCGGTCGAAAGAGTCTAATGCGTGAATTTCAACGTCTTTTAATTTCACAACATCACCTGGTTTTACGACGATAATACGATCTTCTGGCACACCCCATTTTTTCCATAATTCACCACAGTGCCACGGACCCACAAATTTCACATGGTTTAAACTCGGGTTATTCACGATTGCCGCTGCCACATTTACGTCGATATGGTCACTGTGATAATGAGAAGCTAAGATGAAATCTACTTCATTAATCGCAAATGGATCTAACACCATTGGTTGAGCACGGAGGTTTGGTTGTAATTTACGTACACCCGCCATATTTGCCATTTGGTGGCCACGCACCATATCCTTTACTTTTTTAGTAGATTTACCGCGACTACACCATAAGTCCATACAAATATTGGCACCTGCTGGGGTTTTAATCCAAACACCGACACAACCTAGCCACCACATCGCAAAGTTACCTTCTGGCACCACTTCGTTTTCGATTTCTTCATTTAACCAAGTGCCCCACTCTGGGAAGGTTGAAAGAATCCAACTTTCGCGTGTGATTTCATGTACGTTAGCCATAATCTGCTCCTCTAAGTCATAAGTTAGAAAACAACATAATCAATTACAATCATAAATAATCACAAAAAATTGTAAAATGATTTTTATTGATTTTGTGATCTAGTTCTCATTTTTGGTGGAATAGATATACCGACACAAAAAGTCATCGTTCAAAATACTATGTTTTTATTCTTCCATCTTTATACAATCTTAATAAAATTGTACCGCTTGCTTTTTAATGAAAAATAAAATGTGATCAACCTCACAAATAATCAAAAATAATCTTTTATATTCAAAAAAGAGCGATTATTATTCAGGCGTTACATTCAAACCGAATGGCATCTTTCTACAATCAGCCATGATTGATTTGATTAAAAACAAAAATAAGAGGTACTCTTATGGAAATACTCAGTGATATTCTGGTCTTTTTAAAAGATCAGGTGTTAAATAAAGCACCTTTCTTACTTGGTATTGTTGCCTGCTTGGGCTATATTCTGCTAAAAAAAGATTCCACCACCATTATTAAAGGCACCATCAAAACCATTGTAGGTTTTATGATTGTGCAAGCAGGTTCTGGTTTCTTGGTCACCAACTTCAAACCTGTAATTGAAGGTTTATCGAAATTCCACCACTTAACTGGTGCGGTGATTGACCCATATACCAGTATGCAAGCGACCATTCAAACGATGGCGGATAACTATGCGTGGGTGGGGTATGCAGTAATAGGTGCATTGTTGCTTAACATCTTATTAGTGGTGTTCAGAAAATTCACTGGTATCCGTACCATTATGCTCACAGGCCACATTATGTTCCAACAAGCGGGCTTGGTCGCGGTGTTCTATATGATCATCGGTGCATCAATGTGGGAAACGGTGATTTATACCTCGGTGTTAATGGCTCTCTATTGGGGCATCTCTTCTAACATTATGTATAAAGCTACGCAAGCTGTTACTGACGGAGCAGGTTTCTCTATCGGTCACCAACAACAAATTGCCTCTTGGATTGCAACTAAACTTGCACCAAAACTCGGCGACAAAAACGACTCTGTGGACCATATGAAATTACCAAAATGGTTACACATCTTCCACGACAGTATCTCTGCAACCGCATTGGTAATGACCATCTTCTTCGGTATCATTCTTCTCTCATTCGGTTTAGACAACCTGCAACAAATGGCGGGAAAAACCCACTGGTCTATGTACATTCTTGAAATGGGCTTGAAATTCGCCGTAGCAATTCAAATCATTGTAACGGGTGTGCGTATGTTCGTGGCGGAATTGTCTGAAGCTTTCAAAGGTATCTCTGAACGCTTAATTCCAAACTCAGTCCTCGCAATTGACTGTGCGGCAATTTACGCCTTCTCACCAAATGCGATGGTATTCGGCTTTATGTGGGGTGCAATTGGTCAATTCGTTGCCGTTGGCGTATTACTTGGTTTTAACTCACCAATCTTAATTATCCCAGGCTTTATCCCAATGTTCTTCTCAAACGCTACCATTGGCGTGTTCGCAAACCAATTCGGTGGCTGGAAAGCGGTAATGAAAATCTGTTTCGTGATGGGTATGATTGAAGTGTTCGGCTCTGCGTGGGTAATCCAAATGCTTGCCAGCCAAGGCACCACTTTCAACGGCTGGATGGGTATGGCTGACTGGGCGTTATTCTTCCCACCAATCCTACAAGGTATCATCAGCGTACCAGGTTTCTTCTTCGTGATTGTTGCCCTTGCGTTAGTTTATATGTTCTTCGCCTCACGCCAATTACGCGCTGAAGAAGCAGAAGCAAAAGCCAAAGGCTTAACCCTTGAACAATTAGATGGCTACGGCTTAGACCAAGTGCAAGCCAAAGCAGAACAAGCGGTCGAAAAAGTAGAAACTTCTGCAAATATTGATGCAAAACCTGTGCGCATTCTTGCAGTGTGCGGTTCAGGTCAAGGCTCATCAATGATGATGAAAATGAAAATCAAACAATACCTTGATAAACGAGGCATTCCAAACGTAATGGACTCTTGCGCAGTTACCGACCACAAAGGTAAAGTATCAGGCGTGGACATCATCGTTTGCTCAAAACACTTACAAGATGAAATCGTCCAAGAAGGTCGCGTCTCTGTGCTAGGCGTACAAAATATGCTTAACCCGAACACCTTCGGCGAAGAACTCTTGACGTTGATTAAAAAATATCAATAAATCCTACGGCGTCCTGTAGGGACGCATTTATGCGTAACCTAGGACGAAAGCCCTAGGATTAAACAAAAAGGACACTCTATGTTAAAAGAATCCCTCATTGAAAATCACTCTATCGCTCTCAACCAAACCGCTACTTCTTGGCAAGAAGCCATCAAAATCGGCACAGACTTACTCGTTAAAGCTGGTACCATCGAACCGCGCTACTACGACCATATCATCGGCAACATCGAAAAAATGGGGCCTTACATCATTCTAGCCCCAGGCTTAGCGATGCCACATGCCCGTCCAGAAGAAGGTGTTATCAAAACTTCTTTTGCGTTAGTTACTCTTGCAGAGCCAGTGACCTTTGAAGGAGAAGAAGAACCCGTGAGCGTATTCGTCACCCTTGCTGGCAGTGATTCCGACCGTCATATGGAAGGCTTAATGGAAATCACCCAAGTACTAGACGACGAAGAGAGCGAAACTGGCGTGAACCTTGATAAAGTACTCGCCTGCAAAACCGCCGAAGATGTGTATGCGATGATTGATCAGGCGTTGAACGCATAACGATTCGTAGGGTGTGGGCAAAGCCCACGCACACAAGCGGTCAATTTTTCACAAAATTTTTCAAAAGGAACAAAATATGTCTAAACCCCTCCTCCAAATTGCCCTTGACTCCTTAAGCCTAGAAAAAGCCGTTGCTGACGCCAAACAAGCCGAAAGTGTGGTTGATATTATCGAATGCGGCACGATTCTTGCCTGTGCGGAAGGAATGAAAGCCGTTTCCACCTTACGTGCGCTTCACCCAAACCACATCATCGTGTGCGATTTAAAAACCACCGATGGCGGTGCAATTTTAGCCAAAATGGCATTTGAAGCAGGTGCAGACTGGCTTACTGTCTCCGCTGCTGCACACCCAGCTACCAAAGCTGCTTGTAAAAAAGTAGCGGACGACTTCAACGCTGCCCACCCAGGACTCAAAGTGAAAAAAGAAATTCAAATTGAAATTTACGGCAACTGGACAGTAGAAAAAGATGCCCAAGAGTGGGTAAGTTTAGGTGTGAAACAAGCGATCTACCACCGCTCACGCGATGCAGAATTAGCTGGCAAAGGCTGGACTACCGAAGATATCGAGCTAATGAAACGCCTCGCTGATAAAGGCTTAGAGCTTTCCATCACAGGTGGCATCGTGCCAGAAGAAATCCACCTCTTCAAAGAAGTGACCAACGCCAAAGCCTTCATAGCAGGCCGTGCGTTAGTCGGTGTCAACGGCAAACAAACCGCTAAAGCCATTCGTGCAGAAATTGATAAATATTGGGCATAATTCATTATTTATAAAATGAATTTATAACCTGACCGCTTGCAGAGCACTCTGTAAGCGGTTTTTGTTTTTTAACATTATATAAAGTATTTTGAAGTTTAAAATACGAATATCTGGAGTGTTTTATTCATCATTTGTTTTATAAATAACATATTGATTATTAAGAATAATTCTCACTATTGTTCATTTTTTGAGGTAGATCACAAAAGCAAAATTTTTTTGTTAAAAAAATGTGAAACTCCTTTTTTTTGTACCTCTAAAGTGTCAGAATGAACACGCTTTTTACCTATGATTATTTTTTGGAGTGCATATGCAAAGTGTTAATTTTGATGTCGCAATTGTCGGTGCAGGAGGCGGTGGTTTACGTGCCGCAATTGCAGCAGCAGAAGCAAATCCGAACTTAAAAATCGCTTTAATCTCAAAAGTTTACCCAATGCGTAGCCATACTGTGGCAGCAGAAGGTGGTTCAGCAGCAGTAATTAAAGATAACGATTCATTCGATAACCACTTTAACGACACTGTAGGCGGTGGCGACTGGTTATGTGAGCAAGATATTGTTGAATATTTCGTAGAGCATTCTCCAATTGAGATGACTCAATTAGAGCGTTGGGGTTGCCCTTGGAGCCGTCGTGAAGATGGTGAAGTGAACGTGCGTCGTTTCGGTGGGATGAAAATCGAACGTACTTGGTTTGCAGCGGATAAAACAGGCTTCCACATCTTACATACACTTTTCCAAACTTCAATGAAATATCCTAACATCGTGCGTTTTGATGAGCACTTTGTATTAGATATTTTAACCGACAATGGCGAAGCACGCGGTTGTGTGGCAATGAATATGATGGAAGGCACATTAGTGCAAATCAATGCATCTGCGGTGGTTATCGCAACAGGAGGTGGTTGCCGTACTTATCGCTTCAACACTAATGGTGGTATCGTAACAGGTGACGGTTTATCAATGGCTTATCGTCACGGGGTGGCATTACGTGATATGGAATTCGTCCAATATCATCCAACAGGCTTACCGAATACAGGTATTTTGATGACCGAAGGTTGTCGTGGTGAAGGTGGTATCTTAGTCAATAAAGATGGTTACCGTTACTTACAAGATTATGGCTTAGGACCAGAAACCCCAATCGGCAAACCAGAAAACAAATATATGGAATTAGGCCCTCGTGACCGAGTTTCTCAAGCATTCTGGCAAGAATGGAAAAAAGGTAATACCTTAAAAACCGCAAAAGGCGTAGATGTGGTTCACTTAGACTTACGTCACTTAGGTGAAAAACACTTAACCGAACGTTTACCGTTCATCTGCGAATTAGCTCGTGCTTATGAAGGTGTGGATCCAGTGACTCAACCAATCCCAGTGCGCCCAGTAGTTCACTACACCATGGGTGGTATTGAAGTGGATATGCATGCTGAAACCTCTATCAAAGGTTTATATGCAGTGGGTGAATGTGCTTCTTCAGGCTTACACGGTGCAAACCGCTTAGGTTCTAACTCATTAGCTGAACTTGTGGTATTCGGTAAAGTGGCGGGTGAAAATGCGGCACGCCGTGCGTTAGAAGCAGGTCCTGCAAACCAAGCACAAATCGATGCACAAGCGAAAGATGTAGTTGCACGCTTAACCGCATTATCGAACCAAGAAGGTAACGAATCTTACTCAGACATTCGTAATCAAATGGGCGATGCAATGGAAGAAGGTTGTGGTATCTATCGTACACAAGAAGGTATGGAAGGTGCGGTTAACAAAATCGAAGAGCTTAAAGAACGTTATAAACGCATTAGCGTGAAAGATAAATCAAGTGTATTTAACACTGATTTACTCTACAAAATCGAACTTGGCTTCATTTTAGACGTAGCACAATCTATTGCGTGTTCAGCGGTTGAACGTAAAGAATCTCGTGGTGCACACCAACGTTTAGACTTCACAGAACGTGATGATGTGAACTACTTAAAACACACCCAAGCATTCTATAATGCAGATGGCAAACCAACCATCAAATACAGTGATGTGAAAATTACTAAATCTCAACCTGCAAAACGAGTGTACGGTGCAGAAGGTGCAGCACAAGAAGCAGCGAAAAAAGCGGCACAACAAAAATAAGGGATAGCTATGGAAAAAATGACGATTGAAGTGCTTCGCTACAACCCAGAAGTGGATAGTGAACCACATTTAGAAAAATATGAAGTGCCATATGATGGTCAAACTTCACTCTTAGATGCGTTAAACTTCATCAAAGATGAGTTACAACCAGAGTTATCTTACCGTTGGTCTTGCCGTATGGCGATCTGCGGTTCTTGCGGTATGATGGTAAACGGCAAACCAAAACTTGCGTGTAAAACATTCTTACGCGACTACAGCGGTTATATGCGTATTGAACCACTTCAAAACTTCCCGATTGAACGTGACTTAGTGGTGGATTTAAGCCACTTTATTGATAGCCTTGAAGCAATTCAACCTTACATTATTGATAATAAAACGCCAGAGGGACAACGTACCAAACAAACTCCAGCACAGCTTGAGAAATATCGTCAATTCTCAATGTGTATCAACTGTGGTTTATGCTACGCAGCTTGCCCACAATTTGGTTTAAACCCAGAGTTTATCGGTCCAGCAGCCTTAACCTTAGCTCACCGTTATAATCTTGATAACCGTGATAACGGTCGTGAACAACGTATGAAGCTGTTAAGCTCACAAAACGGTGTGTGGAGCTGTACTTTCGTTGGTTACTGCTCAGAAGTGTGTCCAAAACACGTAGGCCCTGCTTCTGCGATTAACCAAGGCAAATTAGAAAGTGCGAAAGACTATGTTATCTCAATGTTAAAACCAAAAGGTTAAGGGGAAGTTATGACAACAAAACGTAAAGCCTATGTGCGTGAAGTAAAACCTACTTGGTGGACGAAAGTCGGTTTTTATAAATTCTACATGGTGCGTGAAGCAACGGCGATCCCAACGGTTTGGTTCTGTTTAGTGTTACTTTATGGCGTCATTTCATTAGGTAATGGTACATTTGATACTAGCTTCGTAGATTTCTTAAAAAATCCAATTGTGATCATCTTAAACCTTGTGAGCTTAGCCGCAATGTTATTACACGCAGCAACGCTCTTCATTATGACCCCACAAGTCTTGGGTATTATGGTAAAAGGTGAAAAATTACCTGTGGCAACGGGTGCGAAAATTATGTGGGGTATTACCGCTGTAATTAGCATCATCGTATTAGCCCTTGCGTTATAGGAGTGAAATATGAGCAAACAAGATGTTATTAACAAAGCGGTAAAATCAAACGAACCGCCAGTATGGTTACTCTTTAGTGCAGGCGGCTCAGTCAGTGCATTTTTCTTCCCTGTGGTGATCTTAATCTTCGCATTATTATTACCATTCGGCATTGTTGATACACAAACAATTATTGCATTCGCACACACTTGGATTGGTAAACTTGTAATCTTAGTATTAACTATCTTCCCAATGTGGGCAGGTATGCATCGTGTTCACCACGGATTACACGACTTAAAAGTACACCTCCCAGCAAGTGGCGTGATTTTCTACGGATTATCAGCAGTTTACACAGTCGTTGTAGCGTACTTAACATTAAGCCTATAATGCTCAACCGCACAAGCGGTTAAAAATACGAAGAGCCTTGTAAATGAAAATTTACAGGGCTTTTTTGTAAATTTTTTTACGCAAACCTTTGCTTTTCAAATACTTACCGACAAATCGAAAAAGAACGTGTAGAATACGCTCACTTTGAATTTCTACTTCTACTCAATCAAACAGGACATAAAATGGATATGATCGAAATTTTGGGCTATGTAGCTTCCATTCTAGTTGCCAGCTCGTTTTTTATGAAAGACGTGGTAAAACTTCGCACTATCAACACTTTTGGCGCAATTGGTTTTGTGATTTATGGGTTGTTGTTGCCTACGTATCCTGTAGCATTTTTGAATACGTTGGTTGCAGGTGCGAATATTTACTATATTTGGCAAGCATTAAAGCAAAACAATACAAAATAAGACACACCACCTTCGGGTGGTTTTATTTTTATAAGCGGTTGTCTTTCTGCTTGAAATATAAAAAGAGCTGTTTTACCCTAATACCAATTTTAGAAATAACCTGAGAAACGATGAATCCAACCGATTTAAGCCAAATAAAATGGCAACCGACCGCACCGATTGAAAACTTGCTCAAACGCGCGAAGATAATGAAAAATATCCGCCAGTTCTTTGCAGATCGTGGCGTGTTAGAAGTAGAAACGCCTGTTCTGAGTGAATTTTCGGTAACCGATGTGCATCTTTCTACCTTCCAAACGCAATTTCTTCCGCCCTTTGAGCGAGAAACAAAGCCCCTTTATTTAATGACCAGCCCCGAATACCATATGAAACGCTTGCTTGCAGCAGGCTCAGGGGCGATTTATCAGCTTTGTAAAGTCTTCCGCAACGAAGAAGCAAGCAAGCGCCATAACCCTGAATTTACAATGTTGGAATGGTATCGCCCCTATTTCGATATGTACCGTTTAATTAACGAAGTGGATGATTTATTACAAGAAATTTTGGACTGCGAGCCTGCAGAGTCTTTTAGCTATCAATTTGTGTTCCAAACTTATGTGGGGTTAGATCCCCTTTCTGCAACCAAAGCCCAATTAGTCGAAAAAGCTCGCAAGCACGGTTTTCAATGCGATGACGATGAGAATCGCGATACTTTATTACAATTTTTATTTAGCGAAATTGTAGAAGCCAATATCGGTAAAGAACGCCCCACTGCGGTTTATCATTTTCCGTCGACCCAAGCTGCACTCGCTCAAGTGAGTAGTGAAGATCATCGCGTAGCTGAACGTTTTGAGTTTTATTACAAAGGCTTGGAGCTTGCCAATGGTTTTCACGAGCTAGACGATGCCAAAGAGCAAATCCGCCGTTTTAATGCAGATAATGTTGAACGCGAAAAAATGTGCTTACCGCCTCAGGCGTTAGATATCCGCTTCCTTGCCTCACTTGAAGCGGGAATACCCAATTGCTCTGGCGTAGCGCTGGGTGTCGATCGCTTGGTGATGATTGCACTTGAAGCGGAACATATTCGTGATGTGATGGCGTTTAGTGTGGAAAGTGCGTAACATTAAGGCTTGCTATTCTGCCATTTTTAACTGCTCGCCAATTTTCTCAAACAAATTCTGAATTTGCTCTGCACGACACCCGAGTATCCGCACCATTAAGCCATATTCATTGAGTTGTGATATGCCTATCAACAAACCTTGTTCTTCCATAAACTGCTGTTGTAAGGCTTGCACTTGTTGCTTAATTTCAAGTGAACTTTTCCCTAAATGCAAATAAATTAGCGAACCTTGATGGGAATAATTTTCCATCTGGCTCAAAGCGGTAAGGTTCATTTTAGACGGCAGCCATTGAATACAATCACTGACAAGCGGTCGTTTTTTACCATCATTTTGCAAAGCATAAATCTTCAAATGGGAAGAAAACTGACGGAAAGCAAAACGTTCGTCATTCAACACCCGACCAATCGCCACGATTTCACCGTAAATCAGCTCGCTTTGTTCGTCCATTTCAATCTGGGTTTGCTGCTTAAAAACGGAATCTTTATGCAACACCAGTGGATGCGGCAAATAGAATAAACGGCTGTTTTCGGCAAGGGCAATACGAGTAATTTGCTCTGCACTGTCGCCCTCATTCATCGCCAGCACCCGAGTAAATGCCTGCGTATTGAGCGAAAGTGCGGTCAATTTTGCCAACGAAATGTCAATCTCTAACACATCGCCCGCTAGCACCCCAGGGGAGGAAGACATCTGCATCGCATTCAAGCCATTCGCCCACGCATCATCGTAACTTGGCAACGTTATCAATTTAAACGGTGGCATCGCAAAGTATTCGGCAAGCTGGGTTTTACCGTTGGAGGAAAGTTTGGTGGAAAGGGATAATTTGCTGTTCATAAAATTTTTATACACGATGAAATAACTCCCTCCTTTTACGAAGGGAGCATAAATCCTCTATCTCACTAACGCCTTAGGTTCTTCCACATTCTTCAACAACACATATTTTTCGATCCAACCGATCACGCCATCAAGATTTTCTTTTTTCATCAAATTAGTGAAAATAAACGGCTGACCGTTACGCATACGGCGGGCATCGCGTTCCATCACGCTTAAATCTGCCCCCACAAACGGAGCAAGATCTGTTTTATTAATGACTAACAAATCTGAACGAGTGATACCCGGGCCACCTTTACGAGGGATTTTTTCGCCTTGTGCCACGTCGATCACGAAAATCGTCACGTCTGCCAAATCTGGGCTAAAAGTCGCCGAGAGGTTATCGCCGCCCGATTCAATAAATACAATTTCCACATCAGGGAAACGTGCCACCATTTCATCTACCGCCTCCAAGTTCATTGACGCATCTTCACGGATCGCCGTATGCGGACAACCGCCCGTTTCCACACCCATAATTCGCTCAGGCGGAAGTAAGCTGTTTTTCGTTAAAAATTCCGCATCTTCTTGAGTGTAAATATCGTTAGTAATGACTGCCACACTATATTTTGACGCGATTTCTCGAGTGAGTTTTTCAATTAACGCCGTTTTGCCCGCGCCAACAGGACCAGCCACGCCGATTTTAATGTAGTTACGCATTTTTCTTTCCTTTAATTAACCTAGCAACTGTGATTATTTACGATAAGCTGTAAGGTGGGTAAGCCCACGCATTTAGCTCTGAGTTTTTATTTTCCTTCTAAAACACTCTTTAGAAAAAGGGGAAAAAATGTGGTCAAAATCAACCGCACTTTTCATTGTTAAATAAACACGTGGGCTTACGCCCACCCTACCCCTGAAAAATAAAAACACAGCAATCACAGGCTATGACATATATAATCTGGTATAAAGCACTTCGTGTTGCATAGCCCGAATATCATTCGCTAGCGTTGCCGCACCAAGCCAATCTAAATCGGGTTCTAAACTTAATTCCACTGCTTGCACGAGTGAGCCTCGCAAATAAAACAGAATATCTTGCCCATCCATTTGGCTGAGGGGAATAAGCTTCACGCCGTTAGTGATCGCACCGACTGCTGCATTGTAGTAGAACGCATAGAGTGTGTCGGCTTTACTTAAGCCCATGGCTTGGGCGACCATCGCAAACACTATCGGGAAATAGCCCTGCACGCGTTTTTCTGCAATCGCTTGCTGGTAAGCTATGAGCAACGTATGTGTTTCATAGCGAATAAAAATTTTCAGCAAGCGTACACCGAGTTTAAAACTCCCTTCGCGGCTTTCACGTGCCACTTTGGTGGCGGAAAGTTGCCAATCCAGTTCACACAAGCGGTCGAAATTACCCTCGTTCATTGCATCAAACGCAAGAGAAAGATACGCCCCGTCGTTGTAAATCCAGTTCTGTAAAAGCTGGGTTTGCACATATTCTTCAAGAGTTGCTTTAGTCGAAACAACGCCTTGCTGGACAAAGGTTTCTAAGCCATTGGAGTGGTTAAATCCGCCAATCGGTAAGGTGGGATCGACCAAGTGCAACAACGCACCTAAATCCGTTAAAGAGCGGGTTAATGTTTGTGCCAATTGCCGTCTCCGTGATGATGATAACCGTGATGATCGTGCGAATGACTATGTGAATACCCGTGACCTTGTGCAGAGTTCGCCCTCAACGCTTGGCTTAAACGGCGTTCCGCTTTTTGAGGATGAAATCCCGCCGCTTGTAACCATTCAAACATTGGTTTATCGTAAGGCAATGTTACTTCATCGCCATCTAAAAACAGCGGAGAATGTTTGTTGCCGATTTCATAACACGCCCGTGCCATTTCAGGCAAGGTTTTCGGAGACAGTACAATTACTTCGCTTGGCAAAATTTCAATCGCAATCACTAATTCATCGCTGATAAACACCACATCATCGTGTTTTAAACGTTGCCCTTCTTTGAGTAGGCGAAAAGCGACTTCACGCCCAGTATTTGTGGTTTTACGCAAAATATTCCGTTCGCTTTCATACCACTGCAATTCCGCGCGTTCAATAGTCTGATTAGTAATTTTGCCTTCAGCCTGAAGGCTAGTTAAGTCGCCCAAAATGGTATCCATAATGGGCAAAATGGGGTTGAGGATTTTCATTTTTATATTATTTATTTTCTTCGCTAATTAAGGCTGCTAAATCTCCCCTACCCCTCTTTGCTAAAGAGGGAATTTTCTTTATAAATTTGCGGTCATCTGACTAATTTATATTTGCCATATCAAAGTAGAACAATGATATAAAATCTCGCTCATTCTTTCCCCTCTTTAGCAAAGAGGGGAAGGAGAGATTTGGCAGAAGAAAATACGGAGAAATTAGGTTATTTAGACCAATCTCGTGATGCCACAAAAATGGTTATAAAGTCGGCATTGTCTCGCTTAAAACCACATATTTTTCATTCATTTCAGCCGCCCAAGCGGTTAAATTTGGAAATTCTTTTGCAAGATCTAATCCAATTTTTTCCGCTCTAAATAAGAACCAATCAATGACTGCGACTGCCGTTAGCGTGCCAATGTTTAATTCCGTGCCAAACGGTTTTAAATCTTGCTCAAGTCTTACAAAACTTTGACGATTACGTTCGGTTAGTTGTTGATGGCGAGCGGTCCACCATTCACTTTCAGGGCGAAGCATTTTTTCCGCCATCATTGGCACGGTATTTTCCATAATGCCATCTGCTAAGTTATGTAAGGCGAGCGCCGCCCAACGTGGCTTGCCACTTTCTGGAATGAGTTTAGGCTCTACCTTGCCTTTTTGATCAAGATATTCGCAAATGAGCAAACTGCCATAAAGCCAATTACCACAATTACGTTCTAACGCTGGCACTCTACCCAGAGGATTTGCCTGATTATGTGCAGAGCTTGCATCAAATGATGAACCAATTTTAATCAGTTCTGTTTTGTCTAAGAGTTGTTGATATTTCAACGTTACCAGCACTTTACGTACATACGGGCTGGTAGTGGAGTACCAAAGTTTCATTGTAAATTCTCCTTAAAATTTGACCGCTCTTTTCTGCTTAGAACATAAAATATCGCTGCCCTAATGGCACCGTATCCACAGGTTCGCAAGTAATGAGCTCGCCATCTACACGCACTTCATAGCGTTCTGGATCTACCGTGATTTCAGGCGTAGCATTGTTGTGAACGAGATCTTTTTTACCCACGCTGCGGCAGCCTTTCACGGCAATGGTTTCTTTGTGTAAACCGAATTTCGCACGAATATCGGATTTTTCAGCGGCTTGTGAAACAAAGAATACTGCTGTTTGTGCTGTCGCTAAGCCTTGTGCGCCATACATTGGACGGTAGAATACAGGTTGCGGTGTTGGAATTGAGGCATTTGGATCGCCCATTTTCGCGTAGCTAATAAAGCCTTTTTTAATTACTACTTCTGGTTTTACCCCAAAGAACATCGGTTTCCATAACACAATATCTGCAATTTTGCCCACTTCTAATGAACCAATATGATCCGCAATACCGTGTGCAATTGCTGGGTTGATGGTGTATTTCGCAATATAGCGTTTAATGCGGAAGTTATCGTTTCCTTCATTGCCTAGCTCACCACGTTGCATTTTCATTTTATCAGCGGTTTGCCATGTACGAATAACGACTTCACCAATACGTCCCATTGCTTGAGAGTCTGAACTCATAATGGAGAAGACGCCCATATCATGCAAAATATCTTCCGCTGCAATAGTTTCAGGGCGAATACGGCTATCGGCAAATGCTACATCTTCTGGTACACGTTTATCTAAATGATGGCAAACCATCAACATATCTAAATGTTCATCAATGGTGTTTTTCGTAAACGGACGAGTCGGGTTGGTTGAAGCTGGCAATACGTTTGGATACATCGCCGCTTTAATGATGTCAGGTGCATGACCGCCGCCTGCACCTTCCGTGTGGAAGGTGTGAATGACACGTCCATCAATTGCTTTCATGGTATCTTCTAAAAAGCCACTTTCGTTCAGCGTATCGGTGTGGATTGCCACTTGAATATCCATTTCATCAGCCACTTTTAATGCTGAATCAATTACTGCTGGCGTTGCGCCCCAGTCTTCGTGGATTTTTAAGCCTAATGCGCCCGCTTCAATTTGTTCGCGTAGCGGCTCTAAAGTTGAACAGTTTCCTTTACCAAAAAAGCCTACGTTTACAGGCAATACTTCTGCCGCTTGGAACATACGCTCCATATACCACGCACCCGGTGTACAAGTAGTCGCGTGTGTACCATCCGCAGGACCAGTCCCACCGCCAATTAACGTGGTAACGCCACTTTCAATCGCATGCTGTGCTTGTTGAGGGCAAATAAAGTGAATATGGGTATCGATACCGCCAGCGGTCGCAATTAAATGAGCACCGTTATGCACTTCCGTGCTAGCACCGATAATCATGTTTGGCGTGACGTTATCCATGGTATCTGGGTTGCCTGCTTGACCAATACCCACAATACGCCCATCACGAATACCAATATCTGCCTTGATAATGCCTAATTTCGCATCAATAATCATCACGTTAGTAATGACAAAATCCAATACATTTGGATTATCGCGAGTTGCGGTGCCACTTTGTGCCATGCCATCACGTACACTTTTACCGCCACCAAATTTACACTCATCGCCTTTGGTCAATAAATCTTGCTCAATAGTTGCCCATAAATTGGTATCGCCTAAACGGACTTTATCGCCAACGGTTGGGCCATAAGTTGCTACATATTGTGCTCTTGAAATTGTTAATGCCATTTTGCCCTACCTTATAATTTACCATCAATTTGATTATGGAAGCCGTAAATGATTTGGTTACCACCAAAAGCCACTAACTCAACGGTTTTGGCTTCGCCTGGTTCGAAACGCACCGCATTGCCAGATGGCACATTTAAACGCATTCCGCGTGCCAAAGTGCGGTCAAATTTAAGAGCATTATTAGTTTCAAAAAAATGGTAGTGAGAGCCAACTTGAATTGGGCGGTCGCCTGAATTGGTTACTTCAATTTTTACGGTTTTTCTGCCGACATTAGCGAGAATATCACTTTCAGCTAATTGGTATTCGCCTGGGATCATATCTTTGTTCCTTGTAGGGTGGGCTTTAGCCCACCATTAATATTTTTATTTGGTGGGCTAAAGCCCACCCTACGGTTATCTGATTGGATTATGCACGGTAACAAGTTTTGTGCCATCTGGGAAAGTTGCTTCAATTTGCACTTCGTGTACCATCTCAGCGACGCCTTCCATCACATCATCAACGGTTAAAAGTGTTGAACCATACTGCATGACTTCAGCCACACTCATTCCATCTCTTGCCGCCTCTTGTAAATGACTCGCAATATAGGCAACAGTTTCTGGATAATTTAATTTAACGCCACGTGCTTTGCGTTTTGCCGCCAATTCGCCCGCGAGGAAAAGCATCAGTTTTTCTTGTTCTCTGGAAGTTAAGTGCATAATTAATTCCTTCTATTGTGATTTGCAAAAAGTTGTGAAAATTATACCGCTTGTACGGTTGTTTGTGTTAAGGGTTAAGCCATTTCAACCATTTTTCTTTATTGATATCAACCTTTTCAACCTTCGATTTCATCCATAAAATCAGCCAACTGGCGAGGATAAAACCGATGGTGTAAGGTGCGATGCCAAGGACAGAAAAGCCGAATTGGATTAACACCGCAAGCAAAGTGCCAACTAAGATATAAAAAAAGTGGCACAACCGTTCGCCCGCAAAGGCACAGGCAACCAAAATTGGTGAAAAGCCGTATAAGCCGTTGGCAAGATGATTGTGTTCGACCGCCAATAAATGATGGGCAAATGCTGTTCCCAATACTGCGGCAGCCATACCGTACATAGCCGCCATGGGGGAGCTAATCGCGATTGCCACGAACAGCAACCCCCCCGTAATTACGCTTGAGCCGAAATTGACTTCCGCCCATGCGTAGAGTGGGCTTTGAATGGCATTAAAAGTATCAGTGTAATCGGATAGCTCAGGCGTAGTTTGTTCCAAACCAAAGAGTTGAAATTTGGCAGTGAGAAAACAAAGTAACCAGCAAGTTAGCACGAATGGGAAGGTGAACGCCACTTTTCGGCGTTGTAAAAAAGCACGCATTATCAACGTGGCGACAACGGAAGCCAGAATACCCCACAGCCACAACAGAGGGCTCTCTGCACTCTCTTCTCCGAAGGTGAACATCACGCACATAAAGGCGAGTGAGCTATTAAAGCCGAATAACCCTTGTTGAATTTGTCTGATCGGGTATTTTAATGCACGTGCGGTCAGCGTGCCGACCAACGAGCCGAGAAAACACGCCACGCCGAGCGTCCAATGGCTAAAAAACATTGCGATCGTAATGACGAGCCCCGTTAATCCGTTTTCCTGTAGAAAGATCTGCCCAATACCTGTGAATGTTTCTTTAATGGGTGTTTGCATAACGTCCTCGTTTTTGTTGTTTTAAGAATTCTTCACATACTTTTTTCTTTCCTTCCGTTTGCAGAGGGAAGAAATGCGATCATAAACAAATCACCTCGTCCGCCAACGCCTCACTAAACGCCAAATCGTGGCTAGCAATCAGCATAGGCAGCTCCAACGCTTGCAATAAAGCGGTCAATTTTGCTTTGTTTTTTGCATCTAGCCCATTTGTGGGTTCGTCTAACAGCAACATTTTCGGTTGCATAGCCAGCACGCCCGCCAAGGCGGTAAAATTTTTCTCTCCGCCTGAAAGCAAGTTTACAGGGCGATCTTTTAAGTGAGTAATACCCAATTTTTCTAACTGTTCGAGTGCGATCTGATAGGCTTCCGCCTTGCTTTTGCCTTGATTCAAACAGCCGAATGCCACGTCGTCTAACACGGTTGGACCGAATAACTGATCGTCCGCTTGCTGGAAACAAATCCCTACCGTGTTTCCTCGCAACGGTATCAAATCCGCTTCTTGGCGGCAGCTTTTATCAAACCAGTTGATCTCGCCCGAATGTAGCGGCACAAAGCCAAGCAAGGCGAGCAATAGCGTTGATTTCCCGCTGCCGATTTCGCCTTGCAGCACGAACTTTTGGCATTCACCAATCGCAAAAGTTAAGTCAGAAATCACCGCTTGTTGGTTGCGGTAAAGGGTTAAGTGATTGACGTTGAGTACCATTTTTTTATTAAAGTTTAAATCCCCTTGCCTTCATCGCTATTTCCGCTTTTTCAGCTTTGAGCATTGAGTGAATCAGCAATAGAGCGACCCGTTGGGCATAGACTTTCATCGTAAACAGGTTAAATTTTGGATGAAACCCGCGGGCTTTCATTGCCAT
>NZ_JAHAHT010000147.1 GCF_018373095.1 Haemophilus parahaemolyticus
GGACCACCGCGGAACATTCCATTTGAATCTCGGGTTTTATAAAGCTGTGCAAGTGAAGATTCCGCAAATGCAGAACTCATACCCATTAACGCAGTGATCCACATCCAAAATACTGCTCCTGGTCCTCCTAATGCGATTGCAGTTGCAACCCCTCCAATGTTACCTACGCCCACACGGCTAGCTAAACCTGTGGTAAAGGCTTGAAATGGGGTTAAAGAATCTCCATTAGCCGCACGACCACCCCACATTTCACGTAAACTTTCTGGAAGTAAACGCAGCTGCACTAAACCCGTTGTGATAGTAAAAAATAAACCTGTGCCTAAAAGCAGGAGAATCGTTATATCCCAAATTGGTCCATCTAATGTATTGACAATCCAGTTTAAAATGGCTTCAAAGCCTGAAACAATAAAATCCATAAGACCTCTCAGTAAAAAAAAGAAAACGTTTGCATTGTAACCTTTTTTTAGATTTTGAAAACTTTTTTTAATGCTTTTTATAAAAAAAAGTATTATGTGAATAATTTTAGAACATCTAAGAGAATGTACTTATGTTGTCAATCTCATACTCTAAAATAACGATACCTTGCTGGCTAGTTATTGCGTAAATGGGTTCAAGAATGTAGAATCTGTAAAATTTTTTATTTCTAAAGAGGAAAGATTATGGGTTTTTTAACTGGTAAACGTATTTTAATCACAGGTTTAGCAAGCAATCGTTCAATCGCATACGGTATTGCACAAGCGATGCACCGAGAAGGTGCGGAACTTGCGTTCACTTATTTAAACGATAAATTAAAAGGTCGTGTAGAAGAGTTTGCGAAAGAATTCGGTTCAGACATTGTACTTCCAATGGATGTAGCAGAAGATCAAAACATCACAGATTGTTTCGCACAATTAAGCCAACGTTGGGAAAAATTTGACGGTTTCGTTCACTCAATTGGTTTTGCACCAGCAGACCAATTAGATGGCGACTATGTTGCAGCAGCAACGCGTGAAGGCTTCCGCATTGCACACGATATCAGTGCATACAGTTTTGTGGCAATGGCACAAGCAGCTCGCCCATTTTTAAACCCTAATTCAGCGTTATTAACCCTTTCATACTTAGGTGCTGAGCGTGCAATTCCTAACTATAACGTAATGTGTTTAGCAAAAGCATCATTAGAAGCAAGCACACGAGTGATGGCAGCAGATTTAGGTAAAGAAAGTATCCGTGTGAATGCGATTTCAGCAGGCCCAATCCGTACCTTAGCGGCTTCTGGTATTAAAGACTTCAAAAAAATGTTGTCTAATTTTGAGAAAACAGCTCCTTTACGCCGTACTGTAACGATTGAAGATGTAGGTAACTCAGCTGCATTCTTATGCTCAGACTTAGCTGGTGGTATTACTGGTGAAGTGGTTCACGTAGATGCAGGTTTCAGTATCGTGGCAATGGGTGATATTAGTGCGGAATAGTTGCCAGAACAACTGCTTAAGTTGAACTAAAATTAACCATTTTTGCCCGCCCTTGTACAGGGTGGGCTTTTTATTAAGAGAGAATTATGTTTTCAAATAACCCACTTTTGGCTCAATTAAAACAGCAAATGGAAGCTAATAAAGAATATGCAGAAGGACGCGTTAAAGCGACCGATAAATCTTACGGCTTTTTAGAATGCGAAAAAGAGAGCTTTTTTATTCCGCCTATGGAAATGAAAAAAGTGATGCATGGTGATACCGTAAAAGCGGTGGTAAAACGTGAGGGTGATAAGGTTTCAGTAGAAATTGATAGCTTAATTGAACCGATGTTAGGGCGCTTTATCGCTCAAGTTCGCTACAATCGCGAGGGTAAATTACAGCTTGTAGTGGATCATCCAAGCATTAAAAATAACATTCCTGCGAATACGCATAAGAATGTGAAAGAAAAATTAGTAGAAGGCGATTGGGTTGTAGCGCAATTGAAAACGCATCCATTGCGTGATGATCGCTTTTTCTTTGCTCAAGTGACGCAATTTATTTGCCACGAAAGCGATAATTTCGCCCCGTGGTGGGTAACCTTGGCTCGCCACGAACAACCGCGTGAGCCTGTGGCAACCGAGAAAAGTTATAGTTTAAATGATGAATTAACACGCCAAGATTTAACCGATCTTTATTTCACCACCATCGACAGCGAAAGTACGCAAGATATGGATGATGCCCTGTTTATTCAGCCAATTGAAGAGAATGGCACACAAACGGGCTGGCGTTTGGTGGTAGCTATTGCCGATCCAACAGCTTATATTCCTGAAAATTCGGCGATTGAAAAAGCGGCTCGCCAACGTTGTTTTACCAACTATTTGCCAGGCTTTAACATCCCAATGTTACCACGTGAATTATCGGATGACCTTTGCTCACTTGTGCCTAATGCGAAACGCCCTGCATTAGTGGGTTATATCGAAACCGATTTAGCGGGTAATATCAGCAAAGAGGTGAAGTTTGTTTCTGCGTGGGTAGAGAGCAAAGCAAAATTGGTTTACGACCATGTTTCAGATTATTTGGAGGGCGTGGAAAATGCGTGGCAGCCTGAAAACGAACAAGTGAAACAGCAGATT
>NZ_JAHAHT010000022.1 GCF_018373095.1 Haemophilus parahaemolyticus
TGATCTCCTCTGAAATTATGCTTGAATCCCAGTGATTTTCACTTCTGTGAACCACTGACGATGACCTTGTTGTTTACGGCTGTGTTTACGACGACGGAATTTAACGATTTTAACTTTCTCGCCACGACCGTGGGCGACTACTTCAGCCACTACTTTAGAACCAGCTACTACTGGTGTACCAATTTTAACATCTTCGCCATTAACGACCATTAACACTGAGTCGAATTCAACTTTCTCACCAGTTGCAATTTCAAGTTTTTCTAAACGAACCACTTGACCTTCGCTCACTCGGTGTTGTTTGCCGCCACTTTGGAAAACTGCGTACATATTTACTCCGCTAATTTGTGCCTTTTACGCTCTGCGAGAGACACTTTTAAATTCATATAAAATAGGGTTGCAATTCTACGCAAAAAGAAAACAAAGAGCAAGAACGAATTTTAGAAAATTTGAAAAAATCTTGTTTCCCATATTAGCCAATTTCTTGCTAAAACCGCTTTTTTAACGATTGCTTTATTCGATTTTTAACAAAATTTTGCAGCTAATAGAAAGTGCGGTAAAATCAATCTAATTTTTGGCTTTTAGATAAGAAAAGATGACTCAAAAACTTACCCTCGATCAAATTCAAGCTTTGGCAGCCAATGATATGCAATTGGTAAATGCTGAAATTTTAGCTCAACTGAACTCGGAAGTGCCGCTAATTAATCAGCTTGGCTTTTATATTATTAGTGGTGGTGGCAAACGCATTCGCCCGTTAATTACCGTGCTTGCCGCACGTGCGTTAGGCTACCAAGGCAGCAAGCAAATTACGACTGCCGCATTTATTGAATTTGTGCATACTGCCACCCTTTTACACGATGATGTTGTGGATGAGTCCGATATGCGTCGCGGTCGTGAAACCGCCAATGCCACTTTCGGTAATGCGGCAAGTGTGCTAGTTGGCGATTACATTTATACCCGTTCTTTCCAGATGATGACCTCGGTGGATTCGCTTGAAGTACTTAAAGTAATGTCGGCAGCCACGAATGCGTTAGCAGAAGGCGAAGTTCAGCAACTGATGAATGTGAACGATCCGAATACGACCGAAGAGAGCTATATGCGTGTGATTTACAATAAAACCGCCCGCTTGTTTGAAGCTGCGACTCAATGTGTGGCGATCGTAGCCAATGTAGGTGAAGAAATTGAAACCGCACTCAAAAATTATGGATGCTATTTAGGCACAGCATTCCAGTTAGTGGATGATATTCTTGACTACTCCGCCAATGCCCAAGCTCTCGGCAAAAATGTGGGTGACGATTACGTGGAAGGTAAACCAACGATGCCGCTTCTGCACGCAATGCATCACGGCAATGAAGAGCAAGCAAATTTGATCCGCCAAGCGATCGAAAATGGCGGGAATCGTGAAGATATTGATCAAGTGCTCTCTATTATGGCTGAGCATAAATCGCTCGATTATACGATGGAAAAAGCTAAATCTGAAGCTCAAAAAGCAGTAGATGCGTTAGCGGTATTACCTGAAAGCGAATATAAACAAGCGTTGATTTCATTGGCATACTTATCTGTAGATCGAGCTTATTAAGGTATTTATATGCAATTTGAAGATATGAGTCGAAGCCAACAAGAACGTTTTTTAATGCCTATTTTATTAAAAACGCTTCAAGAATTAGGCGGACAGGCAACGAGAAATGAAATCAAAAATGAGCTTAGAAATTCTGATGAAATTTCAGAAGAAGCAATTGATAAAACTCGTCCTTCCAAAAACGGAATATATCATCCATTTAACTTCGTTTTTAATTTTAGTATTACAAATCTTGAAATGGCAGGGTTTCTTACCTGCCCAAAACGAGGGGACGTTCAACTCACGACAAAAGGCATAATGCAAGATCTTACAAAGCTTGATATTGATAAAGATATTTATGCTTATTCAAATCCAGCTTGGAAGAAACGAAGTAAAAAAAACAAAAAAACTGACTATCCATTAGAAGAAAAGATTGAAGTTGAAGAATCTATCGATCCTAGTGAAGCATGGAAAGAAGAGCTAAAACAAGCTTTACTAAGCATGGAGCCTAAAAAGTTTGAAGCTTTTTGTCGAGCATTGATTAGAAAAATGGGCGTAGAAATTGATAATTCAATCGGTGTTTCTGCTACTAGAGATGGAGGAATTGATGGGTTTGGCTATACAATTTCTGATGATTTTAGGACAACACGTGTTGCAATCCAAGCTAAACGTTGGAATGAAAATCAAGTGATTGGCTCACCTGAAATTGATAAATTTCGAGGAGCAATGGACAAATTCAGAGCAGAATACGGCATTTTTATTTCAACAACTCGCTTTGCTAAAGATGCTTATACGAATGCAAAAAATGAAGGAACAAGAACAATCACTTTAATCGATGGAAATAAAATTATTGAGCTTGTTGAAAAATATCAATTATATATTACGCCAATTACAACCTATCAATTAGGCGACTTTTATAAAAGTTAATTATTAAAAATGACAGAACAAACATTCCAGCCTCAAGAACACAAAGAGGCGTTACCACAAAAACGTAAACTTACCCGCAAAGGCAAAGATCCAAACGCACCATTCGTGCGTCCAAAATTGGAATTACCAAACGGACATAATAAACTTCTGCTTCACTCTTGCTGTGCACCTTGTTCGGGCGAAGTGATGGAAGCGATCCTTGCCTCTGGAATAGAATTTACGATCTATTTTTATAATCCAAACATCCATCCGCTCAAGGAATATATGATCCGCAAAGAGGAAAATATCCGCTTTGCCGAAAAACACAATATTCCCTTTATTGATGTAGATGACGACTACGAAAACGACCGCAAAGAGTGGTTTAGAAAAGCGGAAGGGATGGAATGGGAACCCGAACGAGGCATTCGTTGCACAATGTGCTTTGATATGCGTTTTGAAAAAGCGGCACAATATGCTCACGAGCACGGTTTCCCTGTGTTTACCAGCTGTTTAGGTATTTCCCGCTGGAAAGATATGAATCAAATTAACGATTGCGGACATCGTGCGGCTTCTCATTATGATGATGTGGTTTATTGGGACTATAACTGGCGTAAAGGTGGTGGCTCGCAACGTATGATTGAAATCAGCAAACGCGAACGTTTCTATCAACAAGAATATTGTGGCTGTGTTTACTCTTTGCGCGATTCCAACAAATGGCGTTTGGAAACAGGTCGAAACCGCATTGAAATTGGTAAACTTTATTATTCTCCTGATTAAATCTGCTCCGATGAGCCAAATTTCTCAAAACTGATACACTATTTCTATTTTCAAGCGGTTGAATTTCGCAAAATTTTTGCCAAATCTCACCGCTTCCATTTTACAAGAGGAACAACAATGTCTAATTTTGCAATGGTATTCCCAGGTCAAGGCTCACAAGCGGTTGGAATGCTTGCTGATCTTTCATCACAATATCCAATCGTGGAAGAAACCTTCAAACAAGCAAGCGATGTGCTTGGCTATGATTTATGGGATTTAGTTCAAAACGGCACAGCAGAAGATCTTGGTCAAACGCAACGCACACAACCTGCATTATTGGCTTCTTCTGTAGCACTTTTCCGCATTTGGCAGCAAAAATTCCCTGAAGTAAAACCGTCTGTGATGGCGGGTCACAGCTTGGGCGA
Source organism: Haemophilus parahaemolyticus (assembly GCF_018373095.1). Taxonomy (GTDB): domain Bacteria; phylum Pseudomonadota; class Gammaproteobacteria; order Enterobacterales; family Pasteurellaceae; genus Haemophilus_A; species Haemophilus_A parahaemolyticus_A. The sequence continues at coordinate 3,643 of NZ_JAHAHT010000022.1, forward strand.
ATACTCTGCCTTAGTCTGTGCAGGTGTGTTAGATTTCCAAGATGCAATCAAATTAGTTGAACTACGCGGCAACGCAATGCAACAAGCCGTGCCAGCAGGCACTGGTGCAATGTTTGCGATTATCGGCTTAGATAATGAAGCAATCATCAAAGCATGTGAACAAGCAGCTAGCGAAACAGGTGAGATTGTTTCAGCAGTGAACTTCAACTCGCCTGGTCAAGTGGTGATTGCTGGTACGAAAACTGCTGCAACGCGTGCAGGCGAATTATGTAAAGAAGCAGGGGCAAAACGTGCATTGCCATTAGCAGTGAGCGTGCCTTCGCACTGTGCGTTAATGAAACCAGCGGCAGACAAATTAGCAGAAGCATTGCAAAACATCACACTAAATGCACCGCTTGTGCCTGTGATTAACAATGTGGACGTGGCAACCGAAACTGATGCAGATAAAATTCGCGATGCATTAGTTCGTCAACTTTACAGCCCTGTACGCTGGACAGAAATCGTTGAAAAAATGGCAAAAGATGGCGTAACCACGCTATACGAAATCGGTCCAGGTAAAGTATTAACAGGCTTAACCAGCCGTATCGTCAAAGAGCTTTCAGCAAAAGCGGTGAATGATGTGGCGTCGTTTGAGGCTGTAGAAGCATAATTGTAGGGTGGGTTTTAGCCCACTATTGAAAATTTAGAACTATTTTGGTGGGCTGAAGCCCACCCTACGAATAAAGGAAAACACAATGCAAGGTAAAATCGCATTAGTCACAGGGGCAACCCGTGGAATCGGGCGAGCAATCGCAGAAGAATTAAGTGCAAAAGGTGCATTCGTAATCGGCACGGCAACCTCTGAAAAAGGGGCAGAAGCTATTTCAGCTTACTTAGGTGAGAAAGGCAAAGGCTTAGTGTTAAACGTCACTGAGCCAGAATCTATTGATGCTGTTCTAGCCCAAATCAAAGCAGAAGTGGGCGACATTGACATTCTTGTCAACAATGCAGGCATCACACGCGATGGCTTGTTAATGCGTATGAAAGACCAAGATTGGTTCGACATCATTCAAACCAACCTCACCTCGGTTTATCGCTTATCCAAAGCTGTGCTTCGCCCAATGATGAAAAAAGGTGGCCGCATTATCACTATCGGCTCGGTAGTTGGCTCAATGGGTAACCCTGGTCAAACCAACTATTGTGCAGCGAAGGCAGGCTTAGTCGGCTTCTCAAAATCGTTGGCAAAAGAAGTGGCATCACGTGGCATTACCGTGAACGTGGTTGCTCCAGGTTTTATCGCAACTGATATGACAGATGAGCTTAACGAAGCACAAAAAGAAGCGATCTTAAGTCAAATCCCTGCGGGCGAATTAGGCACGGCACAAGATATCGCTAAAGCCGTGGCATTCTTAGCCTCTGACGATGCCCGCTACATCAACGGCGAAACCCTCCATGTGAATGGTGGTTTATATATGAACTAATAAAGTTCATATGCCCCTGAGTGATCAGGGGCATTCTTTTAATCTTTTCGTTTATACGCCCAAAGCATAATCACAATCCCACCAATAATCATCGGGAGTGATAACAACTGACCGCGGGTGATTAAGTCAGCTGCGGTGTTTACTGTTGGATCGAAATCACGTACATATTCCACTAAGAAACGGAACACACCATAGCCAATTAAAAACAAGCCTGCAACCGAACCTGTTGGTCGAGGTTTACGAATAAACACATTCAGCATAATAAACAGCACAACACCTTCGAGGAAAAATTCATAAAGCTGTGAAGGGTGGCGTGGTAAATAACCGCCATTTGGGAACATTACCGCCCAAGGCACATCTGTAACTCTGCCCCAAAGTTCGTCGTTGATAAAATTCCCAATTCGCCCCGCCCCTAATCCAAACGGAATAAGCGGTGCAACAAAATCAGCCGTTTGCCAGAATGAGCGAGCTTGGCGGCGGGAAACCCAAATCATTGCAACAATCACGCCAATTAAGCCACCATGGAATGACATCCCACCTTCCCAAATACGGAAAAGATAAAGCGGGTCTTGCAAAAAATGGCCAAAACTGTAGAAGAATACATCACCAATACGACCACCTAACACCACTCCCCAAAAGCCTGTGTATAGCAGTTGATCGACATTTTCACTTGTCCAAACACCGTGCGAATTTTTTGCTCGACGCATACCAAGCCAATAGGCAAAACCAAAACCGATGAGGTACATTAAACCGTACCAACGCAGTGAAATCGGACCGATGCTGAAAATAATCGGATCGATTTGAGGGAAAGTTAAAAATTGTGAATTCATAGGTTTCCTTATGTGAATTTCTGTGTAATAAGAATTCTGAAACATTCCCCTCTTTAGCAAAGAGGGGATTTTTTAGACGCTGTAAAATAATAGCTAACTCAAAAATATCTTCCCAGCCATCACCAACAACAAGCAAGCAAAACCTTTTTTAAGGATCGGTACAGGCAAGCTATTTGCTGCAGTTGCACCAAGTTTTGAGGTAAAAAATGAAGTCAGTGTAATACCAACTAACGCAGGCAAATACACATAACCAAGTGAAAATTCAGGCAAATCTGGCACACTCCAACCGCTGGCGATAAAGCTAAACATACCCGCCAAGCCTAAAAACGCTCCGCAGAAAGAGGAAGTACCAATTGCGGCTTTCATCTCCACGCCTCGACCATTTAAAAACGGCACAATAAAACCGCCGCCACCAATGCCCGCAATGCTCGATAACGCCCCGATAATCCCACCTGCGACAACCATACTCTGCTTGGTAAGCGGTCGAATTTTACTTGATTTTTTCAATGAGAAAATCATCTTGCCCGCCATATAGACCACCATCACTGCAAAGAGTTTCTTCGCTAGTTGGGCATCTAAACCGCTGATAAACAGCCCACAAAGAAAGACGGAAATCATAATAGAAGGCAGCAACACTTTCGCGATGCCTAAATCGACATTACCCAACTTATGATGGCGTTGTGCGGAAGAAAACGCGGTAATGACGATGGTTGCAAAGGAAGTACCAAGTGCCGCCGACATCAAATGTTCAGGCGGCACGCCCACCATCGGGAAAAGATAAACCAATGCGGGCACAATAATTAGCCCGCCGCCAATGCCAAATAAACCTGCCAGAAAGCCGATGAATAAGCCGAGTATTAGGCAGCTGATAAAAAATGTAAGCATAGTAACTCCTAACGTAACATCTCCTGTGTTTTGGTTTTCACCCCCTCCAATACCGTTGAATAATCCACGGTTGGAATGCCTGTGCCGCCTAAAAAGTGCATTTGCACGTTTTCCACACCACAGAAGTTAAATAAACCGTTGCCAAGTGTGTGGTCAAGCGATTGCAAAAAACCTTTTTGTTCATATTTTTCATTGGTATTACCCATCGTTACGAACTGTTGAATTTTCTTGCCTTTGAGCAAGCCAATAGTCTCTTTGCCTGTTTGGTAAGCAAAGCCGTGGGTTAATACGCGGTCGATGTAACCTTTTAAAATTGCGGGGAAACCCATCCACCAAAGCGGGTAAACGAAGGTAATCAAATCCGCTTCTTTCCAGAGGACCTGTTCGGCTTGCACATCTTCTTCGTATTGTTTGCTGAAGGTGTTGATACACTCTTGCCATTTCAACACGGGCGGGAAATTTCTGGCATTGAGGTCGCGAATAATGACCTTATGCCCTTTGGAAGCCTCAACCACCTTTTGCAAAACCGCTTGGTTGAAACTTTCAGGATTGGGATGAGCATAGATAATAAGATGGGTCATATTGTGTTCCTTTTGTTATTTGCTTTTAGTACATTTTACCTGCGAAACAAAATTTTCTCTATCGTTCTTTGATTCTCATCAATAAAAGGAAGATTAGCTTTTTAAATACCCCTTTCAGGTGATAAGGGAAAAATCGGAAAAATTGGATAATATCCATCCAATATTCTGTAAGAGAAAAATCTGTTTTGAGTGATTTAACCGATCAACATTTGCCACGACGTGCTTTTTTACGCGGGCAATTTTTAAATACGCTGAAAACAGAGCAAACCCAGCTGCAAGGCTATTCGGCAGTTCGTCCACCTTGGGCGGATTTGGCAAATTTCTTGGAAAAATGCACCGCTTGCGGGCAGTGTGTAACAGCTTGTGAAACCAAGATTATCAAGCAAGGTGCGGGCGGTTTTCCAGAGGTGGATTTTACTCTTGGCGACAAGGAGTGCACCTTCTGCGAAAAATGCGTAAAAGTGTGTCCAGAGCCTGTTTTTTTGCTAACCAGCGAAGCGGCTTGGTCACATAAGGTGGAAATTTCCGAGCAATGTTTATTGCAACGAAAAATCGAGTGTCGTTCTTGTGGTGATTATTGCCCTGAGCGAGCCATTCGATTCCGTCCAAGTTTAGGCGGAATGGCAACATTATCTTTAGATTTAACCGCTTGTAACGGCTGTGGGGCTTGTTTAAGTGTTTGCCCAACCAAGGCAATTAGCCTTGTGGATAATTAATATTTTAGTGATTTCTGATGAGTCAATTTAGCGAAAACGAAAATTGGTATGTGTGTAGCATTGTAGTGCAAGCCAGACCAGAAAAATTAGAGCAGGTGAAAGCTGAGATTTTAGCCATCCCAACGGCAGAAATCCATGGTGAGAAACCTGAGGAGGGAAAATTGGTGGTGACTCTTGAAAGTAATCGTCAATTAGCTCTTGCTGATTTAATGGATGAAATTAAAGGCATTTCAGGTGTGATTGTAGTGTCATTAATTTCAAATTATTTAGATGAAAAATAATAGCGTGGGAAAAATTATGGAACTCAATCGTAGAGATTTTATGAAAGCCAATGCAGCGATGGCGGCAGCGGCGGCAGCGGGAATGACTATTCCTGTTAAAAACGTCTATGCGGAAGATATAGGCATTAAGTGGGATAAAGCACCTTGTCGCTTCTGCGGAACAGGTTGTAGCGTATTGGTAGGAACCAAAGATGGTCGTGTAGTTGCGACTCAAGGTGACCCAGATGCAGAAGTAAATCGTGGGTTAAACTGTATCAAAGGTTACTTCCTTTCAAAAATTATGTACGGTGCAGACCGTGTGCAAACGCCTTTATTGCGTATGAAAGATGGCAAATTCCACAAAGAAGGTGACTTCACGCCTGTGACTTGGGATCAGGCTTTTACCATTATGGCTGAGAAAGTAAAAGATACTTTGAAGAAAAAAGAGCCGAATTCTGTCGGTATGTTCTCTTCGGGTCAAACCACGATTTTTGAAGGCTATGCGAAAGTGAAACTGTGGAAAGCAGGTTTACGTTCTAACACTATCGACCCGAATGCCCGTCACTGTATGGCATCGGCAGCGGTAGCTTTTATGCGAACCTTCGGTATGGATGAACCAATGGGTTGCTATAACGACATCGAAAAAACTGATGCTTTTGTGCTTTGGGGCTCTAATATGGCAGAAATGCACCCTATTTTATGGAGTCGTATTTCTGATCGCCGTTTATCAAACGACAAAGTGCGTGTAGTGGTAATGTCTACTTTCGAACATCGTTCATTTGAATTGGCGGATACTCCAATCATCTTCAAACCGCATTCAGACTTAGCAATCCTCAACTATATTGCGAACTACATTATTCAAAACGATAAAGTAAACTGGGATTTCGTCAACAAACACACTAAGTTTAAACGTGGTGAAACCGACATCGGTTACGGCTTACGCCCAGAACATCCGCTTCAAAAAGCGGCGAAAAATGTAAAAACCGCGGGCAAAATGTACGATTCTGACTTTGAAGAATTCAAGAAAATAGTTGCTCCTTACACGCTTGAAAAAGCACACGAAATGTCTGGCGTACCGAAAGATCAGCTTGAAACACTTGCAAAAATGTATGCAGATCCGGAGAAAAATATTGTTTCTTACTGGACGATGGGCTTTAACCAACACACTCGCGGTGTGTGGGTAAACCAAATGATGTATAACGTTCACTTACTTACAGGTAAAATCTCAAAACCAGGTTGTGGACCGTTCTCGCTAACAGGTCAGCCATCAGCTTGTGGTACGGCACGTGAAGTAGGGACTTTCGTACACCGTTTACCAGCGGATATGGTGGTCACCAACCCTAAACACGTTGAAATTGCTGAGAAAAAATGGAAATTACCAAAAGGCACGATCCCAACTGTGCCAGGCTATCCAGCAGTACAACAAAGCCGCGCCTTAAAAGATGGCAAGATGAATTTCCTATGGCAGATGTGTACCAACAATATGCAAGGTGGTCCAAATATTAATGAAGAAATTTTCCCAGGCTGGCGTAACCCTGAGAACTTCGTCGTGGTTTCAGACCCTTACCCATCAGTTTCTGCGGTGGCGGCAGACTTAATTCTTCCAACCTGTATGTGGGTAGAAAAAGAGGGTGGTTATGGTAACGCAGAGCGTCGTACACAGTTATGGCGTCAACAAGTCAAAGGCCCAGGCGAATCTCGTTCAGACTTATGGCAAATCGTGGAATTCTCTAAATACTTCAAAACTGACGAAGTATGGGGCGAAGAATTATTAGCACAAATGCCTGAATATCGTGGCAAAACACTTTATGAAGTGCTTTACGAAAATGGCGAAGTAAACAAATTCAAGGTGCCAACCGATATTCCTGGTTATCTCAACGATGAAGCGGATCACTTCGGTTACTACTTACAAAAAGGCTTGTTTGAAGAATATGCTTCATTCGGTCGCGGTCACGGTCACGACTTAGCCTCATTCGACACTTATCACCAAGTGCGCGGTTTACGCTGGCCAGTGGTGAAAGATGAAAAAACAGGCGAATTTAAAGAGACCTTATGGCGTTACCGCGAAGGCTTCGACCCATATGTGAAAGCGGGCGAAGACGTGGCATTCTATGGATATCCAGACAAAAAAGCGATTATCTTAGGTGTGCCGTATGAGGGTCCTGCGGAAAGCCCAGACGAAGAGTACGATTTATGGCTCTGTACAGGTCGTGTGTTAGAACACTGGCACACAGGTACAATGACTCGTCGCGTGCCTGAATTGCACCGTGCCTTCCCGAACAACTTAGTGTGGATGCACCCAGCGGATGCGAAAAAACGTGGCTTACGTCACGGTGATAAAGTGAAACTCATTACCCGTCGCGGTGAAATGATTTCACACTTAGACACCCGCGGTCGTAACAAATGCCCAGAAGGTTTGATTTTCACCACCTTCTTCGATGCAGGTCAGTTAGCCAATAAATTAACCTTAGATGCAACCGACCCTATTTCAGGCGAAACCGATTACAAAAAATGTGCGGTGAAAGTGGTTAAGGCGTAAATATACTCCCCTCTTTAGAAAAGAGGGGCAGGGGGAGATTTGATTACGATGTCTCATCTCCTATGAGGTTGAAGTTACTTCTGCCAAATCTCCCCTAACCCCTCTTTGCTAAAGAGGGGGATCTATATCACCAAGCGGGCAATTTCCGCAAATCTTTTGCAAAATCCGACCGCTTGAATACCACAAAAAGGAAACGCTATGAAACTAGATCCAAACCGCCGTCAATTTTTGAAAAATGTGACACGAACTGCGGCAGGGGTATGTGGAGCAGGCGTTATTCTTGGATTGCAACAACAGCAAGCTAAGGCGAAAGAAGGCGTGGCTTTGCGTCCACCTGGGGCGTTACCAGAAAATGAATTCTTAGCCGCTTGTACCCGTTGTGGGCAGTGTGTGCAGGCGTGTCCTTACGATATGTTGCACTTAGCTTCGCTGATTGCTCCGATGGAAGCAGGAACGCCGTATTTTGTGGCACGCGATAAGCCTTGCGAAATGTGTCCCGATATTCCTTGTATGAATGCTTGTCCGAGTGGTGCATTAAGCGAAGAGCTTAAAAATATCAACGATGCCCGTATGGGCTTGGCTGTGTTACTTGACCACGAAACCTGCCTGAACTGGCAAGGATTGCGTTGCGATGTGTGCTACCGAGTTTGTCCGCTGATTGACAAGGCGATTACGCTTGAGAATGTCCATAACGATCGCACAGGCATTCACGCCAAATTGATTCCAACCGTGCATTCTGATGCTTGCACAGGCTGCGGTAAATGTGAACAAGCATGTGTGTTAGAAGAGGCGGCGATTAAAGTACTTCCAATGGATTTAGCCAAAGGCTTGCTCGGTCGCCATTATCGCTTAGGTTGGAAAGAGAAACAGAATGCAGGTAAAGCTCTAATTGAGGAACAGCACCCTGATGGATTGCGTCCGCAGTTTGAGGCAAGAATGCCAGAGGGGATGAGTGAAGCAAGCTATAAACCAATGCAAGTGAAGCCAAATCAGAAAGTGGCAACACCAAGCCGTGCTTCTATGGATTATGTGCCAAGTTCAACCACTGTGCCAGAAGCGGAACATTTCCCAAATTTAGACTTAAACATTAAGGGGGTGAAATAGTGGCAGTTGCTCCAAAATATACCCCAAATAAACCCAAAGATGCGGGCTTAGAAGCTCGGCAAAAATTGGGATGGTGGCGAGCTTATCGCTTCTTGATTTTAAGACGGCTCAGCCAATTAAGCATCATTTTGATGTTTTTGAGCGGGCCGATGTGGAATATCTGGATCTTAAAAGGCAATTATAGCTCGAGTATGTTATTCGACACCGTGCCACTGACTGATCCACTGATTACCGCAGAAAGTTTAGCCACAGGTTACTTGCCTGAAATGACTACGCTTATCGGTGCGTTCATCATTGTGCTGTTTTATGCGGTGGTGGCAAGCAAAGCCTTTTGTAGCTGGGTTTGTCCAATGAATATAGTGACCGATGCCGCTGCGTGGCTCAGACGCAAACTCGGCATTCGTCAATCGCTAAAAATCTCCCGCGAATTACGTTATGTGATTCTAGGTGTGATTTTAGTCGGCAGTGCTTTCACAGGCTCGCTGCTGTGGGAGTGGATTAACCCCGTCGCTGCTCTTGGACGTGTTTTTGTTTATGGCTTAGGAGCAACGCTCTGGCTAGTTGCAGTTATTTTCCTGTTTGACTTGTTGGTTGCCGAACACGGCTGGTGCGGCCATCTCTGCCCGATTGGGGCAATGTATGGCGTAATTGGAGCAAAAAGTTTAGTGAAAGTGAATGTGGTGGATCGCAACCGTTGCGACCGCTGTATGGACTGCTACAACGTCTGCCCAGAGCCACAAGTGTTGCGTATTCCACTGCACGGTAAGCCTGAAGATAGCCCTATTGTCTTGGCGAAAGATTGTATTACTTGCGGACGTTGCATTGATGTCTGCGCTGAAAATGTTTTTGCATTTGGTTCTCGGTTTGAGAAGCAGATTAACATTAAAAATTTGTAAAATTGTAATGGAGTGATTTATGAAAAAATTCCTTGCTGTAATGCTAATGGCACTTTCGGGTGTAGCTTTAGCAGATGCCCCAAAAGTGGCAAATAATATTGAAGGTGCGGCAGAAAGTATTGCCCCAGCCTTTACCACCCCTCCTAAAGATGTGGGTAATATTCCGATTACTTTCCCACACCAGCCGCCACTCGTGCCACACAGCATTCGTGGTTTACAAGTAACGAAAAATGCCAACCAATGTTTGGGCTGCCACTCACCTGATGTTGCCCCAACTACAGGTGCACCACGTGTGCCAGAAAGCCATTTCTTAGATCGCGATGGCAAACGCACTGAAGGTACATCACCGCGCCGTTACTTCTGCTTACAATGCCACGTGCAACAAGCAAACGTAAACCCAATTATTCAAAATAAATTTGACACTATTCGCCAGGCACAAGGCAAATAAGGAGCAACGAAATGATTAAAAAAATTTGTACTTGGCTTCGTACGCCGAGTAAATTAGCAATTGGTACATTGATTCTTATCATCGGTGTTGGCACCTTAATTGCCTCAGCTGGCTTTAACAAAGGGATGGAAATGACTAACACAGAGCAGTTCTGTTCGGATTGTCATATGAACGATGTTGTGCCTGAATATCAAGCCTCCATTCACTTCAGCAACCGTTCAGGCGTGAAAGCGATCTGTTCTGACTGCCACGTGCCACACGAATTTGTGCCGAAAATGATTCGCAAAATGCAGGCTTCGACTGAAGTTTATGCACACATTACGGGCAAAGTGGATACCAAAGAGAAATTCGAAGCACACCGCTTAGAAATGGCAGAACGTGAATGGGCACGTATGAAAGCCAACAACTCAAAAGAGTGCCGCAACTGCCACAACTTTGACGATATGGACTTCACCCAACAAAAAACGGTAGCACAACAAATGCACGCCTTGGCACAAGAGCAAAACAAAACTTGTATCGACTGCCATAAAGGTATTGCCCACAATCTGCCACATATGGAAAAAGTCCAACAATCCTTTATTCCAGCAGATATGATTAAAGCGGAAGAGAAGAAATAATTTCTATAGCTAGAAACAACAAGCGGTTCAATTTGGTAAAAGTTTTACCATTTTGAACCGCTTTTTATATGCCTTAAATTTAATATTACGTTAAAATAATTAGCCAATATCATGACTATTCGAGTGACTCTTTATCAAAAAAGAGGCTGGAATAATACACGAAAAGACCCAAAAAAAACAATTTCAGATTAAAAAATAATCTGCTTTAAGTTGCATAAATATTTTGACTAAATTGCTGGTAAGTCTGATAAAAAATCAGCAAAAACAAGCACTCTCTTACTATTTTTGTGATCTCACTCGAAAATCTAAACATTTCTGCTTGGTGATTTTGCTCTCTCTTTTTATGCTGTTGCGATTAAAAATGGAGAGATTATGTCTTTAGCAATTGTTTATAGCCGAGCTTCTATTGGCGTGGAAGCTCCTTTAGTCACGATCGAAGTGCACATTAGCAACGGCAGCCCGAAAATGACCATTGTTGGCTTACCTGAAACTACAGTGAAAGAAGCAGCAGATCGCGTGCGAAGTGCTTTGATTAATGCCAATTTTTTCTATCCACCGCAACGCATTACCATCAATCTTGCACCTGCTGATTTACCAAAAGAAGGCGGACGTTTCGATTTGCCAATTGCCATTGGTATTCTTGCTGCATCAGGGCAGATTGATTCAGACTTGCTTAAACGCTTTGAATTTTTAGGTGAGTTGGCTCTTACTGGTTCTTTGCGAGGCGTACAAGGAGCGATTCCTGCAGTGATTTCCGCAGAGAAAGCAAAACGCCAGATGATTTTAGCCAAGCAGAATGCGAATGAGGCTTCGCTTGTTTCTAATGCTAAAACGTATTTTGCCCATTCGCTATTGCAAGTGGTCAATTTTCTTAACCGACGAGATACACTCCCTGTTGCCCAAGACATTCCGCAAAATAGCGAAGAAAATACACCGCTTGTTAAACGTGATCTGACCGATATTATTGGGCAACAACACGCCAAGCGAGCCTTAACAATTGCTGCAGCTGGGCAACATAATCTGCTTTTTCTCGGCCCTCCAGGTACAGGCAAAACAATGCTTGCCAGCCGTTTGGCAGATCTTTTGCCTGAGATGTCGGATGAAGAAGCGATTGAAACGGCATCCATTACAAGCCTTGTACAAAATGAACTGAATTTTACTAATTGGAAAGATCGCCCATTTCGTGCACCGCACCACAGTGCTTCAATGGTGGCGTTAGTTGGCGGGGGAACGATCCCAAAACCTGGCGAAATATCGCTCGCCCATAATGGCGTTTTATTCTTGGATGAGCTTCCAGAATTTGAGCGTAAAGTGTTAGATGCGCTACGCCAGCCGTTGGAATCAGGTGAAATCATTATTTCGCGTGCTAATGCCAAGGTGCAATTTCCCGCTCGTTTTCAGCTAATTGCTGCGATGAATCCAAGCCCAACAGGACATTATCAAGGTACGCACAACCGTACTTCACCACAGCAGGTCATCCGTTATTTGAACCGTTTATCAGGACCATTTTTAGACCGCTTCGACCTCTCAATTGAAGTCCCACTTTTACCGCAAGGGGCGTTGCAAAGTGGCAATGAGAATCGAGGGGAGACAACAGCACAAGTGCGAGAACGAGTGTTAAAAGCAAGGGATATTCAGTTTAAGCGTGCAGGGAAAATCAATTCTCAGCTTAATACTCGAGAAATCGAGCGAGATTGTGCTTTATCGCCACAAGATGCGTTGTTTTTAGAAAGTGCTTTAACAAAGCTAGGCTTATCGGTGCGGGCTTACCACCGTATTTTAAAAGTTTCCCGAACCATTGCTGATTTAGCTGGCGAAGAGCAAATTAAACAAATGCATTTAGCAGAGGCTTTAGGTTATCGAGCAATGGATCGATTATTGCAAAGGTTGCATGGAGAAGTGTCGTAATCGTTTACCAGCCTATGAAAATGTACGAAAAAGATTGAAGTAAAACAAAGATAGCAAAATGGCGAGATCATCTCGCCATTTCAGATTATTAACAAAGTCCTTTTGGTGTAGAGCGGAATTTAGTCCGCTATTTGAACCCTTTGCTTTTATTATTGACAGGCTGAAGTCCGCCCCACGAGAAATGTCAACTTTTTAGTTTTATCAGCAATCTGAAATGATCGAATTTTCCCACCTTTCCAACACAACGTCTTGCGCCCTTTCAGGCTGCAAACTATCCAACCACGTAATTTCACTTTGCCAGCCACGCAACCAAGTGATTTGGCGTTTTGCAAGCTGGCGAGTGGCACAAATGCCTTTGAAAATCGCTTCATCAAGCGAAATATTGCCCTGCAGATATTCCCACATTTGGCGGTAGCCCACACAACGAATAGACGGCAAATCAATATTCAAATCGCCGCGCTCGAATAGCTTTCGTACTTCTTGTTCAAAACCAAGCGCAATCATTTTATGAAAGCGCTGCTCAATGCGTTGATGTAACACAGCCCGATCTTCAGGGGCGATAGCAAATTGCAATACATCATAGGGCAAACTTTCGCCTTGTTGGGCAGTGAGTTCAGTCATCGTTTTACCAGTAATGTAGAACACTTCCAACGCACGGTTGATACGCTGGCTGTCGTTGGGATTGATACGATTTGCCGAAACAGGATCGATGACCATCAAATCTTGGTGCAAAGCTCCCCAACCAAATTCTGCTGCTTTTTGTTCAATTTTAGCTCGCACTTCACTATTAGCAGAAGGTAGCGGCGAAAGCCCTTCAATCAGAGCTTTGTAGTAAAGCATCGTGCCGCCAACGAGCAACGGAATTCGACCGCTTGCAGTGATTTCTGCCATCTCTTTTAAGGCATCGGCTCGGAAATTCATAGCAGAATAGCTTTCCGCTGGGTCTAAAATATCGATCAGGCGGTGCGGTGCTTTTGCCAATTCCTCAGGGCTTGGCTTTGCTGTGCCGATATCCATTCCCTTATAAATCAAGGCGGAATCTACACTAATCACTTCCACTGGCAGGCTTTCACGCAAGGCAATTGCCAAGTCAGTTTTGCCCGAAGCGGTCGGGCCCATTAAAAAAATCGCTTTAGGTTTATTATTCATCTTTTATTCTATTTTTATTCTGATCTGAGCGACATCTCGCCAATCGCAAAAGCATTCAATTCGCCATTTTGCTCAAGCAATAACTCGCCTTGTTCGTTAATACCACGTGAAGTACCGTGAATTTCGTGATCGTTGGCAATCAATTTAACAACTCGATTTTGGAAAATATCGAATGCTTGCCAACGCTCTTGATAGTGAGAGAAGCCAACAAGCGGGTAAATTTTCAAGTTTTTTTGCAATGCCTGCACTAAATCGCAGACGAGTTTATTACGGTCGAAATGGTATTGCGAAAGATCTGACCACGCTTGCGTGACGATTTTCTCATCCACTTGCGTCATTCCTAAATTCAGCCCGATTCCAATCACCAAATGAATACCCTCTCGGTTAGCTTTAGTTTCAATCAGAATCCCACCCATTTTTTTGCCTTGGTAATAGACGTCATTCGGCCATTTGATCTGAATATCTTGCACATTTTGGGCTTGTAGAGCTTCGGCAATAATCAGCGAAACAACCAAGCTCAACGCAGGTAAATTGTCTAATTCTTCTTGTTTGTAATGCCACAGAATTGAGAAATAAAGGTTCTCACTTTCAGGTGAAAACCATGTTCTGCCTCGTCTACCCCGACCTGCGGTTTGGGTTTCCGCAAGACAAACCGTACCTTGTTCTAACGTTTGATAATGTTCAAGCAAGTAAGCATTAGTAGAGTTAATTTCATCGAACACAAAGGCTTGCCCGCAAAGCAAGGCTTCTTGAATTTGAGATTGATTGAGTTTCATTTTTCTCTCATAGTTTGCATAAAAAATCACCTAGCAATGCGGTTGATCCACAATACTAGGTGAAAATCATATCATATTATTTAAGCTAAAATTAGGCTTTCGTTAAGTCTAAATCTTTGGTTTCTTTTGATGCCCATAAAGCGATAAAGGTAATCAATGCATTTACCGCTAAATAGATGCCGACACCTAAGATCCCGTAAGCGGCATTAATTTTGATCGCGAAGGTTGCCGCAATGGTTGCCCCCAAAATTGACGCGAAGTTATACGCCAATGATGCACCAGAATAACGTACTTCTGTTGGGAATAATTCAGGAAGTAATGCTGCCATCGGACCGAAAGTGAAGCCCATTAACACCATACCCACGACAAGGAAGAAGAATACAGACATTGGAGTACCGTTTGATAGGAATAATGGCATAGCTAAGCCGAAAATCCCCATTGCAAAGGTTACCCATAATAAGAATTTACGACGACCAATTCTGTCTGCATAAATGCCCGAAATACTGGTAAAAATCGCAAATACGATAGCATTTAATAACAATAAGCCTGTAAATATATTAGGTGCAATGCCTAAACCCATTGCGTGTCCTGCTTCAGAGAGTTTTGCTGGCGAGCGAGAATACACTTGTGCGAACGCCGTCATAATATAGAACAACACGTAAGTTGCCGTCATAATGAATGTACCAAGAATTAACGGTTTTAAATGATGACGGAAGACCACAGAAACAGGGGCTTTTTGCGTTTTGCCTTGTTGCTCAGCTTCGCGGAATACGTGGCTTTCGTGCAAGGTTAAACGCACCCATAAGCCCACTATAACCAACGCAATTGAAGAGATGAACGGAATACGCCAGCCCCATTCTACTAAGCCTTCATGACCTAAAAAGTAACTTACTAAGAAAAATGAAGCATTTGCTATGAACAACCCAATCGGTGCACCTAATTGAGGGAAAGTACCGTACCACGCACGTTTGCCTTCAGGTGCATTTTCGGTTGCTACTAATGCTGCACCGCCCCATTCGCCGCCTAAGCCTAAACCTTGACCAACACGGCATAAGCAAAGTAAAACAGGTGCCCAAATGCCAATAGTTTCATAGTTTGGCAATAAACCGATCATCACGGTTGAACCGCCCATCAATAATAAAGAGGCAACTAAGGTTTTTTTACGACCGATTCTGTCACCGAAGTGTCCAAATAATGCAGAACCAATCGGGCGAGCAAAGAAAGCTAATGCTAAAGTAGAAAGGGAAAGTAGCTCATCAGAAACTGGATCGCCACTTTTAAAGAATTGCGTGTTAAAGACCAACACAGCCGCTGCTGCATAAATATAGTAATCGAAGAACTCGATTGCAGTGCCGATCATTGAGGCAATTGCCACTTTTTTCGGATCATTACGAAGTTGATTTGACATATTATTTTTCTCAATAAAGTAAAAAGTTCGCAAATCCTACCATTTAAAAATTCTGTGAGCAATGTCATTAAAGCCCATAAAATCGGCAATGCTTTTATAAAATGTTGCAATTTTATGCTTTATTAGAGAAAAATACTATATTTTACAACACAAACAGTTTCCTTATAGAGAATTGAATATTGATAGGTATCATAAAATTTTTTTAATCAATTAAGCGTTAAATATTATCTAGTAATCAACTCACTATCAATTTCGCCATTTTTGCCCATAAAACGCACTTCAGGGTGCAGCTCTACGCCAAATTTTTCACGCACTTGTTGACGAACAGCTTTTGCTAAATTCACCACATCCATTCCCGTAGCGTTTTCTTTGTTAATCAACACCAACGCTTGCTGGGTATGCACGGCTGCTCCGCCTACTTGAAAACCTTTTAAACCGCATTGGTCAATTAACCAACCTGCAGCAAGTTTGACCGTACAATCCGCTTGCGGATAGTTTGGAATGTTCGGATAAGCAGTCTGAATTTGCTGAAAAGTGGCAGCATCGATCACAGGGTTTTTGAAAAAACTGCCTGCATTACCAAATTCATCTGGATTTGGCAATTTGCTCGAGCGTACAGCACACACCTCTTCAAACACTTGCTGAGCCGTTACTGTTTCAGGATCAAACTGTGCCAATGAGCCATAATTCAGCACAGGTTTCCACGCTTTTGGCAATTTCAAACCAACCGCAATAATTGCATATTCGTCTTTGTATTCATGCTTGAAAATGCTGTCTCGATAACCAAAACGGCAGGTTTCTTTGCTTAAGCGGGAACGTTTGCCCGTTGGTAGATGCACAACATCGACAAAATCACACACATTCGCAAATTCTACGCCATAGGCACCGATGTTCTGAATTGGTGCTGAGCCTGCCACACCGGGAATCAAGGCTAAATTTTCTAAGCCGTAAATACCCAGTGAAAGTGCTGTTTTTACGAGTTCGTGCCAATTCTGCCCACCTTGCACGTGCAAATAGTGGAAGTCCGCATCTTCACGCTGTTCAATGCCTTGCATTTTATTGACCAGCACAACACCGTGGAAATCATCGATAAAAAGTACATTCGAGCCTTGCCCTAAAAGCAAAACAGTTTGATTAGCGTGAGTTGCGGTTTGCCACGCAGTTAAAAGTTGTTCGACATTAGTATATTCAATAATTTGGGAAGCCTTAGCAGGCAGATGAAAGGTGTGAAAAGGCGTTAAGCTTTGCATAATGTTTGAATAGTTAAGAATTTGGGGCATTTTAACACAAACAAGCAGCTGATTTTGCAAATCAAAATGCAAAATCAACCGCTTGCGTTTGAACATTGTTTTAACAACTGCACAAAGTGTAAGCATAATGAGTAAGCTTTAAAAATAGGTATAGTAGAGAAAATGAACAGTTTTTGTTTATATGCCCATGAAAAAAGGCTAGTTTTGCAATTAGCCTTATCTTAGAAAATAAGATTATTTCGGTTTACCTACTGGCAACACTTCACAACCAAAGCTATCGTTTATGATGTCTGCTGCCGCTAAGTAGAACGCTAATAATGCAGTTAATAAACCGAAGTTACCGCCAATGTTAGTTAATGTAGTGTTATGCGTGAAATCACCTGCTGCTAATAAGTAGAATGTGATGGTTAATGCTGCAAAAATCGCTTGTAATGCACGTGCTTTAGTGAGTGTGCCGATAAACATCATCAGCGTGAATGTTCCCCATGCGATTAAGTACCACCCCACGAAATCGTGGCTCACGCCTTCAGAGAAGAATACTTTGAATAATGCAAATGAAATCCAGAATGCACCATAGCTAGTAAAAGCGGTAAAACCAAATGTGTTGCCTTTTGAGAATTCAAAAAGACCTGCCAACATTTGTGCTAAGCCACCAAATGCAAAGCCCATTGCCAGTACTAAGCCAACATTTTCGCCGCCGAAAGTACCGTTATTGATGAGGCTTAATAACCAAGTTGTTAATGCAAATCCACATAAACCAAGTGGTGCTGGATTTGCCGTTAAAGAATGTTGATTTGACATGAAAAACCTCAAAGTTTGTCGAGTAAATAAATAACCCTATCCTTTTCATAAGGGTAGGGCTGGAAAATCACATTCTCCCTTTATGGGAGAAAGAATATGAGAGACAAGCGGTTATTTTCCGCCTGTTTTTAGCAAATTCCAGTATTTTTCGTAGATTTCTACAGCTGGACCTACATCCGCTTGTAAAACACCTTTGTTAATCTCCTCACTTGGAGGGAAAATCAACGGATCGCTCGCTAATTCTGGCGAAAGCAATGCTTTCACGCCTTCGTTTGGCATTGAGAAGCCCATGATTTCAATCACTTCTTTCGCACTTTCAGGACGAAGTAAGAAATCGATGAATTTATGTGCTGCTTCTTTATTGGCTGCACCTTTTGGAATCACATAGTTATCCATCCAAAGCACAGCACCTTCTTTCGGGAAGACAAATTGCAAGTCTGGATTTTCGCTTTTCGCACGGTGAGCCGAACCAGACCACTGCATACCTACCGATACTTCGCCTTGCAAATAAGGCATTTCAGGCGAATCTGAGTTAAACACTAACACATTCGGCACAATCGTTTTTAAACGTTCGTAAGCCGCTTTGATTTCTTCTTCATTTTCAGTATTTGGTGATTTACCGTTTAACAACAATGCTATATGGAACACTTCACGCGGGTCGTTCATCAACAATAATTTGCCTTTGTATTCATCACGCCATAAATCGCCCCAGCTGCTGATTGTTTTCGGATCGATATCCGTCGCATTTACTCCAATCCCCGTTAAGCCATACACATAAGGAAGAGAGTATTTATTCTCTGGATCAAATGGCTTACCCATTAAATCAGGGGTAATATTTTTTAAATTGCTGAGTTTAGACTTATCTAATTCCGATAACATCCCCTCTTTTGCCATCTTGCCCACATAGTAGCTTGATGGGAAAACGATGTCATAACCTTTTGATCCAGAAAGTTTTAATTTGGAGTACATCTCCTCGTTACTTTCAAAGGTCGAATAAATCACTTCAATGCCCGTTTCTTTGGTGAATTGTTCCAACAGAGAAGACGGTACATATTCTGTCCAGTTATACACATAAAGTTTTTCTGCCGCATTTGCTACCACAGAAGAAAACGCCATTGCCGTAACAGCTAATTTCGCGAAAAATTTTTTCAATTTTTTGTCCTCTTAATGTAAGAAGTAAAGTGAGAAATAAAAAATGAACCTAGGTTGCTCTATGCTCAATCCATATGCCCAAAAAGCGTGCAATTATAACGAGTAACTTAATGTTTAGCTAGATTTTTATGATAGGGCGAATTTTATTCCTATAACTTAGTAATAAATAAATTTAAAGTTAGGAAAGCAATACTATTGAAGATTAAGAAAATAATTTAGAAGTGGTGGGCGATACCGGTCTCGAACCAGTGACCCCCTCCTTGTAAGGGAGGTGCTCTCCCAACTGAGCTAATCGCCCGAAACTGAAGTTTCG
>NZ_JAHAHT010000148.1 GCF_018373095.1 Haemophilus parahaemolyticus
GTTGCTTATGCAGCAGGTGCTCGTCAAGGTTCACGTGCACAAAAAACTCGTGCTGAAGTGTCTGGTTCAGGCAAAAAACCTTGGCGTCAAAAAGGTACAGGTCGTGCACGTTCTGGTGACATCAAATCACCAATCTGGCGTTCAGGTGGTATCACATTCGCTGCGAAACCACAAGATCACAGCCAAAAAGTGAACAAAAAAATGTACCGTGGTGCAATCAAAAGCATTCTTTCTGAATTAGTTCGTCAAGGCCGTTTAGTGGTTGTTGAGAAATTCGAAATTGATGCACCTAAAACTAAAGTTTTAGCACAAAAATTAAAAGAGATGGCGTTAACTGACGCTTTAATCATTACTGCAAACTTAGATGAAAATCTATTCTTAGCAGCACGCAATTTATACAAAGTAGACGTTCGTGATGTTCAAGCAATCGATCCAGTTAGCTTAATCGCTTTTGATAAAGTGGTTGTAACTGTTGATGCAGTAAAACAAATTGAGGAGATGCTAGCATGATTCAACAAGAACGTTTGCTAAAAGTGCTTAAAGCACCTCATATCTCTGAGAAAGCGACAAATAACGCTGAAAAAGGTAACACAATCGTATTTAAAGTTGCATTAGATGCTAATAAAGTAGAAATTGCAAATGCGGTTGAAGCACTTTTCGAAGTTAAAGTTGATTCTGTACGTACAGTGGTTGTTAAAGGTAAAACTAAACGTCACGGTGCAAAATCAGGTCGTCGTAGTGACTGGAAAAAAGCTTATGTAACTCTTCAAGAAGGTCAATCACTTGACTTCGTTGAAGGTGCGGCAGAGTAATTCGGAGGAATAGAAAACTATGGCTATCGTTAAATGTAAGCCGACCTCCGCTGGTCGTCGTCATGTAGTTAAAGTTGTTAATGCAGAACTTCACAAAGGGAAACCTTTCGCAGCACTTTTAGATACTAAATCTAAAACTGGTGGTCGTAACAACTTAGGTCGTATCACTACTCGCCACATCGGTGGTGGTCATAAACAACACTATCGTTTAGTTGATTTCAAACGTAATAAGTTAGAAATCCCTGCGGTAGTTGAGCGTTTAGAATACGATCCGAACCGTTCTGCTAACATCGCGTTAGTTCTTTATAAAGATGGTGAACGCCGTTATATCTTAGCACCAAAAGGTTTATCTGCTGGTGATACGATTCAAGCAGGTGCTTCAGCTCCGATTAAAGTAGGTAACGCATTACCTATGCGTAACATCCCAGTTGGTACAACTGTACACAATGTGGAATTAAAACCTGGTAAAGGTGGTCAAATTGCACGTTCTGCGGGTGCTAGCGTACAAATTATTGCACGTGAAGGTAACTATGTAACTTTACGTCTTCGTTCAGGTGAAATGCGTAAAGTATTAGCTGATTGTTTCGCAACAATCGGTGAAGTAGGTAACTCTGAACATATGCTTCGCGTTCTTGGTAAAGCAGGTGCTAACCGCTGGAGAGGCGTACGCCCAACAGTTCGTGGTACTGCAATGAACCCAGTAGACCACCCACACGGTGGTGGTGAAGGTCGTAACTTCGGTAAACACCCAGTTACACCTTGGGGCGTTCAAACCAAAGGTAAGAAAACTCGTCACAACAAACGTACTGATAAATATATCGTACGTCGTCGTGGCAAATAATTTTATTCATTAAAAAGAGGATAACCCATGCCACGTTCTCTCAAGAAAGGTCCTTTCCTTGACCTACACTTGTTGAAGAAGGTAGAGAAGGCGGTGGAAAGCGGGGATAAAAAACCAATTAAAACTTGGTCCCGTCGTTCAATGATCATTCCATCAATGATTGGTTTGACCATCGCAGTCCATAATGGTCGTCAGCACGTTCCAGTTTATGTATCAGACGAAATGATCGGTCATAAACTAGGTGAATTTGCACCGACTCGTACATACCGCGGTCACGCCGCAGATAAGAAAGCTAAGAAATAAGAGGTAAAAGATGGAAACTATTGCTAAACATCGTTACGCTCGTACTTCTGCCCAAAAAGCTCGCTTAGTTGCTGATTTAATTCGCGGTAAAAAAGTTTCTGCAGCATTAGAAATCTTAACTTTCACTAACAAAAAAGCAGCGGCTTTAGTTAAGAAAGTATTAGAATCAGCTATCGCAAACGCAGAGCACAATGACGGTGCAGATGTAGATGATCTTAAAGTTGCTAAGATTTTCGTTGATGAAGGTCCAAGCATGAAACGTGTTATGCCACGTGCAAAAGGTCGTGCAGATCGTATTTTAAAACGTACTAGCCACATTACTGTGGTTGTATCAGATCGTTAATCAGTAGGAGAATAACAATGGGTCAGAAAGTACATCCTAATGGTATTCGCCTTGGTATTGTTAAACCTTGGAACTCTACTTGGTTCGCGAATACACAAGATTTCGCTGATAACTTAGACGGCGACTTCAAAGTACGTAAATTCTTAAACAAAGAGTTAGCGAACGCTTCAGTATCACGTATCACTATTGAA
>NZ_JAHAHT010000023.1 GCF_018373095.1 Haemophilus parahaemolyticus
GTTTAGATGGTTTAAGTACTATTATTGTGATTGCAGCACAAGTTTTGATGGTGTTACGCTACCGCGAGCAATGGCTACTCTGGATTGTGCTTAACATTATCTCTATTGCACTATGGGCAGAAAATACCTCAATGTATGTGATGTATTCCGCTTACTTACTTAATTCGCTTTACGGTTATTACAACTGGAGTAAATTGCAAAAAACAAATAACTAAACGTAGAGAAGGCTTTAGTCCGCCATATCTTCTTTATTGTTTGGCGGACTGACGCTCACTCTACAACTTTTGATTATCTATAATATGCCAAACACAATTTTTATTTACGCAAAACAACTTTCTCACCACCAAATTGATCAATTTAGCCAGCAGATTTTAGCAGAATGTGTCGGGCAAATAGGCTATTTAGACTACCAAATTGCATTTTTTGAAACAGAATCGACCGCTTGTCAATACAAAGAAATCGCTCGCCAATTGAATGTTGATCTTGCAGATTTAACAGAAATACCTGATTTCAATCAGCAAGGCTTGTTGCTTATGGATATGGATTCGACCGCAATCAAAATCGAATGCATCGATGAGATTGCAAAATTGGCAGGAACAGGCGAAGTCGTTTCAGCAATTACCGCAAGTGCAATGCGTGGTGAGTTAGATTTTGAACAGAGTTTACGCAAACGCGTGGGTACGCTTGAAAATGCTCCAGAAAGCATTTTGCAAAAAGTGAGAGAAAATCTACCGCTTATGGATGGCTTTAAAATGTTGGTGCAAACGCTTAAACAACAAGGCTGGAAGATTGCCATTGCTTCTGGTGGTTTTGATTATTTTGCGGACTATCTCAAAGAGACTTACGGCTTAGATTATGCCGTCTCAAATCAGCTGGAAATTATTGATGGCAAACTCACAGGCAAAGTGCTTGGTAAAGTAGTGGATGCACAATATAAAAAAGAGACACTTGAAATGTTGGGCGAAAAATACCAAATTCCAGCCAGCCAATGGGTTGCAGTAGGTGATGGTGCGAACGATTTACCGATGCTCAAAACCGCCACTTTAGGCGTAGCATTGCACGCTAAACCCAAAGTACAAGAACAAGCGAAATTTGTGGTAAACTTTGCAGACTTAACAGCGATTTTGTTGTTGTTAAATGCAAAAACTATTTTTGATAAATTAAAAGGAAAGTAAAATGCCATCTTTTGACATTGTTTCAGAAATTACCTTACACGAAGTGCGTAATGCGGTGGAAAATGCCAACCGAGTATTAAGCACACGCTACGATTTTCACGGTGTAGAAGCGATAATCGAATTAAATGAAAAAAATGAGACTATCAAAATTACAACCGAATCGGATTTCCAATTAGATCAATTGATTGAGATTTTAATTGGCTCTTGCGTAAAACGTGGTATTGAGCATAACTCTCTTGATATTCCATCTGAAAGCGAACATCACGGCAAACTTTACAGTAAAGAGATTAAACTAAAACAAGGGATTGAAACCGAAATGGCGAAAAAAATCACGAAGCTGATTAAAGATGCAAAAATTAAAGTGCAGGCACAGATTCAAGGCGATCAGGTGCGTGTTACAGGTAAATCTCGTGATGACCTTCAATCTGTTATTCAACTGGTGAAAGGTGCAGAATTAGGACAACCGTTCCAATTCAATAACTTCCGAGATTAATAAACAAGCGGTGAAATCTTCTCTTAGATTTGCAAGGTAACAGAGAAATCTCACCGTTTTTTTTCAAACTGGAGGAAAGAAAAATGAGTGATGAGAAAAAAAGCTGGTTTAAGAAAACATTAGAAAAATATGATCAATTTTGCGAAGAACTTGGCGTCAATCGTGGTGCCTGCCGAGGTTGCGTCCCCGTTGCGAAATTTGATCCTGAGCCAGAAACAAAGGAGAAAAAACAGAAAGAGAATTCGGATAAATCTGAATAATATCATCTAAAAATACAAATGGCATAGTCGAGCAATGCGTTTAAAACTATGCCATATATTATTCTGCAGCTACTCAAAAATCGTAATTTAAGCTTTATGCAACGGCTATATATGCCGAAAATTTCAATCTATCAGAGAATACAAAATCAAAAGAATAACTATGCAAAAACTACTTTTTATCATCAATTCTGCCCCTTATGGTAACGAAATGTTTTTCAGCGGCTTACGCCTTGCCCTACAAATTCAAGAGCAACACCAGACAGAAATTAAACTTTTCTTAATGTCTGATGCGGTAACCGCTGGTCTTAAGAAACAAAATCCATCAGAAGGCTATCACGTGCAACAGATGCTAGAAATTCTTACCTCACAAGGGGCTACGGTAAAACTCTGCAAAACATGTACCAATGCACGTGGCATTACTGAACTCCCGCTTGCCGATGGTGTAAAAATTGGTACGCTCGTTGAGCTTGCCGACTGGACGATGGAAGCCGATAAGATACTTAATTTCTAATGAAAAAAGCAGATGTAATTATTATCGGGGCGGGAGCTTCGGGCTTGTTTTGTGCTGCACAATTGGGGCAAGCGGGCAAAAGTGTGGTGATGCTTGATAACGGTAAGAAGATCGGACGTAAGATTTTAATGTCGGGCGGAGGCTTCTGCAACTTTACTAACTTAGATGTCACCCCACAACATTACCTCAGCCAAAATCGCCATTTTGTGAAATCGGCATTGGCTCGCTACACCAACTGGGATTTTATCAGCTTAGTCGCTCAATATGGTATTGCCTACCACGAAAAAGAGTTAGGGCAACTCTTCTGCGATGAAGGAGCCCAACAAATCGTGCGAATGCTGCAAATCGAATGCGAGAAAGGCAAAGTCGATATTCAGCTTCGACAAGCGCCTATTTCTGTCGAAAAAATTACAAAAGGTTTTGAAATTCAGACCGCTTGCGAAACCTATCAAACAGAAAATCTGGTGATTGCCACAGGTGGGCTTTCAATGCCAGCCTTAGGTACAAGCCCTTTTGGTTACAACATTGCGGAGCAGTTTGGCATACCAGTGATTGCACCACGTGCAAGCCTTGTACCTTTTACGTGGAAAGAGAGCGATAAACCTTTCACAGCCCTTTCTGGCATCACCTTACCTGTAACGGTAAGTAACGAGAACATCAGCTTTAGCAATCAAATGCTTTTCACACACCGAGGGCTTTCTGGACCAGCCATTTTGCAAATATCAAACTATTGGCAAATAGGTGAAGCGGTCAAAATTGATCTGTTGCCTACAAATTCCATTTGGGATATTTTGCAAGAATTGCGTCAATCTTCGCCAAAATTGCAGCTAAAAACGGTTTTAAGTCGTTATCTACCAAAAAAACTGGTTGAACTTTGGTTTGAACAAAACCTGTTAAAAGATGAAGTGATTGCTCAGCTTAGCAAAAATGCAATACAACAGCTTGAGCAATTTATCCATCATTGGCAATTTATCCCAAATGGCACAGAGGGCTACCGCACAGCAGAAGTAACGATGGGAGGGATTGATACCGATCACATTTCCTCTAAAACAATGGAAGCTAAAGCCGTTTCAGGGCTTTATTTTATTGGCGAAGTGCTTGATGTGACAGGCTGGCTTGGAGGCTACAATTTCCAATGGGCGTGGTCATCCGCTTTTGCTTGTGCAGAAGGAATTATAAAACGATATCAAAACTAATAAAAAATAAACATTTCGTCTATTCAATAGGCAGGCGTGAATGAAATCACTATTTTTTTTAGAAAAGCGTTTGACATATTTTTTAAATCTAGTAATATGCACCGCACACAGACACAGTGAGTGGTGAGATGGCCGAGCAGGCTGAAGGCGCTCCCCTGCTAAGGGAGTATAGGGTTCAAAAGCTCTATCGAGGGTTCGAATCCCTCTCTCACCGCCATTTACTTTATCATGCACCCGTAGCTCAGCTGGATAGAGTACTCGGCTACGAACCGAGCGGTCAGAGGTTCGAATCCTCTCGGGTGCGCCATTTTAAACTTTACTCTATTAGGTTTGAAATAGTCGCTGATAAAATAAATTCTCATAACAATTCAATACGCACCCGTAGCTCAGCTGGATAGAGTACTCGGCTACGAACCGAGCGGTCAGAGGTTCGAATCCTCTCGGGTGCGCCATTTTCCTTTTTCTATATAATTCCTGTAAATTTATTAAATAAAATTTTCGTTGATTTAAATCCTTTTTATTATTACGATTGCATCTATTTTTATTTAATCAATCTTATTTTTTATGCTGAATTTTGCTTACCAAGAACACCGTTCTTCTTATTATTACGATTCTCGCAATCTCGATCTTCAATTCCCCAAAATTTCTGTCAACCAATCTGCTGATGTTTGCGTGATTGGTGCGGGCTTTTTAGGGCTTTCTGCCGCTTTAGAGCTAGTTGAACAGGGCAAAAGAGTGATTGTTTTAGAAGGTGCTCGTGTGGGGTTTGGTGCATCGGGACGTTCGGGTGGACAGGCAATTAACGGCTTTGAAGAAGGTATTGATGAATATATCGATCATATCGGTTTTGAGAAAGCTCGAAAATTATGGGATATGTCGCTTGAAGCGATCGATATTATTGACGAGCGTGTGCAAAAGTATGGTATTCAATGCGATTGGAAAAAAGGTTACGCAACATTAGCCCTTAATAATCGCCGAATGGATGACTTAATTGCTATGCAAAAAGCAAGTGAAGAGCAATGTGGTTATACCAATATGCAACTTTGGGATAAAGCTCAGCTCAAACAGTATTTGGGAAGCGATATTTATGTGGGCGGTTTATACGACCGCAATTCTGGGCATTTGCATCCGCTAAATTACTGCTTAGGCTTGGCAAAAGCCTGTGTTGAAGCAGGTGTAGAAATTTACGAGCATTCGCCCGCTACTGAAATTCAAGTAAAAAGCGATACGCAAGCGGTTGTTTTTGCTGAAAATATTACCGTGAGCTGTGAACATGTGGTGTTAGCGGTAAATGCTTACATTGATGTACTTTCTAAAAAAATCACGTTCGGCATTGAAAATACCATTTTGCCTGTAGAAAGTTTTATTATCGCAACTGAACCACTTTCTCAAGCAATGGCAGATAGTCTGATTAACAATGGAATGTCAGTTTGCGATAACAATTTATTGCTCGATTATTACCGCTTGTCTGCAGATAATCGTTTGCTTTTTGGTTCTGATTCTAGTACGAATGTGGATATGATCGCTAAAATGCGCTCAGAAATGCTTGCTGTTTTCCCGCAACTGGAAGATACTAAAATTGAGTATGGTTGGGGCGGTCCTATTGATATGACAATGAATTCCACGCCTCATTTCGGGCGATCAAAACCGAATGTTTATTTTGCACAAGGTTTCTCAGGGCATGGAGTTGCATTAACAGGTTTAGCAGGACGAATTATTAGCGAAGCGATTTGTGGTAATGATGAACGCCTTGCAATTTTTGAGGGATTAAAAATACCACATTTTTATGGTGGAAAATGGATTAAGAAAATGGCATTGAAGGTGGGTATTCCTTACTACCGTTTTTTAGATAAATATCGTTGATAAGAGGTATTTTTGAAAGGTCTATTTCTCTCCTTAACGACAGCGATTGCTCTCTTGTTATGGTCGTGGGATATGGTTTATCCGTGGCAAAAATTGATGCAAGCTGAAGAAAACCGTTATACGCAAATTCAGCATACTAAAAAGCTCAAAGTAGGGATGATTAACCATCCTCTGGCTTATTTTGTCAATGCGGAAGGTAAGGCGGGTATTGAGTATGAGCTCAGTAAGGCTTTTGCTGATTATTTAGCAGTGGAACTTGATATCACGCTATTTGATAACAGCGAGCAGCTTTTCCAAGCCTTAAAACAGAATAAAATTGATATGGCTGCGGCGGGCTTACTTTATCAGTCTTCGCAGGGCGAACAATTCCAAATTGGCACAAGCTATTACTCTGCTTCTTGGCAAGTTGCGTATAAAAAAGGTACGCAGCGCCCATATAAATTAAATGAGTTACAAGCAGAAATCCTTGTGCCGGCTGGTTCGGCTGTGCTTCCAATTTTGGAACAATTAAAAGAAAATCAACCGCTTTTAAAATGGCAAACAACAGATAAATTCACTCAAGAAGAGCTACTTTTGCAAGTTGCCGAGGGCAAAATTCCTCACACCATTGCACCATCGGTAGATATTTCCTCCGCACAATATATCAATCCAAATCTGGCGGTTGGCTTTGATTTAACCGATGAAATGCCAGTGGTGTGGTATTTTGGTAAAAGCTCATTTAGCGAATTGCAGGCTTCTGTGCTGGATTTTATGGATAACGCCAATGAAACAGGTTTGATTGCTCGGATTGAAGAAAAATACTTCAACCATTTGAACCGTTTTGATTATGCGGATGCCTCTATTTATCTCAATGCAGTCAAAAATATATTGCCAAAATATCGGGCTCTATTTGAGAAACATAAAGGCGAGCTAGAGTGGCCAATGTTGGCTGCCATTGCTTACCAAGAATCTCGATGGGATCCGAATGCAACCTCTTCAACAGGCGTACGTGGAATGATGATGCTCACACGTGATACGGCTGATCGTATGAGAGTGATCGATCGTACTAATCCCGAACAGAGTATTCGCGGAGGGGCGGAATATCTGAATATGCTCATTCGCCAAATCCCTGAAACAGTGCCTGTAGAAGATCGCATTTGGTATGGTTTAGCCGCTTATAATATGGGGTTAGGACATTTATTAGATGTTCGCCGATTAACTAAACAGCTTGGAGGAGACCCTGATAATTGGTTAGAGGTGAAGAAAAATTTACCGCTTCTTGCTGAAAAACGTCATTATGCCAATTTAAAATATGGCTATGCTCGCGGTTTTGAAGCGTTTAGTTATGTGGAAAATATCCGCAAATATCACAGCAGTTTAGTCAATCATCTGCGTGTTGAAGAACAAAAGCTACAACAAGAGCAAAAAACATCGGAACAGCAGAATGAAGAGAATTTAAATCAGGAGAACTCAAATGAAATGTAAAGGAAGATTGAAGCAAAAACACCCCCTAAAGACCAACAAAAACCGTCGAATTATGCATATTTGGAAACGTAAACGCCTCATTAAAGAACGCCGAGAAGTGGCGTTTACCTTGATGAGAGAAGAATAAAATGCCCTCTTTCCAGAAACTCCTTATCATAGACAACCACGATTCTTTTACCTTTAATTTGGTGGATCTCCTCCGTCCGATTTGTCGTGAACTCAACATTCCAATACAGATTATCTTTAGCGAGGAATTGGATTTGGATGAAGTGGAAAATTTTAGCCATATTCTGATTTCGCCAGGGCCTGATATCCCGAGAGCTTATCCAAATAATTTTGCGATGTTAGAGCGTTATTCTCAGCATAAATCTATTTTGGGTGTCTGTTTGGGGCATCAAACCATTGCAGAATTTTTTGGTGGGGAGCTATATAACCTTGGAGAAGTTCGGCACGGGCAACAACGCCCATTAAGCCAGCTTGAAGAGAATCCGCTGTTTGATGGTTTGCCTGAAAGTTTCAACATTGGGCTTTATCATTCATGGGCAATTTCGCAAAATTCTCTTGAAAAAACACCGCTTGTTGCAACCTCAATTTGCGATCAAGCGGTGTTAATGGCGTTCAAACATGCGAATCTGCCAATTTACGGGGTACAGTTTCACCCCGAATCTTTTATTACCGAATATGGTCGGGAAATGTTATCCAATTGGCTAATGAGCGAGTAGGCTTGGAAATTTTTTTGGCACAAGGAAAAAGGCTGGAACAACAAAAATTGCCATCAAAATAAACATATAGCTTGGGTTATATTGATAGAGTAAGCCTGAAATAAAAGTAAAAACCGCAACAATGGCACAGTTCGATAAGCCAAAATAGAGCCCTTGCAGTTTAGCAATTTTCTCGACTTCTTGGCTTGAAATATAGCGAATCATTGCAAAGTGAGTCATTGCGAAACTGAATGAGTGTAAACATTGTTCAAAAATAAACAATGTTGGATCGGTAATGTTTGCCAGCAAAATCCAACGAGAAATGGTGACTGCTGCGGCAACCATCATCAAATAGTGGATTTTAACCTTGCCTAAAAAACGTTTAGCAAGAAAGAACATACAGATTTCCGCTACCACTGCAATACCCCAAAGCAGGCTGATCATCTCTGTTGAAATACCAAGCGATGACCAATAGAGCGTGCTGTAAGTGTAGTAGGCAGCGTGCGATCCTAAAATGAGCGAAACGGTTATTAGCATTCGGCAAGCGGTTGGTTCTTTGAAAATTTCCCAAGAACTTGGCGAATTTATCGCAAGATGTTCGCTGTTTTGTTGTAACGTAATTGAAGGCTTGAATGATTGCCCGAAAGCGAGCAATAACATAAACCCCATGAAAATAAAGAGCACTGATTCTGCGCCTAAAAAGCCAACAAGATAACCGCAACTCAGAGAGCCCACTACAAAGGCGATTGAACCAAACAAGCGAGACTTACCATAATCTAATCCCACCTGTTGCTGCCAGATGGACGCGATACTGTCTGCGATTGGCATAGCCCCTGCATTGAATATGTGAAACAGCATTAACAACGGGAAAAGCACCCAAATATTATCCGCAAAGAGGAAAATGAACGGAATTACAGCGAGATTCAGCCAAGTTAAACCGCGAGCGGTTGGAATGAGATGATCGACATGTTTTACCCGTTGTGAGGCGAGTAAGCCCCCTAGAAATCGGAAAATATAACCCACAGAGGCGATTAAACCGATCATTTCTGCACTGTATCCGTAATGTTTGAGCCAAACTGGTAGGAATGGAAGCATCACGCCATAAGCACAAAAAAAGCCGAAAAAGTTAAAAGATGCCCATTTAAATGGGGAAAGTGTGATCATAACAATTGCTCCATTTCGTTAGCTCGTGAAATAGCGGCTTGCATTGCTTGCTCAACAGTTTCTGCTAAACGTTGTTGCTCGAAAACTTCCAACGCTTTTGCAGTTGTACCACCTTTTGAAGTCACATTTTCACGTAGCTGTGAAAGTGGAATATCGGGATTGGCTTGCACTAATTTCGCCGAGCCAAGAGCGGCTTGTTGTACTAAAAAGCGAGCATCTTCCGCAGAAAAACCCATTTTTTCCGCGGAGTGTTGTATCGCTTCCATAAAGCGGAAAAAGTAAGCGGGGCTTGAACCTGTAAGTGCGATAATCTGATTGATTTTATGCTCTTCATCTACCCAATGACATTGCCCAATGGCAGACATCAGCTTCTCCGCCAATTGACAAGCGGTCGGATTCACCGAGGATTTTGCAAATAAGCCCGTTAACCCTTCTCCAATTAACGCAGGCGTATTTGGCATAGTGCGAACGATGTTTTTAGCGGTCGGTAAAAGCTGTTCAAGACGAGCGATAGAAATGCCAGCTGCCACCGAAATAACGATTTTTTGTGAGAAATCAATATCCGCAAATTCAGTGCAAACTTCCGCCATTATTTGTGGCTTCACAGCTAGGATGACAACCTCCGCCTGCTCAATCGCTTCACGATTGGTAAATTTTGTTGCAATTCCTACCGCTTGTAATTCATTGCGACGGGTTTGGTTGCTTTTGTTGCAAGCGATAATTTGGCTGGCAGGATAACCGCTTTTTAATAAGCCTTGAATGATTGCCCAAGCCATATTGCCTGTACCGATGAAAGTGAGTTTTTTATGTTGCATTTTAGTGTCTCTTATTAGTCTCTCTCTAGTATAGAAAAAGGTACCTGATTATTACGTCTACCTATTTTAGCTGTAATAGGCTAAACAATTCTCTCTTTTCGTCATTGTCCAAAACCCGATACTCCCCTGCGTTTAACCTCTCCAATTTAAACTGCCCTAATCCTACACGAATTAAGCGTAATGTGGGGAATCCTACGTGAGCGGTCATTCGGCGGACTTGACGATTTTTGCCTTCGCTGATTTTTAGCTCTAGCCACGCGGTCGGAATATTTTTCCGTTCACGGATTTTCGGGGCGGTTGCCCACTTAAAATTTGGGGCGTTAATTAGCTTGGCTTTTGCAGGTTTTGTTAGCCCATCTTTTAGTTCTATGCCTTGTTGCAGTTGGCGGATTGCCTCTTCGGTTGGAATGTTGTCTACCTGTACCCAGTAGGTTTTCTCTTTCTCAAATTTAGGATGAGCCAAACGGTGCTGAATTTCACCGTAATTCGTGAGTAAGAGTAAGCCTTCACTATCGCGATCTAAACGACCAACGGGGTAAACGTTCGGAATATCAATAAAATCCTTCAATGTTTGTCGTCCTTGTTCGTCGGTAAATTGGCAAAGCACATCATAAGGTTTATTGAAAAGTATCACGACGGTTTCATCAAAACTTGGTGAGGGAACAAGCGGTCGTTTTTTGGCTTTTGTTTGTAAAGAGGGGTTGTGGTTAAATAGCTTTCTTTTAAACATCATTTAACCCACTTATCTGGATCTTGCTGACGCTCAAATTCAGCATCAAACACGGTGTTCTCTTTCGCTCGGTAAGCGGTCTGATTTGCGCTGAAATTGACAAATTGGAAGCGTTTTTTCAACATATTCAAGCCCCATAATTTAATCAGTTTACGCGTAAACGGCAGAATGCATAAAATGGCTAAGATATCGCTAATAAAGCCAGGAATAATGAGCAAAATACCTGCAATAATAAAGAGTACGGAGTTGATTACCGCATCAGCTGGGAGTTTGCCTTGAGCTAAGTCTTGGCGGATTGAAAGTATTGTGTATAGACCACGTAGTTTCACTAGCCAAACGCCGAGCACAGAAATGGCGATTAACAAGAAAAGAGTGGGGAAAACACCGAGCACAGCACTCACGCTGACTAAAAGTGAGAGCTCGCAATAGATATAAAGAATCAAAGCAAAAAAGATGATAAGTAATGGCATAGGCTTCCTTATTTTTGCGTGAAGGTGGAAAATAGTGTATTTTAATCGCCTTATATTATTTAGTCGATACAAAAGGTCTAATATGACAGAATTAACCGCAGATCAAACCTTAGATACGCTAGGTTTGCGTTGCCCAGAACCTGTAATGCTTACTCGCAAAACTGTACGTCATATGAACGAGGGCGAAATTTTACACATTATTGCAGACGACCCCGCCACCACGCGTGATATTCCGAGTTTCTGCGAATTTATGGAGCATCAGCTGCTGAAAAGCGAAACTGAAACCGCTCCTTACCATTACTGGTTGAAAAAAGGCTTAGCAAAATAAGGCTTAATTATGTATTTTTCTCGCGAAAAATTAACCAAAACGCTGGTGTTTATTTTCACGCTTGCCTTTTGTGTAGCAACTATTAGTGTGATTTTAAATGGAGTGAATCAATTTAAGGTGGGATCGCAATTGGCAAGCATTAGCCAAGTTTCTAACCTTGCCCACGTATTAGTGCGACAGCAAGCAAACTTGTTTTCATTGATGTTGATGAAAAATACCAAAACCGATGAGTTGGTTGAGGCTTTGGATAGTTTCTCAAAAGAAGAGTTTGTTTTAGATGCGAACCTTTATTCTGCCTCGGGGGAATTGCTTGCTCAGAGTCAGCATTCGATAGCATTGAAAGAACGCATTGAGCAAAAAAATACCCAACAAATTGTGGAACCAATTTTTGCTAAACAAGCACTAGTTGGCTTTTTACGAGTAACTTTTGATGCTCAATATGAAGATAGCACGCAGGTTAAAGTGAATAAATTATTCCAACAACTTTATGGCGAACTGATTATTTTAGTGCTGACTGGCGTGCTGTTTTCTGCCACGATTTTTTACTACTTACGCCGAAAAATCCCACATGTGAGAACCGTTCGTAAGCCCGAGGCAACTAACTTAAAATCGCAAGCACAACGCTTTCATTCTAAAAGGCGGAATTTTAGGAAATAATTGTATTTTAAGCCTATCAGGGTATAATATGCACCGTTTTATTTAAATTAAGCACATTCAAAAAGAGGAAGCAATGGCTAAAGAAGATTGCATTGAAATGCAAGGTACGATTTTAGAAACCTTACCAAATACAATGTTCCGTGTAGAATTAGAAAATGGTCACATTGTGACAGCGCATATCTCTGGTAAAATGCGTAAAAACTACATCCGTATTTTAACTGGCGATAAAGTTACCGTTGAAATGACTCCATACGATTTAAGCAAAGCACGCATTATCTTCCGTGCACGCTAAGCACAAATTGGTGTTTTAGCCTGTTTTGAAAGGGCGAGCAAGCGGTAAATTTTCTAAGAAAATTTGCAAATCACTCGCCCATTCCTTTATTCTCTCTTCAAAATTCCTGCTATGAAACCGATTTTTCTTGAACTTCGTCATTTAAAAACCTTACTTGCCTTAAAAGAGAGTGGTAGTGTTTCCTTAGCAGCGAAGCGAATTCACCTTACACAATCCGCTCTTTCACACCAAATCAAACTGCTTGAAGATCAATATGAACTCACGCTTTTTGAACGTAAAACCACGCCGTTGCGTTTTACTCCCGCAGGTGAACGTTTAGTGAAACTGGCTCATGAAATTTTGCCGAAAGTAGTAGAAGCAGAATTAGATTTGGCTCGCGTAAAACAGGGCGAAGTGGGGGAATTGCGCATTTCTGTAGAATGCCATACCTGTTTCGACTGGCTAATGCCTGCGATGGATTCTTTTCGTCAAAACTGGCCACTTGTTGAGTTGGATATTGTGTCTGGTTTCCATACCGATCCTGTTGGGTTACTGCTTACTCATCGATCTGACTGGGCGGTGGTTTCCGAAGCAGAAGAAACGGAAGGGATTGTTTATCATCCGCTCTTTTCCTATGAAATGGTCGGCATCTGTGCCAAAGATCACCCGCTCGCCAATAAAGAAGTTTGGGAGGCAGAAGATTTTGCCGATGAAACTTGGATTACCTACCCAGTGCCAGACGATATGTTGGATTTATTGCGAAAAGTGCTTCGTCCTGCAGGTATTGTACCGAAACGTCGCACCAGTGAATTAACTATTGCGATTATTCAGCTCGTTGCGAGTAAGCGCGGTATTGCAACCCTGCCATATTGGGCAGTAAAACCATATTTAGATCGCGGTTATGTGGTTTCACGCAAAATCACTCAACAAGGCCTTCATAGCAACTTATACGGTGCGTTTCGTGAAACCGACCAACATTTTGCCTACCTAAACGATTTCCACAATACGGTAAAATCGCAAAGTTTTGCGACCTTACCAGGTTTGATTGTATTAACTTAATCAAAAGTTTTTATAAAACTCTTCTGTAATTAAATTTTTCAAATGACTTATGAAAAATTACCGCTTGATTTAGCTTACTCTTTGGCACACAATGAGACCAATTTTTATCTTTAAAGCAATAATAGGAAACATAATGAACCAACAAGAAATGAAGAAAATTGCAGCGAAAGCAGCACTAAAATTTGTGACACCAGATACCATCGTTGGCGTGGGTAGCGGTTCAACCGTGAATTGCTTTATTGACGAATTAGCTTCAATGAAAGATGAAATTAAAGGTGCAGTAGCGGCATCTAAAGCTTCAGAAGAGCGTTTACGTGCGTTGGGCATTGAGGTGTTTAGTGCTAATGACGTTGTGGAATTAGATGTGTATATCGATGGTGCAGATGAAATTACCCCGCAAGGTGCAATGATCAAAGGCGGCGGGGCAGCATTAACCCGTGAAAAAATTGTGAGTTCTTTGGCGAAAAAATTTATTTGTATCGTTGATAGCTCAAAACAAGTCGATGTGCTTGGTTCAACTTTCCCATTGCCAGTGGAAGTGATTCCGATGGCTCGTTCTTATGTGGCTCGTCAGTTAGTTGCACTTGGTGGTTCTCCTGAATGGCGTGAAGGCGTGGTAACAGATAACGGCAATGTGATTTTAGATGTACATCACTTTAAAATTCTTGAACCGCTGAAAATGGAACACACCATCAACAATATCGCAGGTGTGGTCACCAACGGTATTTTTGCACAACGTTTCGCGAACATTACGATTGTTGGCACGCCTGAAGGGGCAAAAATTATTGAATAAGGTCAAGCGGTGAATTTTTGCAAATGTTTTGCGAAATTGCACCGCTTTTTGTTTTTCACTTTAAACACAACATAAGGAATAACTATGGCTAAAGTTTCTCTCGACAAATCAAAAATCAAATTCTTATTACTCGAAGGCGTGCACCAAAACGCACTGGATGTATTAAAAGCGGCAGGTTACACCAACATTGAGTATCATAAAAAAGCCCTAGATGGTAAAGAGCTTATCGAAGCAATTAAAGATGCTCACTTTGTGGGAATTCGCTCGCGTACACACTTAACCAAAGAGATTTTAGAGCACGCACAAAAATTAGTGGCGGTAGGCTGTTTCTGTATCGGTACTAACCAAGTAGATTTAGCGGAAGCGAAACGTCGTGGTATTCCTGTGTTTAATGCACCGTTCTCAAATACCCGCTCTGTGGCGGAATTAGTGTTGGCAGAAATTATTTTGTTAATGCGTCAAGTACCTAAAGCGAATATGGAAGTGCATCGTGGCGTGTGGAACAAATCGGCTGCGGGTGCAAATGAAGTGCGTGGTAAAAAATTAGGTATCATCGGCTATGGTCATATCGGCTCACAATTGAGCGTGATTGCTGAAGCAGTGGGG
The DNA here is from genome assembly GCF_018373095.1 of Haemophilus parahaemolyticus. Taxonomy (GTDB): domain Bacteria; phylum Pseudomonadota; class Gammaproteobacteria; order Enterobacterales; family Pasteurellaceae; genus Haemophilus_A; species Haemophilus_A parahaemolyticus_A. Next base: position 14,557 of record NZ_JAHAHT010000023.1, read on the forward strand.
ATGCAAGTTTACTTTTACGATATCGAAAATAAATTGCCATTGGGTAATGCTCAGCAAGTGGCAAGTTTAGACGAGTTGCTTTCAAGCTGTGATGCGATTTCATTACACGTGCCAGAAAATGCCTCAACCAAAAATCTAATGAGTGCGGAACGCATTGCCCAATTAAAAGAGGATGCAATTTTAATTAATGCCGCACGCGGTACTGTCGTGGATTTAGATGCGTTAGCGACTCGCTTAGAAGCAAATAGCTTACGCGGTGCAGCGATTGACGTATTCCCTGTTGAACCTGCGTCTATTAACGATCCGTTTGAATCGCCATTACGTAAATTTGACAACGTTATCTTAACGCCACACATTGGTGGTTCAACGGCGGAAGCTCAAGAAAACATCGGTACAGAAGTAGCAAATAAATTTGTGAAATATTCAGACAATGGCTCAACCTTGTCAGCGGTAAACTTCCCAGAAGTATCACTTCCTGCCAACAATAATGCAAAACGTTTATTACACATCCACCAAAACAAACCAGGTATTTTAAACAAAATCAACCAAGTGTTTGTGGATCAAAACGTGAATATTGCTGGTCAATATTTACAAACCGACCCAGAAATTGGCTATGTGGTGATTGATGTTCAGCTTGAAGATAGCTCAGAAGCATTAAAACGCTTGAAAGAGATTGACGGCACAATTAAAGCACGCGTGCTTTACTAAATTTACCAAGATATTCAATACAAAAATAAAGCCTCTTACAATGTAAAAGGCTTTATTGTTAACCAATTAATGTAACTTCATGGAAGGACGCAAGAAGCGGTTGATTTGTCCTACTAATAAAATCAAGCCCGTTTTCAACCAACCGTGCAATGCGACTTGGTGCATACGGTAAAGTGAAAGGTAAGCAAGACGAGCGATTTTACCTTCGATAAACATATCGCCTTTCACTAAGTTGCCCATTAAGTTACCCACAGTACCGAAATGTGAGAAAGAGAGTAATGAGCCTTTATCGTTGAATTTAAACGGTTTCATTTCTTTACCTTCTAACAATGCCACAATGTTTTTACCACATTGGGTTGCCATTTGGTGTGCAGCTTGTGCTCGTGGCGGGATTGGTTTACCGTTTTGAATCAATGCAGCACAGTCGCCAATCACGAACACATCTTTATCTACCGTAGTTTGCATTAAATCGGTGATTTCGATTTGATTTAAGCGGTTGGTTTCAAAACCAAACTCTTTGATGAAATCTGGTGCTTTCACTCCAGCTGCCCATACCATTAAATCGGCTTCAATTTTTTCACCATCTTTAGTAATTAAACCATCTTCCACCGCCTCTGTGATCATTGTGTTCAAATGCACATCGACGCCTGCTTTACGTAACTCTGAAAGAGCTGAAGCAGACACTTTTTCAGTTAATGCAGGAATTAAGCGAGAGCCTGCTTCCACAAGTGCTACTTTTAAGCTTGCACGGTTTAATTTACCGAAACCGTATTCATTTAAGTGTGAAGCTGCGTTGTAAAGTTCGGCAGAAAGTTCGATCCCTGTTGCCCCACCGCCCACAATTGCGATTTTTACATCTTTATCTTGGCTATGTGAGAAACGTAAAAATAGCTCAAGCATACGTTTTTGGAAGTGTTTTGCTTGCTCAGAGCTGTCTAAGAAAATACAGTGCTCTGCGACCCCTTTAGTGCCGAAATCGTTTGATTTACTGCCAATGGCAAGAATTAATTTGTCGTATGCGATGTGACGCTCAGCAACTAACACTTCACCGTTTTCGTCTAAAAGCGGCTCTAACACAATCTCTTTTTGCTCACGATTTACACCTGTAAGCATGCCTTGTTGGAAGTGGAAATAGTGGTTTGTTGCGTGAGCACGGTAGCTTACTGCATCTGTGCCATCATCTAATGAACCTGTTGCTACTTCGTGTAACAATGGTTTCCAGAGGTGGGTAGCGTTGCGATCAATCAAAAGCACCTCTGCTTTCTTTTTTTTGCCTAATTTATTACCTAAATAGGTTGCCAGCTCTAAGCCTCCAGCGCCACCGCCAACAATCACGATTTTTTCCATAATATACTCCGAATTTTTTTAGAAATTTAAAAAATAAAACTGGTGTGAATTGTAAGGACTTTAAGCGGAATGTCTAGCCATTTTAACAATTTTTTAACGAAATTCTGCCCGCTTATAAGGAATGTTATGCGGGTAAAAATCGCAATGGTTGGTTACAATTTCGGCAGATATAACTGCGCTGGTTACGCTGAATAGCATTGTGTCGGCGGACTGAAAGCAGGTGCGTTTGGCAGTCGCATTGGTAAGAGAATTGCTTAGCAACACTCGCGGTGCTGAATTTGTGATAGATATGTGCAGGCACACCGAGCACTTGTTCCATCATCATTTTCCACTCTTTACCGTGCGGTTGCACACGCCCGAATTGTTGATAAACAAGTAAATGAGCCAACTCGTGAGGCACAACTTGTTGAATAAACGTAGCACCATTTTCTACCAATAATACAGGATTAAGGCGAATTTCATTTTGTTGTAAATATGCCACACCTGCTTTTTGCCCGCGGAGTTCGAAGTTCATCACGGGTATTGTAAATTCTTTGTTAAAGAATTGGTTAGCAAGTGCAAGGCTTTGTTTTAATTGGCGTTGAGCTTGGAGTTTGAGGATTCTTAGGTCTGACATAAAATTATTTATCTGGTTGGATTTTATTCTGCCAAATCTCCCCTCCTCCTCTTTGCTAAAGAGGGGGAATCTCAGTGAAAATGGAGATCTCTATTCCTCATCAGAAACATTCCCCTCTTTAGCAAAGAGGGGGAGGGGAGGTTTATTCGCTACGCTAACACTTTGTGCCGTTGCCAAAGTAACGTTCAAATGCAAGCATTTGTGGCAGTCTTAATTAACGAAGAAATTACTTTATATTACCTCGGACAATCCATCACATTCCATTGTTTATCATAGCAGATATAAAGCTCATTCTTGCTTGCCCCCAAATACACGCGGTCTAATTTAGGATTATTTTTACGCATCCATCGGAAAAGCTCATTATTTCGCATCCACGTATCAGGCAAGACCAAATCATCAAACAAGGCTTTCTGTTTGGCAAAATAGCTTTCAGGATCGTTGAATCCACAAGCACCGTGCTTTTCCCATTCGCCTTGTAATAGTGAAGCCCCTGGGGATTCGGGCAAATATTTTTCGATAATTTGTGGCGAAACAGGCGGCAAGTCGCCTTGGCAAAAACGTGGGTGTTCTTCAACAGATTTTGCATTTTTATTCTGTGCCCAAAGCCCGTGAATGACCCAACCGAATTGGCGATCGCTTGCACATTGATAGGCTGCCATCTCAGGAATCTTACCGTGATTTTTTTCACGCTGTGCTTCACAAAATGCAGGAGACCAAGAGAGTGCAAGCATATAGTAATCAACAGGTGCAGTGGCGTTTTGTCCGTATTTGTCATCCGACATTGCAATATCGTAATTATTTTTAACCGCTTGTTGAGCTTGAGAGACAGCGCTAGAAGCGGTTATTGTTTGAGTAGGTTTTGATTTTTCTTGCTGATTTAAAAAGTAAGAAACAATAATCGCAAAAAGAAAAATCAATAGATTAATCGTCTTTTTAGTTAATTTCATAAAATAAATAGGTTAAAAGCAAATCATAAAGGTGTGTACTATAAAACAAGCGGTCGAAAAAACCAAAAACTTTACAAAGCTGGCTAAAATTTCATCAGAAGAAATCAAATGTTAAATTTTGTGAAGCAGATCACGGATTATTCCTCCGTAAATATATATTATCTGGAGCAAGTTGTTAAGCCATAACAATTTAATGACTCTCTAAAATCTCTCTATATCCTTCCACTTAAGGGGAAATTCTATGAAAAAAATGATTTTAAGTGCTGTAGCATTCGCGGTTGCATTAGGTTCAGCAGTGGGTACTGCTCAAGCGAAAGATCGTATCGGTGTGACTATTTATAAATATGATGATAACTTTATGGCATTAATGCGTAAAGAGATCGAAAAAGAAGCGGCTCAACATAAAGATGTTGAGTTGTTAATGAATGACTCTCAAAACACACAATCTATCCAAAACGACCAAGTGGATGGCTTACTTTCTAAAGGTGTGAAAGCATTAGCAATCAACTTAGTAGACCCATCAGCAGCACCAACCATTATTGGTAAAGCAAAAGGGGATGATGTGCCAGTGATCTTCTTCAACAAAGACCCAGGTGCAAAAGCGATTGGTAGCTATGAGCACGCTTACTATGTAGGTACAGACCCGAAAGAATCGGGTGTGATTCAAGGTGACTTAATTGCGAAACAATGGAAAGCAAACCCTGCGTTAGACTTAAATAAAGACGGTAAAATCCAATACGTATTATTAAAAGGTGAACCAGGTCACCCAGATGCGGAAGCACGTACAAAATACGTTGTAGATGAATTAAACAAACAAGGTATTCAAACTGAGCAATTATTCATCGACACTGGTATGTGGGATGCTGCAATGGCGAAAGATAAAACTGATGCTTGGTTAACCAGTCCAAAAGCAGACCAAATTGAAGTGATTATTTCAAACAACGATGGTATGGCAATGGGTGCATTAGAAGCGACTAAAGCACACGGTAAAAAATTACCAATCTTCGGTGTGGATGCATTACCTGAAGTCTTACAACTTATCAAAAAAGGTGAAATTGCAGGTACTGTATTAAATGATGGTGTGGGTCAAGCGAAAGCGGTTATCGCATTATCAACTAACCTTACAGCAGGTAAAGATGCAACTGCAGGCACAGAAATTAAATTAAAAGATAAAGTCGCTCGCATTCCTTATTTAGGTGTTGATGCAAGCAACTTAGATAAATTCTTAAAATAAATTATTAAAACACGAGGCACAGGCGTGTTCGCCGTGCCTCAATTTTTTACACGGAGTGAGATATGACAAGCGAAGTACTACTCACAATGACAAACGTTAGCAAGTCGTTTCCTGGGGTAAAAGCCTTAGACCACGCTAATCTAACGGTAAAATCGCACAGCGTACACGCCTTAATGGGTGAAAACGGTGCGGGGAAATCGACCCTTTTAAAATGCTTGTTTGGTATTTATGCAAAAGATGAAGGTGAAATTCTGTTTTTAGGTAAGCCCGTTAATTTCAAAACATCTAAAGAGGCACTTGAAAACGGTATTTCAATGGTTCACCAAGAGTTGAACCTAGTTAAACAAGTAAGCGTAATGGATAACTTATGGCTCGGTCGTTATCCATTAAAAGGTCCATTTGTGGACCACGATAAAATGTATCGCGATACAAAAGCGATTTTTGATGAATTAGACATTGATGTTGATCCAAGAGAAAAAGTAGCAAAACTCTCTGTGTCTGAAATGCAGATGATCGAAATCGCCAAAGCGTTCTCTTACAATGCGAAAATTGTAATTATGGATGAGCCAACCTCTTCGCTCTCTGAAAAAGAGGTAGAACACTTATTCAAAATCATCCAAAAATTAAAAGATAGAGGCTGTGGCATTATCTACATCTCACACAAAATGGATGAAATCTTCAAAATTTGTGATGAAATCACCATTTTGCGTGATGGTAAATGGGTGAATACCGTGGCGATTAAAGATACCTCAATGGATCAAGTGGTTTCTATGATGGTAGGGCGTGAATTAACCCAACGTTTCCCAGAAAAAACCAATGTGCCACAAGAGGTAATCTTAGAAGTCGAACACTTAACTGCGAAAAACCAACCTTCGATTCAAGATATCACCTTTGAATTACGTAAAGGCGAAGTGCTTGGCGTAGCAGGCTTGGTAGGTGCAAAACGTACCGACATTGTGGAAACCATCTTCGGGGTGCGTGAAAAAGCAAGCGGTGTAATTAAACTCCACGGCAAAGAAATTCGTAACCGCAATGCTTTTGAAGCGATTAACAACGGCTTTGCTTTGGTAACTGAAGAGCGCCGTTCAACAGGGATTTACGCCAACTTAAGTATCGAATTTAACTCCCTCATTTCAAATATGAAATCGTACTTAGGCAAATTCGGCTTATTGAGTAACAAAAAAATGAAAAGCGATACCCAATGGGTTATCGACTCAATGAATGTAAAAACTCCATCGCACGGCACATCCATCGGCTCACTTTCAGGCGGTAACCAACAAAAAGTGATTATCGGACGTTGGTTATTAACCCAACCAGAAGTGTTAATGCTAGATGAACCAACCCGTGGTATCGATATCGGAGCAAAATTTGAGATTTACCAACTGATCCTTGAACTTGCCAATAAAGGAAAAGGCATCATTATGATTTCATCGGAAATGCCGGAATTACTTGGCGTAACCGACCGAATTATCGTGATGAGTAATGGTAAAGTGGCGGGCATTGTCGAAACGGCAAAAACCTCCCAGGAAGAAATCTTACAACTTGCGGCAAAATACTTATAAATCAGGAGTGAATTATGTCTGCGGTACAACCTAACAAAGCACTTAATTTTCTGAAACAAAATGCCATCTATTTTGTGTTATTGATCTTACTTATTATCATCATCGCACAAGATCCTAGCTTTTTGAGTTTACGAAATTTTAGTAACATCTTAACCCAATCTTCAGTACGTTTAATCATCGCTCTTGGTGTCGCAGGGCTGATTGTTACCCAAGGTACCGACTTATCCGCTGGTCGTCAGGTCGGTCTTGCTGCGGTAATCTCTGCTACTCTCTTACAAGCAATGGATAATATGAACAAAGTATTCCCGAACCTTGCAGAAATGCCAATCCCAGTGGTGGTGCTTATCATCTGCGGTATCGGTGCGATTATCGGTTTGTTTAATGGCTTCGTGATTGCTTACTTAAACGTAACACCGTTCATTGCCACAATGGGGACAATGATCATCATCTACGGTATCAACTCACTTTACTATGATGCTGTAGGTTCATCACCCATCGCAGGCTTTAGCGAAAATTTCTCAGACTTTGCACAAGGTTTCTTCCGCCTTGGTGGCTTTAAACTCTCATACATCACTATTTATGCAGCGATTGCAACCGTGATTATGTGGATTTTATGGAACAAAACTCGCTTTGGTAAAAACGTGTTCGCGATTGGTGGTAACCCAGAAGCTGCGAAAGTTTCAGGCGTAAACGTGGCTATGAACTTAATGGGTATCTATATGGTATCGGGTATCTTCTACGCCTTCGGTGGTATGTTAGAAGCAGGCCGTATCGGTAGTGCAACCAACAACTTAGGTTTCATGTATGAATTGGATGCGATTGCTGCCTGCGTAGTAGGTGGTGTATCTTTC
>NZ_JAHAHT010000024.1 GCF_018373095.1 Haemophilus parahaemolyticus
ACGCACTTTAGGTATTCGTTTAAAAGAGCACGGGGAACGCTCACTTCATGTAGCAGAATGGTTAGCTCAACGCCCTGAAGTAAAAGCGGTGTTCCATCCTTCATTGCCAAGCTGCCCTGGTCACGAATTTTTCAAGCGTGATTTTAGCGGTGCAAGCGGTCTCTTTTCGTTCGAACTTCACCAAAAACTAAGCGATGAGCAATTAGCTAATTTCCTTGATCATTTTGAACTCTTTACGATGGCATATTCTTGGGGAGGTTTTGAATCACTTATTTTGGCAAATCAGCCATCTGAAATTGCTCGTATTCGCCCAAATATTGAGCGGAAGTTAACAGGAACGCTTATTCGTATTCACGTAGGATTGGAAGCTGTCGAAGATTTAATTATCGACTTAGAAAAAGGGTTTGGACGTTTATAAGTTGATCGCGTATGTTTTTCGCCCCTACTTCTACATTTACAGAGGGGCGATTCAAATATTCATTGAGCATCAATTAATGACGCACAATTTCTTCTTCATCAAAGTCAAAATCTTCATCGTGCTCTTCAAAAAACTCACCATCGTTGCCGTATTCATCATCCTCACCATTCGGATCTTCAAAATACGTGCCCCAACCTTCATATTCAGCCCCTGCTTTTTCAATCAATGGGAGCAATTCTTTTTGCTGGGCGGTAATTAAATCCGCATTTAAGTTGATTTCACTCACAATATCACACACGAAGAAAACGTTGCCATCTTCTTCCACCTCTTCCGCTTCTGAAATTTCATAGCCAAGTTTGTAAGCATCCACCACCAATTTTTCGAGCTTATCAAAATCGTGGTGAGCCACGTGGTGTTCAATAATATACAGTGCTTCAGGATCTGAACCATCAGCTAATAAGTTTTCGATAATTTCGTCAGTTTCTTGGCGTAATTCGGTTAAGTTGTACATTTCAGTTCTCCTATTCTGCTGCTGAAAGTTCAAATGCTGGTGCGAACCAGCGGTCTAATTTACTTGATAATTTGTCAATGCCGATACGTTTTAATGCGGAGTAAGCTTCCACTTGCACATCCCCTTGGAAAGGTAAAATCGCTTCACGCACCATTTTTACCGTTTTGCTACGTTCTGATTGACTGAGTTTATCCGCTTTGGTAAGTAGTAATAACACAGGTAGCTCTGCCGAAACTGCCCATTCGATCATCTGTTGGTCTAAATCTTTAAGCGGATGGCGAATATCCATCAAAATAACCACACCACGCAAACATTCACGTTTTTGTAAATATTCGCCCAATGCTTTTTGCCATTGAATTTTTATCTGTTCAGGCACTGCTGCGTAGCCATAACCAGGCAAATCAACTAATTTGCAATTTGGTTCTACTTCAAAAAGGTTAATAAGTTGAGTTCGCCCCGGCGTTTTTGAAGTGCGAGCCAAGTTTTTTTGACTGGTTAATGCGTTAAGTGAGGTCGATTTCCCTGCGTTTGAACGCCCTGCAAAAGCGATTTCAATGCCACTATCTTCGGGTAAATGGCGAATATCGGGGGCTGAGGTTAAAAATTTGGTTTTGTGATAATTTAATTTAATTTGTTCGATCATAATTTCTGTTTCTAATGTCAAAAGTTATTTTAATTTCAACGATAATCCTTGCTCACCATATTGGTTGGCTTGCGGGAAACTGGCAAAAAAGCCCCATTCTAAAAAGACAATCGTGCCAATCAACATCGGCATCAACAAACCAAGCAACCACGCATTAGTTTCACCTGCAAGTGGGGCAATGAAGTAGCAAATCATTGGCACAACTAAAATAAAGACGTGTTTACCAGAGCGATTTCTGTCATGTAAGCGTTTCACGGCAATGGAAAGTATACTATACAAACTTCCCCCTAGCGGAAAAAGCATTATCGGGTTAAAAGCGGTTGAATGGGTAAAAAAATTTACCACAATAAATAAAAAAGCAAAGTTGATGCCAATTCCTGCCCAAAAACCTTGCCGATTTAAACGCCCTTTAAAGCTAAATAAAAGTTGGAGTAAGCTCATTTTATTCCTATCTATTTCTCCGCTTTCAACTAGAAATACAAGCGGTCAAATTTTTAAACTTTTTTACAAAGTGTTTATTATATCTCAATCAGCCTTTATTTATAACTTTTTCATCTATTACGTGCTTTTTACTTCTTTTTCTTTTAGGAAAAATCTTTATATTATCCATATCAATAAAAACAACATTATTTGAGGAAAAATTATGTCACAGTTTCAAATCCATACTATCGAAACCGCTCCTGAAGCTGCAAAAGAAGCACTAATCGCAGTGAAAAATGCCAATGGTTTTATTCCTAATTTAATCGGCGTGTTAGCCAATGCACCAACAGCATTAGAAACCTATCGTACCGTAGGCGGAATCAACGGTCGTAACAGCTTAACCGCAACTGAGCGTGAAGTAGTACAAATTACCGCTGCAGTGGTAAATGGTTGTGGTTTCTGTGTAGCAGGACATACCAAAATTGCATTAAAAGTGTTGAAATTAGAAGAAGAATTGGTAAATCAAATCCGTGCAACTGCTCGCATTGAAAGCGATAGTAAATTAGATACTTTAGCTCGCTTTACACTTGCAGTGATTTTACAAAAAGCAAAATTAACCGAAGCACAATTAAACGCATTCTTTGCAGCAGGCTATACTCAAGAACAAGCCATTGATGTAGTATTAGGTGTAAGCCTCGCAACACTTTGTAACTATGTGAATAATCTAGCTGAAACACCAATTAATCCAGAATTGCAAGCTTTTGCATAAGCTAATAAGATGAGACCTTTTGAGTGAGTATAACGGCAGAATTTTCTGCCGTTTTTCATTTATAATACAGCTCGTAAAATTCTAGTAGCAGCAACCAAAATCATCACCGTAGGGAAAAGAAAAAATCGCATCATAACGAAAAAAGAGATTGCCGATTGAGAAATAATAAGCGGAGAGATTCGGCAAATGTTTTGCAAAATTTTACCGCTTGATAATAATGAAGATGATGGTTACTCAATCGAAAATTTCACTGGTACTGTCACGTGGTTTGGGAAACCAGCGGGTGGTGGTGATATTTTCGTGGATTGAGCAGCTTTTACCGCAGCGGCATCTAAGTTACTATTACCTGATGAGCTAACCACGCTCACATTTATTAATTGCCCAGCAGGAGAAATAGTAAAACTAAGTGTTACCGTACCCATTTTTCGCATCATTCGTTCACGTGTTGGATAAGCATTATTTGCTTGGCGTTGTAAAGCACGCTGTAAAGCTGATTTATAAGCATTAATTTCCGTACCAGACCCTGCTGAGCCATTACCCGTACCATTGCCATTACCTTTTGCCACATTACCATTTTCTGAGCCTTTGGCAGAGCCTATATTGTCTTTACCATTTTGACTACCATTCACAGCACCTTCTTTAGGTGTTGAGCTTTGTGGAATATTCGGTTGTTCTTTTGCGATAATGCCTTGCTTAACTTCTTTGCCTTTTTCCAATGCTTTGATTGGTTTTTCTACTTTTTTCGGCTTTTCTTTTGGCGGTTCTTTTGGTTTAGGTGGCTCTTTAGGTTTCTCTTTTTTAACCACTTTTTTAATAGGTTCGGGTTCCACTGTTGGTTCAGGTTTAGGTTCTTCTATTTTTTCCTCGGTCTTTTCTTCAGGCTTTGCCTCTTGCTCTTTCACTGTTTCATCGATATCTGGTCCAACAGCCACTTGTGGCTGTTCAGCTACGCCAGCCAGCATTTCCATTGAAATGCTGCTGACTTCTTGCATATCATCAATCTGATCGCTAAGAACCGTTTGTTTGGCTGCAAACAAGATAATACCGACAATCGTGGCGTGAAAGGAGATAGAACCAACCAAACCGATGCGAGAATTTCGTTTATTCATATCGCCTACTTGCCGTTATCCTTACGGGTCATAATTGCAACGTTTTTAATTTCGCTAGCAGCTAATAAATCAGTAAGCTCCACAAATTTATCAAAACGTACCGCACCATCGACTTTTAGCGTTACTTTTTGATCTTTTGCCCAAGTACCGATTTCATTCTTAAGCTGAGCGATATCTACAGGCTGATCGTTAAAGAAAAACTGGTTCTCAGCAGTAATCGTAACCAATTTCGATAAATCATCTGCTTTTACGGCTTGCGTGGTGCTTGCTTTCGGTACATTAACCTTAATTTTTCCTTGTGAGATAAATGAGGCGGTAACTAACACGATAGCTAGTAATACCAACATAATATCAATGAAAGGAATGATGTTAATTTCATCAAATTTTTTCATGGTAAACCTCGTAAATTTTTTGACCGCTTGTTAAGCCACTTTACGAGCGTGCAATGCTTGCCATTTTAATTTGTTTTCGTCCACTTTACGGTTGAAACCGCTGTAGAACATCATCGCAGGAATTGCAACTAAAATACCTGCAGCTGTTGCTTTTAATGCAAGTGATAAATGCACCATAATTGAAGCAGCATCAATGTCGCCACCCGAGTGACCAAGTTCGTAGAAGGTGAGCAAAATACCGATTACTGTACCTAATAAGCCAATATATGGTGCGTTAGCACCGATGGTTGAAATAGTAGTTAGATTAGTTGTGAGGTCAATTTCGAGTTCTTCTTGGGTTTGGTAGTTTTTTACATTAAGACTTTTGTAAAACATAATGCGTTCGATGATTTTCCAAACCAGCACAACACTCATCAGCGATAATAGACCTAAAATAATGTAGTCGATGTAGTGTTGTAGAAATTGAAATAGTTGATCCATAGGTTCCTCAATCGAAAGGGATTTTGTTGCAGTTGAAAATGGTTCTTAATTATACGCAACATTTTCGGAAATTCAACTTGAAATAATAGGAACTTTTATCCTCATTTTGTGGTATATTTCGACAATTTTTATTTCAAGAGACTAATATGGAAACCTTTACTGAAATTACGCCAGAACAGGCGTTTGAATTAGTTGAAAATGAAGGCGGTACGCTTTGCGATATTCGCGATGCTCGCCGTTATACTTATAGTCACGCTCAAGATGCGTTTCATTTAACCAATGAAAGTTATGGACGTTTGCTTGATGAAGTTGATTATGACGAGCCATTGATTATTATGTGTTATCATGGTGTGAGTAGCCGCAATACGGCACAGTTTTTAGTTGAGCAAGGCTTTGAGCAAGTCTATAGCGTAAAAGGTGGCTTTGATGGCTGGGTAAATGCAGGCTTGCCTATTGAAACGGTATATTAATACCCTAATATGTTGAGCATTCTTCAACAAACAGCAAAAGTAAATTTTATGGACTACATCATTAACGTAAACGAAAGTAATTTTAACGAAGTTTGGGCTGCTGCCTCTCAAATGCCTGTGGTGTTTAACTTTATTTCATCGCGTGAAGTGGTATCTATTGAGATGGATTCGCTTCTTCGCCGTCTTGCAGATGAGCATCCTAAGCAATTTTTATTGGCAACGGTGAATTGCGATGAGCAGCGTGAGTTGGCAATGCACTTTCGTATTCAAGCCATTCCAACGATGTATCTGTTTGCCGATGGGCAGCCTGTCGATATGATTCAAGGTGCGGTAAGTGAGCAAGAGTTACGCATTCGTTTAGCTAATATTTTGCCAAAAGAGCAAGATTCAAAATTCAATCAAGCCTTAGAATTATTACAAGATGAGCGTTATGCGGAAGCCTTGCCCCTCCTAAAATCAGCGTGGGAATTATCGGATAAGAAAAACAGCGATTTCGCCTTGCTTTATGCTGAAACTTACATCGTGATGAAAAAAGTAGAAGAGGCAAAAGAGATCTTAAAAGCGATTCCTATTCAAGATAGAGATAGCCGTTGGCAAGGATTACAGTCGCAAATTGAGTTATTAGAACAAGCGGCAGAATCGCCAGAGTTACAACAACTTCAAGCCGATTATGCAAGCAATAAAACGCCTGAAGTTGCGATTAAACTGGCGAACCAATTGCATCAAGCGGGCAAAAATGAAGAAGCATTAACATTATTGTTTGATTGGTTGAAAGCTGATCTTTCGGTTGCTAATGGCGAATTAAAAACGCAATTTTTAGCGATTTTATCTGCATTAGGTAATGATCCGATTGTACCAAAATTTAGACGACAGCTTTATTCGTTGCTTTATTAAGCATTTATTATATCAATTTATTTGTAAGGGTTAATTGTATTAGCCCCAGAAATCAAACAGACTTTAAGGATAAAAAATGACAACTAAACATACCAAATTATTGATTTTAGGCTCAGGTCCTGCGGGCTATACCGCTGCAGTTTATGCTGCTCGTGCGAATTTAAACCCCGTATTAGTGACAGGGATGCAACAAGGCGGACAGCTTACCACCACCGATGAAATCGAAAACTGGCCTGGTGAGTACGAACATACCACGGGCACAGGCTTAATGGATAAAATGCTCAAACACGCGGAAAAATTTAACACTGAAATCGTGTTTGACCATATTCACACCGTTGATCTTTCTAAACGTCCATTTACTCTGCAAGGCGACATTCATACCTTCACTTGTGATGCATTAATTATTGCAACAGGTGCGTCAGCCAAATATCTTGGCTTACCTTCAGAAGAGGCTTTCAAAGGCAGAGGCGTTTCTGCTTGTGCAACTTGTGATGGTTTCTTCTATCGCAACAAACCTGTGGCGGTGATTGGTGGCGGTAATACCGCAGTGGAAGAAGCACTATATTTAGCCAATATCGCTAGTGAAGTGCATTTAGTTCATCGCCGTGATAGCTTCCGTGCTGAAAAAATCTTGCTTGGTCGTTTAGCAAAACGTGTAGAAGAGGGAAAAATTATTCTACATACCGATCGTGCCGTGCAAGAAGTATTAGGTGATAATGCAGGCGTAACAGGTGTGCAATTAGTTTCGACTAAAGATGGTTCAATCAAAGAGATTAACATTGATGGCTTCTTTGTGGCAATTGGTCACGCACCAAATACAGCGATTTTTGAAGGACAGTTAGAACTTGATAATGGATACATCAAAGTAAAATCAGGTTTAGAAGGTAATGCTACCGCGACTTCTGTGGAAGGGGTTTTTGCAGCAGGTGATGTGATGGATCACAACTACCGCCAAGCTATTACTTCTGCGGGCACAGGCTGTATGGCTGCCCTTGATGCAGAACGTTTCTTGGATGCTCAAGAAGGATAAAAAATGAGCTTTACCGTTATTATTCCTGCCCGCTATGCCTCTAGTCGCTTACCTCGCAAGCCACTAGCAGACATTGCTGGTAAACCAATGATCCAACACGTGTGGGAAAAAGCCCAACAAGCAGGTGCAAATCGAGTCATTATTGCAACTGATCACGAAGAGATCGAACAAGTGGCAAAAACATTTGGTGCAGAAGTCTGTATGACATCAACTGAGCATAATTCAGGCACTGAACGCTTGGCAGAAGTGATTGAAAAAATGGCGATTGCTGACGATGAAATCATTGTAAATGTGCAAGGTGATGAGCCTCTTATTCCGCCTGTTATTATTCAACAAATTGCTCAAAACCTAGCAGAAAACCAAGTCAATATGGCAACTCTTGCGGTGAAATTAGAGACCAAAGAAGAGTTATTTAATCCAAACTGCGTAAAAGTAGTAACCGATCAAAAAGGAATGGCACTTTATTTCTCACGTGCCACCATTCCATTTGCTCGTGATTATTTCGCAGATTGTAATGACGCTTTTGTCTCAAGCCAGCCATATCTGCGTCATATTGGCATCTATGCTTATCGAGCAAAATTTGTGAACCAATATATCCGCTGGCAACCTACAGTGCTAGAAAAATTGGAATCGTTAGAGCAACTTCGAGCGTTATGGTATGGTGAAAAAATTCATGTAGAACTTGCAAAAGAAGCACCGCAAGTGGGTGTGGATACGCTTGAGGATTTGGAAAGAGTCCGAGCAATTTTGACCGCTTGTTAGAAAAAACTTGTAGCATGTGCATAAAAAATCCTCCAATATCAGTTGATATTGGAGGATTTTGTTCTATATTCTTGTTATTTTAGAGATTATTGAATCGCTTTCGCTCTCGTTGTTTTCTTCACCTTCACCGCTTTGCTTGGTACAATTTCAATGCCAAGCGGTGGGTTTTCAAGGGCGATAGCCAACACCTCGTCAATGGTTTCCACGGGGTGAATAGAAAGTGCCGCTTTTGCATTCTCTGGAATCTCTTCCAAGTCTTTTTCGTTCTCTTTTGGAATGATCACGGTAGTAATGCCTCCACGATGTGCGGCTAAAAGTTTCTCTTTTAAACCACCGATTGGTAACACTTTACCACGCAAGCTGATTTCACCTGTCATTGCCACTTCTTTACGCACAGGGT
Source organism: Haemophilus parahaemolyticus (assembly GCF_018373095.1). Taxonomy (GTDB): domain Bacteria; phylum Pseudomonadota; class Gammaproteobacteria; order Enterobacterales; family Pasteurellaceae; genus Haemophilus_A; species Haemophilus_A parahaemolyticus_A. Next base: position 8,299 of record NZ_JAHAHT010000024.1, read on the forward strand.
TTCCTGTGAGACTCGAAATTAACGCAGTACACATTGCAATACCTGCACTCGGACCATCTTTCGGCGTTGCACCATCTGGAACATGAACATGAATATCGCGTTTTTCGTAGAAGTCATCTGCAATGCCGAGTTTATCAGCACGTGCACGCACAACCATCATCGCCGCTTGGATAGACTCTTTCATCACGTCACCTAAAGAGCCAGTGTAAGAGAATTTACCTTTACCTGGTACAGAAGCGGTTTCAATGGTAAGCAAATCTCCTCCTACTTCTGTCCACGCCAAACCGGTTACCTCACCTACGCGGTTTTGATTATCCATTTTGCCGTAATCAAAACGTTTCACACCTAGATAATCGGTAATGTTATCTTCATTGACAGTAATAGATTTTAATTTTTTATCCAACACTAACGCTTTTACTGCTTTACGGCAAATTTTGGCAATTTCACGCTCAAGGTTACGCACACCCGCTTCACGGGTATAGTAGCGAATAATACTCATAATCGCCCCATCTTCGATAACCAATTCACCTTTTTTCAAGCCGTTATTTTCTTGCTGTTTCGCAATTAAATGCTCACGAGCAATGTGTAATTTTTCATCTTCGGTATAACCTGAAAGACGAATCACCTCCATACGGTCAAGCAACGCTGGCGGAATATTCATTGAGTTTGAGGTTGCCACAAACATCACATCAGACAAATCGTAATCCACTTCTAAATAGTGGTCGTTAAACGCTTTGTTTTGCTCTGGATCTAACACTTCTAATAATGCCGAAGCAGGATCGCCACGCATATCTTGTGCCATTTTGTCTATTTCATCAAGCAAGAAGAGTGGATTTTTCACGCCTACTTTTGCCATTTTCATCATCAACGAGCCTGGCATTGAACCGATGTAAGTACGACGATGCCCGCGAATTTCTGCTTCATCTCGTACACCACCTAACGCCATACGCACATATTTACGCCCTGTGGCATTCGCAATTGATTGACCAAGCGAAGTTTTCCCTACCCCTGGTGGACCGACCAAGCAGAGAATAGGACCTTTGAGCTTGTTCAAACGGCTTTGTACCGCAAGGTATTCCACAATGCGTTCTTTCACACGCTCTAAGCCGTAGTGATCTTTATCTAAAATCTCTTGTGCTTTGGCTAAGTCTTTTTTCACAGCTGATTTTTTGTGCCACGGCATTTGTAAAATCCAGTCGATATAACCACGGATCACCGCCGCTTCAGAAGAACTTTGTGGCATCACTTTGAGCTTTTTGAATTCCGCTTCCGTTTTTTCCAACACATCCGCAGGTAATTTCGCTTCATTAATTTTTGCTTTCAGTTTATCTAATTCGCTCTGCTCAACATCTTCATTATTGCCGAGCTCTTTTTGGATCGCTTTGATTTGCTCATTTAGATAGTAATCGCGCTGATTTTTTTCCATCTGCTCTTTCACGCGAGCTCTAATGCGGCTATCCATTTGCATCGAATCAAGCTCAGTTGCCATTGCAATCAACAAAGCTTCGAAACGTTTGAGTAAGCTAACCTCTTCTAAGAGCTCTTGTTTTTTCGCAACAGGCGTTAAAAGATTGGCTGAAATCGTATCCACTAAGCGTTCTTGATCGCTGATTTTCTGCAATTTAACTAAAATCTCAGTAGGAATTTTTTTGTTATTTTTAACGTAATTTTCGAATTCAACAAAGGTAGTTTTTGCAAGTGCATTTAGCTCTTCAGATTCGGCAGTATCTGTTGTGTCAATCACACTTAATTCTGCCCAAAAACCAGATTCATCATCGTGAGCTTTCTCAATTTTGGCCCGAGTCTGACCTTCCACCAACACTTTCACCGTACCATCTGGCAGATTTAACATTTGGATAATATTAGCAGTTACACCAATGTTATAAATATCGTCTAATGCCGGATTTTCATTTTGCGGATCTTTTTGGGTAACAAGAAACAGTTGCTTGTTTGCATCCATCGCAGCACGTAGTGCAAGCACCGACTTTTCACGTCCAACGAATAATGGCATTACCATATTCGGGAACACCACTACATCACGCAGTGGCAAAAGTGGCAATGCAATAGTTTTCTTTTTTCTTGGTGCCATAAATTTGCTCTCTCTTTGACTTAAAAATAAGTCTCCATTATGGGGCTTAAAAATGGAAAAACAAGGGAATTTTACGACTTTATTGAGTAAGCATCATTTTTATTTAAATTACAGTCTGTCATAGACTTGTTTTACACTATATTTTAGTTGTTTAAATAAAAGTTTTCCGTTTTGTTAATGGATTTTCGAACTTTTTTTAGGCAATTAAATATAAAATAAGGATAAAATGAATTTTTTATTTGACTTCATTTTGATAATCCGTAAAATGCTCCTCGTTGTTTAGTACAACGCTCCAAGTGCGGGAATAGCTCAGTTGGTAGAGCACGACCTTGCCAAGGTCGGGGTCGCGAGTTCGAGCCTCGTTTCCCGCTCCATTTTTCTTATCTTACGGCGTGTTAGCAAAGCGGTTATGCACTGGATTGCAAATCCATGTAGCTCGGTTCGACTCCGGGACACGCCTCCATCATTTTTATTCTCAAACACTCAATCTAGAAAAAACGCTAGGAAAATTAATAGCTTTCTGATTTACTCCGATCAGCTTTGATCGCCCTAGCCTGTTTAAACCTCTAACAAATGGCGTATCAAATGGTAGTATGAAAAATACTGTTTGTAATGCTAGGAGAAATTGAGCAATGCCAATTATTATCAAGCCTTTAACGATAACAGAAATTAAAAATGCACCCCCCGAAAACAGCCCATTACGCGATGGTGAAGGGCTTACTTTATTCATGACACCAACATCTAAAAGATGGCGATTAGACTACAAACGCCCGATTACCAAAAAACGTACCTTTCTGACTATAGCTCCATACCCGCAAATTTCGCTTAAAGAAACGAGAGAATTATTGAATATGCGCAGGAATATAAGGTACCTAATTGGGGCAGGTATTTGAGAATACTAAACGAATTGTAGTGAATACTTCAGCGAGTTATTCGGGAGGATATGAAGATAATATGGTCTTTAAATTCTAAGAAGCTGTAACATTATTTCACTATATGAAAAAAACGAGATGAATAATTTATCTCGCTTTTTTGTTGCGGTTATGTTACTCGGGTTAATCTCTTCAATCGTCTTATAACTAGATTTATCAATAAGTAATTGAGCTGCCGTTACAAGTGTAGATTAGTTAAATCCCTCGTTCAAGTTTAAGTTGTAAAAAAGCCTTTTGAAGGTCATCAAAAGACTGGAATAATGCACGGTAAAATGCCGTTAAATTCGATTTTTGCCGAAATTGCATCAAATTGTATGAAAGAACCAAGATGGTAACGTTGATAAAGCTCGCTATCCTTTCCATCTCTCGTCCTTTTGTACCTTAATGTAAATTTATAATACGTTCAATACCAGAGACTGTTTTAACCAGTTCGGTAACAGCTAATCGCACTATCTTTCAATCCTTAGTCTTACGGCTAGGGATTTTTTGTGTCTAATTTTAAAACAAGGGGCATAATAAATGACTCTACCTTATATGCTTTTACTATACCTACAAAAAATTAGCCGCTTGTAGAATAGATCATACAAGCGGTTGATTTTTTATTAGGACTTAACTTTAACCCTGATATTTCTGGAACACCAAACAAGCATTCGTACCGCCAAAACCGAAGCTGTTTGACATTACAGTTGTTAATGCTTTATCTTGTCGTTCAGTTACGATGTTTAAACCTTGAGCTTGTTCATCTAAAGTTTCAATGTTGATGCTTGGTGCGATGAAATCGTTATCTAGCATCAATAATGAGTAGATCGCTTCGTGTGCACCTGCGGCACCTAATGAATGCCCTGTCATTGATTTGGTTGATGAAATTGCGGGTGTTTTTTCGCCAAATACGTTTTTGATTGCACCTAACTCTTTCACGTCACCCACTGGTGTTGATGTACCATGTACGTTGATGTATTCAATTTCACCGTTTACGGTCGCCATCGCTTGCTTCATACAACGCTCAGCACCTTCACCACTTGGGGCAACCATATCGTAACCGTCTGAAGTTGCACCGTAGCCCACGATTTCTGCATAAATTTTCGCACCACGAGCAAGAGCGTGTTCCAATTCTTCAACAACAACCACTGCACCGCCACCAGCGATAACGAAACCATCACGGTTTGCATCATAAGCACGGCTTGCTTTGGTTGGAATGTCGTTATATTTAGTTGAAACTGCACCCATTGCGTCGAATTCAGTTGCACATTCCCAAGAAAGTTCTTCCGCACCACCTGCGAAAACCACATCTTGTTTGCCTAATTGGATTAATTCCATTGCGTGACCAATACAGTGTGCTGAAGTTGCACAAGCTGAGCTGATTGAGTAGTTTACACCACGGATTTTGTAAGGAGTTGCTAAGCAAGCAGAAGCACTTGATGCCATGGTTTTAGTTACCGCATAAGGACCAATCGCTTTTACACCACGTGGACCGCGCACCGCATCACATGCCATTAATTGGCTATGACCAGAACCCGTACCAGAACCAATTACTAAACCTGTTCGGTCATTTGAAACTTGTTCTTCGGTTAAGCCAGCATCTGCAATAGCTTCTTTCATAGAAAGGTAAGCATAAGCAGCCGCATCGCCCATGAAACGATATATTTTACGGTCAATTAATTCCGCAGGATTTAATTTTACCGTACCCGCAACTTGGCTACGCATTCCTACTTCTGCAAATTCAGGCACGAATTCAATCCCCGATTTACCTTCTTTTAATGAAGCTAACACTTCTTCTTTGTTGTTACCGATACTAGAAATAATACCTAAACCTGTAATAACGACTCTTTTCATCTTTTATCCTTTAAGTGCTTGGAAATATAATAAATCGTTCAAACTTTCAACAAAATTGTATAAAAGTCAGAAAAACTTGCTTATTTTACACAATTTTATGCTTTCTCTGAACCACTTTAGAGAATTGATTATGTGATCCGAGCTGTTCTTTGGGCAGAATCAATCTTCTTGCTGGAAGTAATAGCCTTTGTCTTTACTTTTTTGCTTAAACTGCTAGAGTGATACAAAATTTAATAGAAAGGACTCTAAGGTGAAAAGTCTAACATCAATAGCTCTCAATTCGATTCATATGCGTTCTATTGATCGTGATCTTTCCTCTCATACTGATGTGCAACTTGCCAAAGCGATTATAAAAGTGAATGCATTGGATCAATATCGCATTCGTCGAGCGTTGGCTTCAAATGATGCTCATTTCAAGCACGTTTTTTATCTTATCCCATTATTATTACATTATAACCTGCCTGAATTGCCGGCTTATGTAGAGAATGCTCCGCACGGTATTTATCAATTTTCCTTTAATCATTACCAACAACGTTTTTTTGACACGCTTATTCCTGAAGAGAAAAAAACAACGGTGATGCATTGTGCCTTTGATGGCATTTATTCAATGGGAAGTACTGGCTCAATTGTGCAAACGACTAAATCTGATCTGGATTTATGGATTTGTCATAATGATGAGATGAGCAGTGAAGATTATCAACTTATCAAGCAAAAACTCGCTAAATTAACTCAATGGGCAAAAGGATTAGGCATCGAAGTTAATTTCTATTTGATGAACCCTGAACGCTTTAAAGCAAATCATTACAACTACGGTGTAAGCGAAGAACACAGCGGTTCAGCACAACATTTTTTCTTGCTTGATGAATTTTATCGTTCAGCGGTTCGCTTGGCAGGTAAGCGCCTACTTTGGCTGCATTTATCAGATAATGCCTATAAAAAAGTGATTAAATCGAAAAAAATAGATCTCAATGAATGGATTGATTTTGGCGATTTTTCCTCACTTTCTACGTCCGAATTTTTTGGTGCGAGTTTATGGCAGCTCTACAAAGGAATTGAAAGTCCTTACAAGTCAGCAATCAAAATTTTGTTGTTGGAAAGCTATGCCCAAACCTACCCAGAAACGAAGCTTATTTCAAAACAATTTAAGCAAAAATTATTGAGCAACAAAACGGAGTATTATCATTTCGATCCTTATTTGGCAATGCTTGAGCAAGTGACAGATTACCTTAAAAATCGTAAAGAATTATCAAGATTAGACCGCTTGCGTCAATGTTTTTACCTTAAAGCCAAAGAAGGAAAAGTGCTCTACAACTGGCGTGAGCGTGAGTTGCAATCTTTAATTGCTGATTGGGGCTGGACTGATGAAGAAATAGCGTTACTTAATTCTCGTCCAAAATGGAAAATGAAACAGGCAATTGTGCAAGATAAAATGCTCGTCGAACAACTCTTACAAAGTTATCGAAATTTAATCAATTTTGCCAACAAATTCCATATCAATCCAAGCATAATGACGAACGATACCGACATTTTAATGCGCAAGCTTTATTCGGTTTTTGAAATACTGCCTGGCAAAGTAACTTTACTCAATCCACATATTACGCCTGATTTATCGGAACAAAATATTACTTTTATTGAAGCCCAAGACAGTTCGGCAATGAAAGCGGGTTGGTATTTGATTAATCAATCACCAAAAAGTGCTTACGACTCCTCACAGCGCTTTGTGCAATACAACAAAAATTTACACAAACTGGTGGCGTGGGCATATTTCAATGGCATGATTACCGTGAGCACCAAATTACACGTGGTTAGCCAACACGTTGATTTACATAAACTACGTCAATTTATTACCGATCTACGGCTCTTTTTCCCTGTTTCTGCACCGAAAATCAGTGAAAATGAGTTATTGCACCCTAATGAAATTCGTAGCCTTATTTTAGCGATAAATCTCACAAATGATCCAACACAACACTTTGCTGATATTCACCGTGATTTCCATTCCAGCGACTTATTTAGCTTTAATTCTTTTGAGCAAAATCTAGTGGGCAGTGTGAGCATTATCTACCGCAATATGTGGAATGAAATCCGCACTCAGCATTTTGAGGGAGAACAGGCGGTTTTAAATGCATTGAAATTGCTTTCGAATAAAATCTACCGAGATTCCGCCCCCCCACAATCGGTTAATGTGTTCTGTTATAGCAAACAGTTCCGAAGCGAATTACGGGAAACTATTGCCGATCTTGTACATCGCTGTATTTCAGTACAAACAGGATCGATTTACACTAATGCATTTAATACGGTGAAAGTTGCGGGCAGAACATGGCAGCTGGTGTTTAGCGATAAAAATGTGAAAATTAAACCCGTAGCAGAACAAGCGGTCGAAAAAGTGAAACGTCTTACTACATTGAGCCACTTAAGCAAAAAAGGTGAAAATCAAGTGGTGTCTTACCCAAGTGAAATCAATGATTTTGCCAGCGAAGGCTTCTTACAATTCTTCTTTGAAGATGGTAAAAATGGCTGTTTTAACGTCTATATCTTAGACGAAAACAACCATATTGAAAGCTACACTAGTTGTAGTGCGACAAAAGAGGAAAAGATTCGCGAAATCAACCGCTTGTATGCTGAACAATATCTTGAAAATGACCAAAATAGTATTTTCAACTACCCACAATTTTATCAATTGCTGGAAATTGGTAATGAAATAACTATTGTCCCTTTCCAAAGTAAGCAGCATTGTGAGTTTATCTCACAAAATTGTAAATAAAAAATTACACCATAAAAATATTTTTACTTTTTAGTAAAAAAGAGTAGCAAAATCTCTATTTTTCGCTACAATCAAACCGTTCATTTTTATTGACAGGTGATTGTATGAAAAATAAAACACTCGGAAGCACACTGATTGTCGCAGGAACGACAATCGGGGCTGGAATGTTGGCAATGCCTTTAACTTCAGCGGGCATTGGCTTTAGTTTTACGGTGGTTCTTCTCGTCTCTTTATGGCTTCTACTCTGCTTTACTGCATTGCTATTTGTAGAAGCGTATCAAACTGTTGACAGTGATGCTGGCTTGGGCACATTGGCAGAAAAATATTACGGCACATTTGGGCGTGTGGTTTCCACTGCGGTATTGATCATCTTCCTTTACGCGATTTTATCCGCTTATGTTTCAGGCGGTAGTTCAATTTTAGGTGGATTGTTGCCAACCATTGTTGATGCAGAAACTACCACTAAAATTGCGGGAGTGATTTTCACTGTGGTATTCGGTAGTTTTATTGTAGTAGGTACAACTAGTGTGGATGCCGTAAATCGCATCATTTTTGCAACTAAAATCTTGGCTTTTATCTTAGTATTAGGGCTATTATTGCCGAAAGTGACCGTAGATCATTTATTAGCAACGCCAATCAATAATGCTCTATTGATTTCTGCAATGCCAATTTTCTTTACCTCATTTGGTTTCCACGGTTCCATCCCAAGCCTAAACAAATACCTTGAAGGCAATGTAAAAGCGTTGCGAATTTCGATTGTAGTGGGAACTGCAATTCCGCTTATCGCTTATATTTTATGGCAATTAGCGACACACGGTGTTTTAAGTCAAACGGAATTTATGGAAATTTTAGAACGTGATCCAACCTTAAATGGCTTGGCAGAAGCTGCCCACCATATTACAGGTAGCTCAATTGTTGGTATTGTCGTTCGTCTTTTCTCTGCACTAGCTTTAATCACTTCATTCTTAGGCGTTGCATTAGGTTTATTTGAAGCCTTAGAAGATTTGCTCAAACGTGTAAATATCAGTGCAGGGCGTAAAAGTTTAGGCTTGCTGACTTTCTTACCACCTATGTTATTTGCATTTTTCTACCCGCAAGGTTTTATTACCGCATTAGGCTATGCTGGGCAAATGTTTGCGTTCTACGCTGTTGTGTTACCAATTGCGATGGTATGGCGTTTACGCAGCCAAAATGCAAACTTGGCATACCGCGTAAAAGGTGGCAAAGCCTCACTGATTATTGCATTAGTGATTGGTATATTTATCGTAATTGTGCCATTTTTAATCCAACAAGGTTTATTGCCACAAGTCGTCGGTTAGAGATATTTCTTAAGCGGTTGATTTTGTAAAGAAATTTGCAAAATTGACCGCTTATGTATTTAAATACCTCTGCTTAAAAACAAATCAATTTAATGATACTGGCTTGCATTTTCTCTTTTTTCTTCTATGATAATTCTGCTTTTACTGGCTATTAGACTCTCTTATAATTATCCATTTTGACCAATCACTATGCAAAAATTCACTCTTTTTTTAGCCGTTTATTTTCCTACCTTAGTATTAGCAAATACATCAATTACGGCAGAACAAGCTCGAAACATTCGTCAAGAGCAGATTAAAACTGAAATTGAACTACAACTTAATGTGGCAAAACCAGAACAAACAGCAAAAACTTTACCCGCTTTAAGTGAGAAGCAGGCTCATCCCATTAAAATTACCCGTGAACAATTGGAACAAAATCCTCACTTAACTCACCAATTACTTTCACAAGCAATTTATTCACGTAATCCTGATTTAATTGCCAAATTACTTGAAGTATATCGAACCCTCCCACAGCAAGACCCTATAATGGTACTTTTTGCCGAAGGAAAAATAGCTTTTCTTACTGAAAATTATGTTAAGGCAATTAGTAAATATCGTGAAATTTTGTCTCAAAATCCAAATTTAAACCCCGTGAGAATTGAGCTTGCTATGGCATTATTCAATCAAAAACAAGATAGTGCAGCTAAAGATCAATTTGAAAAGGCTCAAACCGCAAGTGATTTACCACCTCAAGCGAATGCGTTAATCAATGCTTATTTAGATGTTCTCAAAGAGCGTGATAGTTGGAATATTGATTTTTCTTTCAATTATTTGCGTGATACTAACGTAAATAATACGGGGAGTGGGCAACAAGTCGTGTTAGAAAATGGCGGAGTGCTTACTCGTTCTGAACAAATGTTACCACAAACAGCTCATGGTTTAGCTTATTCTTTTGATGTTTTGCGTGATTTTAACCTCTGGGGTTCAAGCTATCTCGCGGTTGGCAATGAATTCTGGGGAAAAAGTTATTGGGATAATCATGACTATGATGATTTATTTAACCGCTCTTATATTGGGTATGCTTACAAAACAGCGAAACAGAATTTTCGTATTAAGCCATTCTATGAAAAACGTTGGTATGGTGGAGAAAGTTATCGTTGGTCAAACGGGGCTCGTATTGAGTTTTCTCGTTGGTTAAACTCAAACTGGCAAATCTCTACTGCTGGAGAATTTGCAAAACAACGTTATTTTGATAGTACAGTCCAAAATGGTAACAATAAGCTGATCTCAGCAACCCTTGTATGGGCAAGAACACCTAATCAGTTCTTCTTTTGGGGAAGCGATTTTAGTAATGAACGTACACAAATTCTCCAATACAGTTCAGATAGTAAGAGTATACGTTTAGGGTGGGGACAAGAGTGGAGCTGGGGAGTATCCTCACGTTTAACTCTCTCTACAATGAAACGAGATTATAAAGATATTGCGAAATTAGGTAACATTAATTTATTTTCATTCGGTAAAAAACGTGCAGATAAAATTTATGGTGTGAATTTAACTCTTTGGAAGCGTGATTGGCATCTGATGGGTATTACTCCAAAACTGCAATTCTCGTGGCGTAAACAAAATAGTAACATTCCAGAAATGTATTCTTATACTCAAAAAAATGTAAATATGGTGTTTGAAAAAACATTCTAGATTCTAGGGAGCGGTTTGCTCCCTTTCTTTATTTCAAGTAGAATAAACCCCTTTTATTTTGACAGACACAACAGATAAAAATTTGGAGAGATTATGCCTAAATTACGTTCAGCGACCAGTACACAAGGTCGTAATATGGCGGGTGCACGTGCATTATGGCGTGCAACAGGAATGAAAGAAAATGACTTCGGCAAACCAATTATTGCCGTGGTAAATTCATTTACTCAGTTCGTACCAGGTCACGTACATTTAAAAGATATGGGGCAGTTGGTTGCTGCTGAAATTGAAAAAGCAGGTGGAGTTGCAAAAGAATTTAACACTATTGCGGTGGATGATGGTATCGCGATGGGACACGGTGGTATGCTTTATTCGCTTCCAAGCCGTGATTTAATTGCAGATTCTGTGGAATATATGGTGAACGCACACTGTGCGGATGCGATGGTGTGTATTTCTAACTGCGACAAAATCACTCCAGGGATGTTAATGGCGGCAATGCGTTTAAACATTCCAACCATCTTCGTTTCAGGTGGCCCAATGGAAGCGGGTAAAACTAAGCTTTCTGATCAACTGATCCGCTTAGATTTGGTTGATGCGATGATTGAAGCAGCTGATCCAAATGTTTCAGATGAACGTATTGATGCGATTGAGCGTTCTGCTTGTCCAACTTGTGGCTCTTGCTCGGGTATGTTTACCGCAAACTCAATGAACTGCTTAACAGAAGCATTAGGTTTAAGCTTACCAGGTAATGGCTCTATGCTTGCTACCCATGCAGACCGTAAAGAGTTGTTCTTAAAAGCGGGACGTCAAATCGTTGAATTATGCAAACGCTACTACGAACAAGACGACGAAAGCGTATTGCCACGTTCAATCGGTACTTTTGATGCTTTTGAAAATGCGATGAGCTTAGACATCGCAATGGGCGGTTCAAGTAATACCGTGTTACACTTACTCGCCGCCGCACAAGAAGCAGGCGTGGACTTCAAAATGGAAGACATCGACCGCTTATCTCGCAAAGTACCTTGCTTGAGTAAAATCGCGCCGAATACCAACAAATACCATATGGAAGATGTTCACCGTGCCGGCGGTATTATGGGCTTATTAGGCGAGTTAGACCGTGCGGGCTTAATCCACAAAAACACCCACACCGTATTAGGCTTAACCATGGGTGATCAGCTTGACCAATACGACATTATTCGCAACCAAGACGAAGAGTTACACCAATTCTTCCGTGCTGGTCCTGCGGGTATTCGCACCACTCAAGCATTCTCACAAGATTGCCGTTGGGACACGGTAGATAACGACCGCGTAAACGGTTGTATCCGCAACAAAGAAAACGCGATTTCACAAGAAGGCGGCTTGGCGGTGTTATTTGGTAATATTGCAGAAGACGGCTGTATCGTAAAAACTGCAGGCGTGGATGAATCGATCTGGAAATTCACTGGTAAAGCGATTGTATTTGAAAGCCAAGAAGATGCTGTTGCAGGTATTTTAGGTGGCAAAGTAAAAGAAGGTCATGTGGTGATCATCCGTTATGAAGGTCCGAAAGGCGGGCCAGGTATGCAAGAGATGCTTTACCCAACCAGCTACTTAAAATCAATGGGCTTAGGTAAAAAATGTGCACTTTTAACAGATGGACGTTTCTCTGGCGGCACATCGGGTTTATCTATTGGACACGCTTCCCCAGAAGCGGCTTCAGGTGGAGCAATCGGTTTAGTTCGCGATGGCGATATTATCAACATCGACATTCCAAACCGTGCCATCAATCTTGCAGTAAGCGATGAAGAACTTGCCACACGTCGTGCAGAGCAAGACGCAAAAGGTTGGGCACCAGCAAACCGCCAACGTGAAGTCTCTTTTGCACTGAAAGTTTACGGACATTTCGCCACTTCAGCCGATAAAGGCGCGGTACGTGATAAAACGAAAATTTAATTAAGCTAACCGAAAGGCTGATGGGAAATCTGTCAGCCTTTTTAGTAGGCTGTGTGAATGCAATTCACGCACCTTTTTTTACCGCTTGTGCGTGAGCCGATGGTTCACATACTTTACTGTGAGGAATTATGGATATTTTAGATTTACTTCATCATCGTCGTTCAAGTAAACAATTTGGCAATGTTGCACCGAATACAGAACAGCTTAATGCGATTTTAAAAGCAGCTTTGCGAGCACCAGATCACGGGCGAATGAAACCTTATCATTTTGTGGTGATTCAAAAAAGTGGTATGCCGAAATTTCACGAATGCTTAAAATCAGCAGTCCTTGAATTTGAAATGGATGAAAAAAATGCTGCCAAAGCCGATAAATTGGCAAATCAAGCTCCAATGGTCATTGGCGTGGTGGCAAAATTAGATCACGAATCAGTGAAAGTGCCCATTTGGGAGCAAATTGTTTGTGCGGGTTGCGCCACTTATGCGATGCAATTAGCAGCGAACGCTCAAGGTTTTGATACTGTTTGGATTACAAAAAAATGGGTGGAAAGCACAGCTATTCGCGAAGCATTTGGTTGTACGGAAACGGATAAAGTGATTGGCTTGCTAATGATCGGTTCACCTAAAGATAGCGAAGAAATTGCTTCCGCTCGCGATGCAGAAGATCCAACCGATTTTGTGCATTTTATCCGCTAATAGAATTGGTGTTAAAAGAGGCATAGTTTTGACAAAACAGTAATCATTTTATCTACTATACTTTTATTAAATATAAAACAAATTCTATAAATTTAGTATGGATTTGAAATAATCACCAACCCGTGTTATTATATCCATACTTTTGGAAACAATCCTCTCAATTCCTACTGAGCGTTTCCTTCAAAAT
>NZ_JAHAHT010000149.1 GCF_018373095.1 Haemophilus parahaemolyticus
CATATCCTATCCATTTTCCTGTAACTTCATCTTTTTTCAATCTCATAGTCTTTTCGTAAATATTACATTTGCATATGATTCGTCATCATATTGATGGCGTGATTGCAGGAAATACCACGCTTTCGCGTGATCCTGTGGCAGGACTTAAAAATGCCGAGCAGCAAGGTGGATTAAGCGGTAAGCCATTGAATGTACTCAGTACGCGTTTAATCCGTATGCTTGCTAAGGAATTAAATGGTGCATTGCCGATTATTGGTAGTGGTGGTATTCATTCCGTTGCATCAGGCCAAGAAAAAATTGATGCTGGAGCAAAATTGTTGCAAGTCTATTCAGGGATGATTTACGCGGGACCAAAATTAATTCAAGATTTAGCAAGAGCGATTAAGCTTGATTAAATGCTCAGTTTATCTTTCCTATTGTGCAGGTCAAAAAAATAGACAAAACAACTGTTTTTTGTTATCTTTATTTAAAAATTTATCTACATTTTTACAACATTTTCACTTTTTAGAGAAAATCTTTGTAAATCAAATAGATATTCGCTATGTGATAGGCTTTAACAATAATTTTGCAAAGCAATTTAGTTGAGGATGCAAGCTGTTGCTAAGGCTTATTGCATAACATTTGAGCAAACGATAGAGCCCATTTTTGCTCTATTATCCATTCATAGTTAATAACATTAAGGGAAAACCTATGTCAGAGATTTTAGTGAATGACGTAGATCCAATCGAAACTCAAGATTGGTTACAATCATTAGATTCATTAATCCGTGAAGAAGGCGTTGAGCGTGCTCAATACATCATTGAGCAAGTTATTGGTCAAGCTCGTACAAATGGCGTTTCATTACCAACAGGTGTAACAACAGATTACGTAAACACCATCCCAGCATCTGAGCAGCCTGCTTATCCAGGTGATCACGCAATCGAGCGTCGTATCCGTTCTGCGGTACGTTGGAATGCGATCGCAATGGTTTTACGTAGTCAGAAGAAAGATCTTGACTTAGGTGGTCATATCTCAACTTATCAAGCAGCAGCAACCATGTATGAAGTTTGCTATAACCACTTCTTCAAAGCAGCAACCGAGAAAAACGGTGGCGACTTAATTTTCTTCCAAGGTCACGCAGCACCAGGTATGTATGCACGTGCGTTCTTAGAAGGTCGTTTAACTGAAGAGCAAATGGATAACTTCCGTCAAGAAGCATTCGTTGATGGTTTATCTTCATACCCACACCCGAAATTAATGCCTGAATTCTGGCAATTCTCTACCGTTTCAATGGGTCTAGGTCCTGTAAACGCTATCTACCAAGCACGTTTCTTAAAATACTTAGATAACCGTGGATTAAAAGATACTAAAGATCAAAAAGTTTACGCATTCCTAGGCGATGGCGAGATGGATGAGATCGAGTCTAAAGGTGCATTAACTTTCGCAGCACGTGAAAAATTAGATAACTTAATTTTTACTATCAGCTGTAACTTACAACGTTTAGACGGTCCAGTTAATGGTAACGGTAAAATCGTTCAAGAATTAGAAGGTTTATTCAATGGTGCTGGCTGGGAAGTAATTAAAGTATTGTGGGGCAGCGAGTGGGATAAATTATTCGCAAAAGACACTTCAGGTAAATTAACCCAGTTAATGATGGAAGTAGTTGATGGCGATTATTTAACCTTTAAATCTAAAGACGGTGCTTACGTGCGTGAACACTTCTTCGGTCGTTACCCAGAAACTGCGGCATTAGTAGCAGATATGACGGATGATGAAATTTGGGCATTACGCCGTGGTGCACATGATAGTGAAAAACTTTATGCAGCTTATGCGAAAGCACAAAAAGCGACCAAGCCAGTTGTGATTTTAGCCCATCAAGTTAAAGGTTATAAAATCCCTGAAGCGGAAAGTAAAAATACCGCTCACCAATCTAAAAAAATGTCTTACGAAAGCCTTAAAGGTTTCCGTGACTTCTTCGAATTACCATTAACCGATGAGCAAGTAGAAAAATTAGAATACATTAAATTTGCTGAAGGCACACCTGAGTATGAGTACTTACATGGCCACCGTAAAGCATTAAACGGTTATGTTCCTGCTCGTCGTACTAAATTTGATGTTGAATATAAAGTACCTGCATTAGAAGAATTTAAGGCCTTATTAGAAGAACAACCTCGTGGTATTTCAACTACAATGGCATTTACTCGTGTATTAAACATCTTATTAAAAGATAAAAATATCGGTAAAACGATCGTTCCTATGATTGCGGATGAAGCTCGTACATTTGGTATGGAAGGTTTATTCCGTCAAGTAGGTATCTACAATCCGCATGGTCAAAACTATGTTCCTTCAGACCGTGATTTAGTGGCTTACTATCGTGAAGCAAAAGATGGTCAAGTATTACAAGAAGGTATCAACGAATTAGGTGCAACAGCCTCTTGGTTAGCAGCAGCAAACT
>NZ_JAHAHT010000150.1 GCF_018373095.1 Haemophilus parahaemolyticus
ACTTAATCCATTCAACAGGCTGAGCCCCTTTACCCACCTCAATCAAACTGCCCACAATATTACGCACCATATGATGCACAAAAGCATTCGCTTGAATATCCACGATAATATAATTTCCCATTCGATATACATTGAGATGATGAATATTTCGCCAAGGCGTATGTGACTGACATTTGGCTGCACGGAAAGAGGAAAAATCATTTTCACCCAATAAAAATTGCCCAGCTTCGTGCATCTTTTTGTGATCAAGATCGCAGTGATAATGGGAAACACCATGCGGTAAAATCGCAGAACGCAGTTTTCGGCTGAAAATAATATAACGATAGCGGCGAGCAGTTGCACTAAAACGTGCGTGAAATTCCGCAGATACTTCTACCGCCCATTTCACTGAAATATCGTTAGGCAGATGTGCATTTGTACCGAAACACCAACTTTCTAAAGGACGTTGCACCTCAGTTTCGAAATGCACGACTTGCCCCGTACCGTGTACGCCAGAGTCTGTCCTTCCCGCACAAAACACTTCGATCGGAGAATTAGCAATAACGGATAACGCCTCTTCTAGTTTTTGTTGTACGCTTAATACACTCTCTTGACGCTGCCAACCAAAATATTGGCTGCCGTCATACTCAATCCCTAATGCGATTTTCATTTGAGTTTATTTTTTAATTAATGTTAAAAATTCTTTACGAACATCACGATCGTCTAAGAAAACACCGCCAAAGGCCGATGTTACTGTATAGCTGTTCGTATCTTTCACACCACGACATTTCACGCAGAAATGGGTTGCTTTTACATACACCGCCACATCTTCGGTTTCCAAAATCGTCTGGAAAGCTGTTAAAATCTGCTCAGTAAAACGCTCTTGCACTTGCGGACGTTGTGCAAAAAATTGCACCACACGATTGATTTTTGATAACCCGATCACCCATTTTTTCGGATAATATGCCACAGCCACTTTACCATCAATGGTCACAAAATGGTGCTCACAGGTAGACGTCAAAGTGATATCGTCCACCAACACCATTTCGCTCACCTTCATACGGTTCTCAATGTTAGTAATTTTCGGGAAAGTTGCATAATCCAAACCACTGAAAATTTCATCAACATACATCTTCGCTAAACGATTTGGTGTTTCTTCAAGGCTATCATCTTGCAAATCCAAACCAAGCAATTCCAATACTGAACGCATATGTGCTTGAATTTCAGCACGACGGCTGTCTTTATCTTTGGTGTGTGGTACAGTAGGCGTTTCAATACCTTTGGCAAGCAACGCACTGCGTACTTTCTGTGCTTCGTCTGAAAGATCTAAAATAGATGAGATCGTTGTCATTTAGTTTCCTCCCAATTTAAGGCGGGAATTCTAACAAATTGACATAGAAAAGCCTATAACATTTACTATTTAAAATGATATTTAAAATTCCACAAGCCTTAACAACGGTGAATATATTTAAGGTAAATTAAAAGGACTAAGCTCAGTAAAGAACTTAATCCTCAGATAAACATATTATTCTTCTGTATAGATAGTATTAAACTAAAAAGTTTCTTTCGCTTCTTTTAACAAGGCTTTGGGAATCGTAATACCATAAGCCTTCGCGGTTTGCGTATTAACTGAAAGCTCCATTTTGCTTACTTCGTGAGTTGGAATTGAACCCACTTTTTCGCCTTTTAACACACGAGCTGCCACTTTACCCGTTTCCACACCAATATCATATTGATTTACAGCATAAGCGGCTAATGCCCCACGTTTTACCGTATCTCGGTCAGCAGCAATCACTGGCACTTTAATTTCTAATGCAGCTTTATGCAACGCTTCATAAGCAGAAACTACCGTATTATCTTCAGAAATATAAATCGCCTGCACTTTACCCGCTAAACTGCGTGCTGCCGTGCCAATATCAGCACTACGTTGCACCGCAACAGGTATAACTTTAATATTCACTTTTTCCGCTTCAGCTTGTAATTCTTTCAATACAATCGCTGAATTGACTTCGCCCGCACTAAATACATAGCCAACGGCTTTAAGTTCTGGCACAAGTTTATGAATTAACTCTAGTTGCGGTTCAATCGCTTTATGGTCGGAAACACCTGTTACATTCGTGCCCGTGGGCTTCCAAGATTTCACTAATTTGGCTGCTACAGGATCCGTTACTGCAGAATATACGACAGGAATGGTTTTGGTTACTGCCACAGCAGGCTGAGCTGATGGAGTTGAAATTGGAATGATGATCTCTACTTTATCACCTACAAATTTACGTGCAATTTGTGCTGCAGTTGCAGTACTGCCTTGGGCTGACTGATAGTCGATTTTAATTGTTTTGCCATCTTCAAAACCGTGATTTGCCAATTCATCAACAATCCCTTTGCGAATAGTATCAAGTGCTGGATGCT
>NZ_JAHAHT010000025.1 GCF_018373095.1 Haemophilus parahaemolyticus
TACCACCAATTTATCGTCTTCAGATAATTCATCCATACCAAGAATTGCGATGATATCTTTTAACTCTTTATAACGTTGTAATGTACCTTGTACACCGCGTGCTACATTATAGTGTTCTTCGCCTACCACTAATGGGTCTAATTGGCGTGAAGTTGAGTCTAATGGATCCACCGCTGGGTAGATACCAAGAGAAGCGATATTACGACTTAATACGACAGTTGAGTCTAAGTGAGCGAAGGTTGTTGCTGGCGATGGGTCAGTTAAGTCATCGGCAGGAACGTAAACCGCTTGCACCGAGGTGATAGAACCTGTTTTGGTTGAGGTGATACGCTCTTGTAACACACCCATTTCTTCTGCCAAGGTTGGCTGATAACCTACCGCAGATGGCATACGACCGAGAAGTGCTGACACTTCCGTACCTGCTAGGGTATAACGATAGATGTTATCTACGAAGAATAATACGTCACGACCTTCATCACGGAATTTTTCTGCCATGGTTAAGCCTGTTAAAGCTACGCGTAAACGGTTACCTGGTGGTTCGTTCATTTGACCATACACTAACGATACTTTATCTAATACGTTAGAGTCTGTCATTTCGTGGTAAAAGTCGTTACCTTCACGAGTACGCTCACCTACCCCTGCGAATACAGAGTAACCAGAGTGTTCGATCGCGATGTTACGGATTAACTCCATCATATTTACGGTTTTACCTACACCCGCACCACCAAATAAACCAACTTTACCCCCTTTTGCGAATGGGCAGATTAAGTCGATAACTTTGATACCAGTTTCGAGTAATTCCGTGCTGTTTGATTGCTCTTCGTAGCTTGGTGCTGCACGGTGGATTGCCCAACGTGCTTCTTCACCGATAGGACCTTTTTCGTCAATCGGCTCACCCAATACGTTCATAATACGACCAAGCGTTTTAGTGCCCACTGGCACTTCAATTGGGTTGCCTGTATTTTCTACTTTTAAGCCACGTTTTAAACCATCAGACGTACCTAATGCGATACAGCGCACTAAGCCACCGCCTAATTGTTGTTGAACTTCAAGCGTTAAACCTGATTCAACTTTTAACGCATCATATACTTTTGGTACTGCATCTTGTGGGAATTCAACGTCAATCACCGCACCGATGATTTGTACAATTTTTCCTGTTGCCATTACCGTTCCTCTTTCACGTTTAAATTGCTGCAGCGCCCGCAACAATTTCATTTAATTCATTTGTAATGCTTGCTTGGCGAGCTTTGTTGTACACTAATTGTAATTCGTCAATCAGTGTTCCCGCATTATCTGTTGCGGCTTTCATTGCTACCATTCGAGCGGCTTGTTCTGATGCCAAGTTATCGACGATTGCTTGATATACCTGTGTTTCTACATAACGAACGAGCAAAGTGTCTAACAACACTTGCGGATTCGGCTCATAGAGGTAATCCCACGAACCTTTGCTGTCTAATTCGTCATCGTCTAACTGCGGTAATGGAAGTAATTGTGCAACAACTGGTTTTTGCGACATCGTATTTTCAAAACGGTTATAGGCGATATACACCGCATCAACTTCACCTTCACGGTAAGCGTTGATCATACCATTTACTAAGCCTACGATATTTTCCATTTCTGGTTTATCGCCTAAGCCTGTAACTTGTGCTTTAATGTTTAAGCCAATGTTTTGGAAAAAACCGACACCTTTTGAACCAACAATGCCTAGCTCGACACTTACGTCTTTATCTTTCCACGCTTTAAACTCATTTAAAGTGGCTTTAAATAAGTTGATATTCAGACCGCCACATAAGCCACGGTCTGTTGAAACGATTAAATAACCGACTTTCTTAATCTCACGAGGGGTTAAAAACGGGTGCTGATAACCAATGTTACCTTTCGCAATATGGCTGATCACCTTACGAATCGTTTCAGAATAAGGGCGACTTGCTGCCATACGCTCTTGCGTTTTACGCATTTTAGAGGTTGCCACCATTTCCATTGCTTTCGTAATTTTTTGCGTATTACGAACACTCGCAATTTTGGTTCTTATCTCTTTAGCACCTGCCATAATTTTTCTCCGCTAACTGTGATTACCACGCACCGTTTTGTTTGAAGTTTTCAACAATGGCTTTTAATTGATCTTTGATTGCGTCATTGTAATCGCCAGATTTTGCTAAATCCTTCATAAAATCAGCGTGGTTGCTATTAGCATAAGCTAATAAAGCGGATTCAAATGAACCGATACGCTCTAACTCAACATCATCTAAGTAACCAAATTCAGCGGCGAATAACACTAACGCTTGTTCGCTCACTGGCATTGGTGCGAATTGTTTTTGTTTTAACAATTCAGTTACTTTTTGACCATGTGAAAGCTGTTTGCGTGTTGCATCGTCTAAGTCTGATGCAAACTGTGCGAACGCTGCTAATTCACGGTATTGTGCCAACGCAGTACGGATACCACCTGATAATTTTTTGATCGCTTTTGTTTGTGCTGCAGAACCTACACGAGAAACCGAGATACCAGGGTTTACCGCAGGGCGGATACCTGAGTTAAATAGGCTTGACTCTAAGAAAATCTGACCATCGGTAATCGAAATTACGTTGGTTGGAACGAACGCAGAAACGTCACCCGCTTGGGTTTCGATAATTGGTAATGCAGTTAATGAGCCTGTTTGACCTTTTACCGCACCGTTTGTGAAACGCTCAACATAATCTGCATTTACGCGTGCTGCACGCTCAAGTAAACGAGAGTGTAGGTAGAATACATCCCCTGGGAATGCTTCACGACCTGGTGGACGACGTAATAACAATGAAATTTGACGGTAAGCAACCGCTTGTTTTGATAAATCATCGTACACGATCAACGCATCTTCACCACGGTCACGGAAGTATTCACCCATTGCACAACCAGAGTATGGTGCAAGGTATTGCAATGCCGCTGATTCTGATGCTGAAGCCACAACCACGATTGTGTTTGCTAATGCACCGTGTTCTTCTAATTTACGCACCACGTTTGCGATAGTTGATGCTTTTTGACCAATTGCCACATAGATACATTTAATGCCTGAATCTTTTTGTGCAATGATTGCATCAATTGCTAATGCGGTTTTACCTGTTTGACGGTCACCGATGATCAACTCACGCTGACCACGACCAATTGGCACCATTGAGTCCACGGCTTTATAACCTGTTTGTACGGGTTGATCTACCGATTGACGGTCAATTACACCTGGTGCAATCACTTCAACGGGTGAGAAGCCATCATGTTCTACTTCGCCTTTACCATCAATTGGTTGACCTAAAGTGTTTACCACACGACCTAATAAACCACGACCTACTGGTACTTCTAAGATACGACCTGTACATTTTACCGTCATACCTTCTGCTAAGTCTGCATAAGGTCCCATTACTACCGCACCCACTGAATCACGTTCTAAGTTCAATGCGATAGCGTAGCGGCCACCTGGTAATTCGATCATTTCACCTTGCATCACATCTGCAAGACCGTGAATACGAATAATACCATCGCTTACTGAAACGATTGTCCCTGTGCTTTGAGCATCGCTCGCCACATTAAACTGGGCAATTCGTTTTTTAATCAATTCACTAATTTCAGTTGAATTTAGTTGCATTTTTTATTCCTCTTACAAGCTCAACGCTTGGCTTAATCGTTCTAACTGACCACGGCTACTACCATCAATCACGACATCATCATATTGGATGATAACGCCCGCAATTAACGATGTATCAATTTGGCTCGTTAAACGCACTTTCTGACCTAAGCGTTTCTCCATCGCTTTCACGATTTTATCGGTTTGTGCTTGACTTAATTCGGTTGCTGAAACCACTAAAACGTCTTTTACTGCTTCATGTTCTGCACGCAATGCAAGATATTGTGCATAAACGGTTGGTAAAACAGCTAAACGTCTGTTTTCAGCCATCACACGAATGAAATTTTGCCCATATTGGTCAAGTTGGTCGCCACAGATATTGCAAAAGAAATCTGCAATTTGACCGCTTGCAAGCGCACCGCTGATGTACTCTTCCACCTGCTCATTTTCAGCAACAAGGGCTGAAAACTGTAACATTGCTTGCCATTTATCCAACTGACCTTGCTCTAAAGCAAAATCAAAAGCTGCTTTAGCGTAGGGGCGAGCTACTGTACTGAATTCTGACATCTGCCCCACCTTATTATAGTTCTGCAACTAGCTTATCAATAATGTCATTGTTTGCCGCACTATCCACTGAGCGACCAACAATTTTCTCTGCACCAGCCACTGCCAATGCAGCCACTTTTTGCCGAAGCTCTTCTTGAACTCGTTTACGTTGGCTTTCTACTTCTTCGTAACCTTGCTCAATAATACGCTGACGTTCTACTTCAGCTTCTGCTTGTACAGATTCCAAAATCTCATTACGTCTTTTCGTTGCTAAATCAATAATTTTTTGAGCTTCTTCTTTGGCTTTAAGGATTTCTTTATCAGCTTCAGCTTTTGAATCTGCTTGCTCTTGTTTCGCTTTTTCCGCTGATGCCAAAGCGTTAGCAATGTTTGCTTGACGCTCTTCAATCGCTTTAATAAGCGGTGGCCACACATATTTCATACAGAACGCCACAAAAAGGACGAATGCAATAAGTTGACCAATTAGTGTTGCATTTAAGTTCACAACGCCTCCTATAAAGTTAGTTAAATTACCCGAAGGTAACGCCTATTATTTATAGGGATTAGCCTAATAAACCAATAAATGGGTTTGCGAAGATGAATAATAATGCGATACCAACAGCGATCATTGCGATAGCATCTAAAAGACCAGCAACGATGAACATTTTAGTTTGTAAGCTGCTTGCTAACTCAGGTTGACGAGCAGAAGACTCTAAAAATTTGCCACCTAAAAGTGCGAAGCCAATTGCAGTACCAAGTGCTGCGAAAGCTAATAAAATTGATGCACCAATAATAGTTGCTGTGATTACTGATTCCATAATGTTCTCCATTAAAAGATTGAGGAATTAGCCTAACGGCTAGGGTTTTGTTTAAGTTAAAGAAAAATACAAGCGGTCTAATTTTTGCAAAATTTCACTAAAATTCCACCGCTTATGGGTTCGTTTAATGATCCGCTTTGTTATAAGCGATACTCAAGTAAACAATCGTTAGCATCATAAAGATAAAGGCTTGGAGTGTAATAACCAAAATATGGAAAATTGCCCAAACTAAATGCAATGGAATGCCCAATGCTTGCAATGCAAAATTGTCCGCCATATACATTACTGCAATTAAGATGAAGATTAACTCACCTGCATACATATTACCGAATAGACGGAACGCTAATGAAATCGGTTTTGCTAATAATGTTACGCTTTCAAGAATGAAGTTAACAGGAATAAATGCCCAGTGATTAAAAGGGTGAAGCGTATATTCTTTTGCCAAACCACTAAAACCTTTTGATTTCACTGTATAGAAGAGAATTAAGGCAAACACACAAATTGACATACCCAGTGTTGCACTAATATCTGCCGTTGGTACCGCACGTAAATAGTGAACACCGAACAATCCAGCGAATTGAGGAAGAAAATCAACAGGAACTAAGTCGATAGCATTCATCACAAAAACCCAACAAAAAATGGTTAATGCTAATGCAGCAACTTTATGACGAATATGGTGTGATGCGTGAAGGTTATCTTTCACTAACCCATCCACCCATTCGACCACCATTTCCACAAAACATTGCAACTTACTTGGCACGCCCGTCGTTGCACTTTTTGCCACTTTGCGAAATACAAATAAGAAAATCAGGGCGGATACGATAGAAAAAAATAACGTATCTAAATGCACATTCCAAAAGCCTTCACCTGTGGTTGCAAACGTAAGGTGGTGACCAATATATTCAGCGGTATTTCCAGCCATAATTTATCCTTGATAAAAATATAAAAACTAGGTTGTATGCCGTTCGAGCACTACGGGTAACACGATATTTAACAGTAATGCCACAAAATAACCAGCAAAGAAAAACAGCACTTTTAACACAGGAAGTAATATAAAACTCAGAATGATTAACACAATCGTCATCAACCATTTCATTCCCTCGCCCCAGTAGAAAGCGGTCATTTTTTGTTGAAATTTTGCTGATTTAAAGAAAATCCAGTAAACAAACACGCAATGCGGTAAAAAACTTGAAATTGCCCCCGCTAAACACGAAAAATTAAGCTCGGATTGCACAGCAATCACGGCAAAGAAACTAAAAAAAATAATTGTAGCTTCCCATTTTATCGCTTTGATATAACGCTGTTTGGCTCGATTGATCACAGCCGACATTGGCGTTCCTTTTTATTTTGTTTGTTCATTCAGAAAAATCTACCGAATTATACGCTACCATTGTTGAGTTTCAACAAAAATCATACTAAAAAAGGGGAAGAAAATTGCGTTTTGTTAAAATTTAGTTAAAAAGTTCCTTTTTTAATTTTTTTATGTTTTAAAATAATTACAAGTAATTACTTTTTTTGATTTTTTGTAAAAGATTAACTTATTTGAAACAGAAAAATAAAAGATGAAAAAGCGAGAAATAAATTCTCGCTTTATCTAAAAATTAAATTGCACGCGTGCCTAATTGGAAAATGACCACTTCAGCTTGACAACTAAAGGTAAAGTTCGCATCAAGTTTGAAACCACCTTCTACTGCATTGATTTGACTTTCTACTTGATAGCCTTCATCAACCTCTTTTGCTTTTGCATTTAAACGGGCTAATGCTTCTTGAGCTTCCGCTTCAGAGCCATAAACACGCTCAACTTGAGCCGTCACTTCGCTATTATCTAAAATAGAACCGACATCAAAAGTGTTGCAACCTGTGCATTCAATTGGTTTTTCGTTTTTCATAACATATCCCTTTTTTTAAAAGTGGATATAACTTTAATACTAATTAGTTAGTGGGTCAAACGCAGATTAAAAATTCTATGATCTAACGCAAAAGACTAATCTAAAAGATTAATGATCCCGAATTTGATGTAAGAACCGTTTAGTACGTTCGTGTTGCGGATTTTCAAATAACACTTTCGGCGAACCTTGTTCTACAATCTCCCCGCCATCCATCACCACAACCACATCAGCAACGTCTAAGGCGAACTTGATCTCGTGTGTGACCACCACCATCGTACAGCCTTCATTCGCCAACTCTTTCATTGTGTTCAACACATCTTGTACAAGTTCTGGGTCAAGAGCCGAAGTGGGCTCATCAAACAGCATCAGTTCAGGCTGAATTGCCAACGCACGGGCAATCCCCACACGTTGCTGTTGCCCGCCCGAAAGTTGATATGGATAGAGCTCGGCTTTATCCGCTAACCCCACTTTCGCCAACAACGCCATTGCTTCTTGTTTAGCTTGTGCAACTGACTTTCCTTGCACAAATACAGGACCTTCCATCACATTTTCTACCGCTGTTTTATGCGGAAAAAGATTGTAATTTTGGAAGACCATACCCGACTTACGTCGTAAAGCAAGAATTGATTTTTTGGCAGGATTCGCCCCAAAATCAACCGCTAGTGGTTGCTCATTCTCGAATTTAATTGTACCTTGCTCAGGCATTTCTAGTGCATTCAGACAACGCAAAAACGTCGTCTTGCCCGAACCTGAAGGCCCTAAAATCACGACCACTTGCCCTTTTTGAATATTCAGGTCAATACCACGCAAAATCGTATTGTTGCCAAATGTTTTATGGATATTTTTAATCTCGATCATCATTTTTCCTTATTTTGCAACAAAACGGTTAAAACGGGTTTCTAATTTTGCTTGAATGAGAAACAGCACCCAACAGAAGCACCAATAAATCACACCCGCTTCAATATAAACGGGCAAGAAATCATACGACATATTTGCCATTTGTTGAGCCACGCGGAACATCTCCGTTACGGTTACTACCGAAGCCAGCGAAGTATCTTTAAATAAGCCGATGAAAGTATTACTCAACGGCGGAACTGCCACGCGAATTGCTTGCGGAGTAATTATACGGCGGAAGGTTTGCATATAAGTCATCCCGATCGTATATCCTGCTTCCCACTGCCCTTTCGGCACAGAAGAAATCGCTGCACGCACCGTTTCCGACGCATACGCCCCTATATTGAGTGAGAAGCCGATAATCGCCGCGGGAATTGGGTCAATAAATACCCCAATCGCCGGCAAGCCATAGAACACTACCGAAATTTGCACCAACATTGGCGTACCACGAATAATCGAGATGTACACCTTCACAATCGCCAACGCAATTCGATGCAACACGCCATTTACAGGCGTTACACGAATTAACGCCACACCCACTGCTAAAATCATCCCGATAATAAAAGAAGCAATCGCCAACGGAATAGAGACCAACACCGCCGCTTCCACCATCGGCCAAAAAGCATCAATAACCAGCTTTACACGACCTTCATCCATAAACGGAATTTGAAGTAATAAAGTTTCTAACACGGAAAATCCTTAAAAAAATTATTTTTCCCGATTGTAAGGAAAATTGGCGGGGTTGCAAGGGGAGATTAACGAATTGTTACGATATAGAAAAACAAGCGGTCGGATTTGCGTTTGATTTTGCGAATTCGACCGCTTGCCTTTTCCATATCACATCACTTTAGCAGTGTAATGCAACTTTTCAATCGCTTGAATAAGTTGTTCATTGCTCACTTCAGGTTTTGCAACCACTTTTACGTTGCGTTCTTTCATATTGGCTTTGGTTGAAATCACTCCATCAATGGAGCGTAATTCACGATTTACCAAATAAATACAAAGTTGGCAGTTCATTTCAGGCACACTTAACATCACCTCGCGTTGCGATTGGGTTTGCGTGGTTTCAGTCGCCATTGATTGGTTTGCAGAAATAGTCGCGAATGCAAGGCTTACAGCCAAAAGTAGAGATTTCATTTATTCCACCTGTTCCAAAATCCAAGGTAAAAATGTTGGATAAAATAAAAAGAAAAGGATAACGGCAAACACCAGCCAATAAAGCACTATTAAGGTACGGCGTGATAAATATCGGGTGCAGATGATTTTTTTCGAGAAAACCAAGAGCCAGAAGCCGTAACTAAATGCCGCAAGCGAAAGCACCAACATTGGGATGCGTAAAAAATCAAATTGATTTAATTCGATAAGCCACGTGGAGGAAACGCCAAACAGCAGATAAATCAGCGGTGCAATGCAGCAAAGGCTTGAAGTCACCGCAGCGACGACTGCAGTGACACAAGTTGCAATAAAACGATTATTTGATTTCTTTAGAGATAAATTCATAACCAAACTCTTTGGCATCGAATGAATTTAACGGCTCACCGCCCACTTCTGCATACGGATAGCCAAAGTTGTTAAGCGGAGTAAGTTCTGGCGTTGGGTAAAGGGCAAAATCACGTGCATGATTAAATCCAACCCAGTTTGCTTCCCAGTTGCCAAATAGATAATTAGCAACCGCTTGTGTCTCTTTATCTTCCACCGATTTTTTCTCTGCTAGACGCATTTTTGCCACATCCGCTGAATCGACAGGCACCCAGCCAAAACCTGCAAGATAAAATTCTGCTCTGCAATGTTGTCCACCATTTACGTTCGCTACGCCATCTTTAGCACTTCCGAATGCGGTTGCGGAATAAGCAGACATTTTCGGCGCAGCACCTAAGCGAATTCCGAAAATTTCACGTGCAGGAATGTTTACCGCTCGAGCCAATGCTACAAAGACAGAATTAATGTCGGTGCATTTGCCTTTTAACACACCTGTGGTCAGAATTTTTTCCACATCGCCATCACCACAGCCTAGCACACTATTATCGCGTTCCATATTTTTGACGATCCATTGATGAATAAGCTCAGCTTTTTTGAGTGGATTAGTCTCGTTCCCAACGATTTTATCCGCTGTTTCTTTCACAATGCCGTCAATTTTAATATGATCGGTCGCTTTTAAATATGGCTGAACATCGATACTATATTCAATTTTTTCAGGCATTTGATACTGGCTTAACGCCCCTGTTTTACCATATTCACGATCTTGGGTTTGCACCACCATTTTCACTTTTAACAAGCGTTTTTCAGCTTTGTCATTCCAGTTTGCATAAAGTGTTTTCGCACCGTATTGGTTATTTTCAGTAATAAATGCTTTGTCGTAATTCCCTTCAAACTCTATTGATTTTACGGTTTGATAATCGCTGTCAAACGGCAATGGCACCCATAAATTAGTTTGTCCAGACGCCCCTTTCGGCACAACAAGATCGTAAGTGTTGGTGAATTCGTAAGTATGAAGTGTAGTGTTTGGATTAGTAAACGTTTGAGGTTGGTTTGCGTAGGCAAAACCTGTTGCCACTAGAGAGGCAAGAAGCATTTTCTTCATTGTAAGACCCTTAAAATAAACATAACTTGCTATATTTTAGCGTGAGGTTCGCTGCAAAGAGCGAGCTATTAGCATAGCGAGAACCGCAGAAGAAAGAAAGGGGTTTGATAAAAAATAAATAACAAGCGGTCTGATTTTGCAAAAGTTTTGCTGATTCAGACCGCTTGTTTTTCTATGCTAAGTACAATTATTTCACGCTCACATCACGCCCAAAGAATTGTTCACCTAACGCTTTTAATTTACCTTCGTTACGAAGTTCAACAATCGCTTTGCTAATTTTGCTTAACGCCTCGTCATTTCCTTTATCAACTACTAAACCTGCCCCGACTTTATCATCTGATTCCCAGAAGATTTTTAAATCTGATTTTGGGTTTTTCTTGATGTAATCTAAGATAGCCAATGAATCGTTAAAAGTGAAATCTGCACGTTTGGTTTCAATCACTTTAATACTTTGTGCTAAGCCATCTACTGGAACAAGTACTGCTTCATATTTACGTGCTAATTCGCCATAATTTGAAGTAAGGGATTGTGCTGCACGTAAACCTTTTACATCTTCAATTTTTTGAATACGTGTTTCTGTTTTCGGCGCAACTAAAACAGCACCAGACCAGTTATAAGCCTCAGATTTATCAAAAATTGCTTGGCGTTCAGGGGTTGTCAATGCCACTTGGTTTGCCACTAAATCAAAACGACCTGCTTTTAAGCCTGCCAACATAGAATCCCAATTGGTCTCTTTAAATTCAACTTTTATACCTAATTTTTCCGCGACCGCACGGGTTACTTCCACATCGTAGCCTGTTAATTTGCCACTTTCATCATGATAGGTAAAAGGAGCATAAGTCCCTTCTGTACCCACAGTAATCGTACCTTTTTGGTTAATACGATCTAATAAGCTATCTTTTGCAGATGCGACAGTCGAAGTGGCTAATG
Source organism: Haemophilus parahaemolyticus (assembly GCF_018373095.1). Lineage (GTDB taxonomy): Bacteria > Pseudomonadota > Gammaproteobacteria > Enterobacterales > Pasteurellaceae > Haemophilus_A > Haemophilus_A parahaemolyticus_A. Next base: position 11,252 of record NZ_JAHAHT010000025.1, read on the forward strand.
CTAAGGTGGTTAATGCGATAACAGATAATTTTTTTAACATAATAAAATCCTTAGTTTTAAACAAAATAACTTTTGTGCGAATGTACGGGCAAATTAGACCGCTTGCAAATAACTAAAAGGAATAAGTTATAGCCAAGCCCCACAACAATGCTTAAATTTCTTATCCGAACCGCATACGCACGGCTGCTTTTGGCTAGGCAAAGGCACTGTTGGATCAACAAAATACCAACGCCCTTCAATCAACACAAAAAGCGAATGTTCATAGTGAGTATCCACGCCTGATTCTGTATTAAAAGAGGCTTTAAATTCCACCAAGCTATGCATTTTCGATACAAATGGTTGATGTGTAATAATTTCCAAGCCCTCCCAATCTGTTTCCTCGCCCCATAGTTGCATTGATGTCTGATCTAACAATGCCTGTTGAGCAGGTACGGTAGTTTCCACAATATAAGGAATATTGACCTGCGTATAAGCCGTATAACGGGAACGCATCAGTTTTTCCGCTGTATCAGGAACAGTTTGATTTAAATGGAAAGGCTGGCAGCAATCAAAATAAGGTTTGCCTGATTGGCAAGGGCAAAGAGAAGTTCGATTTATCATAAATTAACCCGTTATCTAAATATGATGATGCGTAATAAGATAAAAAATCAGCAAATAAACATTAAAAGCGTGACAACCCTATTGTGGATAACTTTGTGATTAAATCCGGAATAAGGTGAGATCTTTATTTAAGTAACTTTTAATAAAATTTTCCTTGTGGATAACCACTATAATTATCCACAACATATTCTTTCTTTAAAAAGACGATCTTAAAAGGTTTTGATCGTCTTTAACTTATTGATCTAACGTGAAAAAATAGGTTTATCCGCAAAAATGAGTTCTGCTAATAATTATAATAGTAAAGATCTCTTTATATAAAGATCTTTTATAGTATTAGCGTTTACAAGATCTCAGTCGTGATCGTTCTCTGGTCCATGTTGTGATCAAAAATGCTTTTCCTGATCATTTGATTTTAAGGTAAAATGATCATCCTTAATACAGATAAAATAAAAATAGGTTAGATATGATTTACAATGAAATTTATGATGTGATCGTTGTTGGTGGCGGTCATGCGGGTACCGAAGCTGCCCTTGCACCCGCTCGGATGGGACTAAAAACCTTACTTTTAACGCATAATGTAGATACCTTAGGGCAGATGTCGTGTAACCCTGCGATTGGTGGGATTGGTAAAGGACATTTGGTTAAGGAGATCGATGCCATGGGCGGGATTATGGCATTGGCAACCGATAAAGCCGGGATCCAATTTCGTACCTTAAATAGTTCAAAAGGTCCAGCGGTGCGTGCAACCCGAGCACAAGCAGACCGTGTGCTTTACCGCCAAGCCATCCGAACCACACTTGAAAATCAGCCAAATTTAGATATTTTCCAACAAGAAGTTGTTGATATTTTAATCGAAAATAACCGTGCTTGCGGTGCAGTAACCAAAATGGGATTAACCTTTAAAGCCCGTAGCGTCATTTTAACTGCAGGCACTTTTTTAGCGGGTAAGATCCACATCGGTTTGGATAACTACGAAGGCGGTCGGGCAGGCGATCCTGCGGCAACTACCTTAGCACAGCGTTTACGCGATCTAAACTTACGTGTTGATCGCTTAAAAACAGGAACGCCACCGCGTTTAGATGCTCGTACCATCAATTTTGATGTCTTAGCAAAACAGCATGGTGATGCACAATTGCCCGTCATGTCGTTTATGGGAAGCGTTGATTTACACCCTCGCCAAATTCCTTGTTATATCACGCATACCAATGAACAGACGCACGATTTAATCCGAAATAGCCTGGATCGTAGTCCGATGTATACCGGCGTTATTGAAGGCGTTGGTCCTCGTTATTGTCCATCTATTGAAGATAAAGTAATGCGTTTTAGCGATCGTAATAGTCACCAAATTTACCTTGAACCAGAAGGTCTAAGTACGATTGAAGTCTATCCAAACGGGATCTCAACCAGCTTACCATTCGACGTACAAATGGGGATCGTTCACTCAATGAAAGGCTTAGAGAATGTGCGGATCATCAAACCAGGTTATGCGATTGAATACGATTATTTTGACCCTCGCGATCTTAAACCAACGCTTGAAACTAAAGCGGTGGAAGGTTTATTCTTTGCAGGGCAAATCAACGGCACCACAGGTTACGAAGAAGCCGCCGCACAAGGTTTATTAGCTGGTATTAATGCTGCACTTCAAGTGCAAGGTAAAGAGGCTTGGTATCCAACGCGTGATTTAGCTTACACAGGCGTATTGGTGGATGATCTCTGTACGCTTGGCACCAAAGAGCCATACCGTGTGTTTACCTCTCGTGCTGAATATCGTTTATTATTGCGTGAAGATAATGCCGATATGCGTTTAACGCCAATAGCACATGATTTAGGCTTGATTGATGATGCTCGTTGGGCTCGTTTCAATGAAAAAATGGAAAACATTGAAAAAGAGCATAGTCGTTTAAAACAGACTTGGGCACATGTGCAAATGGCGAATTTAGATGAGCTAAATGCGATGCTTAACAGCCCATTAACGCGTGAAGCAAGTGGTGAAGATTTAATTCGTCGTCCAGAAATGAGCTATGAGCGTTTGACTCAAATTGCCCCATTTGCACCTGCTATTGAAGATAAAGAGGCAGCTGAACAAGTTGAAATTTCGATCAAATATCAAGGCTACATTGAACATCAATATCAAGAGATCGAACGTCATAAACGCCACGAAAATACCTCGATCCCAGCGGAATTTGATTACGACAAAGTGGAAAGTTTATCGAACGAAGTACGAGCAAAATTGATGCAACATCGCCCGGTGACGATTGGTCAAGCAAGTCGCATTTCAGGAATCACGCCAGCAGCAATTTCTATTCTGCTCGTGAATCTGAAAAAACAAGGTATGCTTAAACGTGGTGAACTATAAGTGAGAAGTAAAGTTTGGATAAAGTCTAAGTCTTGCAATAAAAAGCCCTACAAATAAGTAGGGCTAAGATGAAGACTAATCTAATCAAAAATTATAGATTTGCTTTTTTAGTAGCTTCAGCATTGATATCGCAGTTTTTTATGATGATTTGGTCGCTATTTTTACCTTTCTGAACTAGATTAACTGGGAAAACAGAATCAAACGTGTCTAAAGTTAAACCGCTATCAACATTCCACACATACTTACCTGAAGTAAAGCTCGTAAAATCTGATTGTGATTTATCACGAGTGAAATTTTTTGCGATAATTTTGTTACCGATACTAACCATTGCACCCGTTGGTTCTTGGTTTTCAAATTGATATACCGCAGTGACAGTTTTTTTATTGCAAGAATAAACGACCGTTTTATCTGTTACCATTGGGGCTGCTTTTGCATAGGTAGGTAATGCGATAATAACGGTAGCAAGTGCTGGTAAAAATTTAACAAATTTCATTATAAAATCCTCTTTATTAATTACCCATAATTTTTTATAGGTAGTTAATTAGAACATGTTAATGAAATAAAGTTCCTATATAAAAAATGAAATATAGTGAGCATAGATAACATCCTAAAAGTTAGAATACCCAAATAAAGAAAAGGCATTTTGTGTAATATAGATAAAATTGTTCAGTATTATTTTTCATAGTGATATAGAGATAAAACATTAGGATAAAACAAAATGAACGAAAAATTAGACCGCTTGTTAAACCAAACAAAGATTGAAATTAGTAAACAACAAAAACAACAACTGATTGATTTTGTTAAACTTTTAGATAAATGGAATAAAGCGTATAATCTTACCTCTGTGCGTGATCCTGAAGAGATGTTAGTCAAGCATATTATGGACAGCCTTGTGGTCAGCCAGTATCTTGAAGGTAATCAATTTATTGATGTTGGTACAGGGCCTGGCTTGCCAGGGATTCCGCTAGCAATCATCAATCCTGATAAACAATTCACACTGCTTGATAGCTTAGGCAAACGCATTACTTTTATCAAAAATGCAGTGCGTGAACTTAAGCTCAGTAACGTAACCCCAGTGCTTAGCCGTGTGGAAGAGTTCCAAGCTCAGCAATTCGACGGCGTACTCAGCCGAGCTTTTGCCAGCCTCAATGATATGGTCAATTGGTGCTACCACTTGCCAAACGCGAGCGGTCGTTTTTACGCCCTAAAAGGACAATACCAAACCGAAGAAGTGGCTGAAATCACAAAACCCGTTGAAGTGCTTGAGGTGTTTAAACTCGACATACCAGAACTTGTGGGCGAGCGCCATTTGGTGGTGTTGGCGAAGAATAAATAATTAGCTTTCATTATGTCTAAACACAAACGTCCCACCTTACAAGATATAGCCGATCAACTTGGCATCACTAAAATGACCGTGAGCCGTTATTTACGCGATCCAAAAACGGTGTCAGCTGAAACGGGCAAAAAGATCGCTCAAGCCATTGATCAGGTGGGGTATATCCGTAATCGTGCACCTGAATTGCTCTCGAATGCTAAAAGCCGTTCAATTGGCGTCTTGCTGCCTTCTTTGACGAATAGTGTATTTGCAGAAGTATTGCGAGGCATTGAATCGGTGACCGATGAAGCTGGGTATCAAACTATGCTGGCGCATTATGGTTATAATCAAGAGAAAGAAGAACAGCGGTTAGAATCGCTGCTCTCTTACCATATTGACGGCATTATTTTATCGGAAACGCAACATAGCCCCCGAACCTTACGCATGCTTGAAATCGCGGATATTCCCGTGATTGAAATTATGGATACTAGCGAAAAAGGCGTAGGGCAAGCAGTCGGATTTCACAATATTTTTGCAGCCCAAGAGATGGTTGAGGCGATGATTGCACGCGGGTATCAACATATCGTCTATTTTGCGGCAAGAATGGATAGACGAACACAGCTGAAAAAATTAGGTTACGAACAGGCGATGCGAAAACACCATTTAACCCCAAGAACATTGGCGACAGAACGTTCCTCGTCATTTAGCTTAGGGGCGGAGTTATTGCATTTAGCGTTAGAAACCTATCCTGAAATAGATGGCATTTTCTGCACTAACGACGATTTGGCGATTGGTGCATTATTTGAATGTCAGCGTTTGGGCATTTCTGTGCCAACACAAATGGCGATAGCGGGCTTTCATGGCTTAGATGTTGGACAAGCCTTTACGCCACAATTAGCCAGCGTCATTACCCCACGTTTTGAGATAGGGAAGATTGCTGCTCAACAACTCTTATCACAGCTTCAACAGCAACCCGTGGCGGATTATCTTGATTTAGGCTACCAAATTCATTTAGGAGAAACCATTTAGCTGGCTAAAATCGCTTGGCAACAGGCTTCAACTACCGATTCAAAGCTGCCACTAATATCAATAAAGGTGACATCTGGCTCGCTTTCATCGGGAATCTCAAGGGTCGCAAATTGGCTTTTTAACATTTCCGTTTTCATAAAATGCCCTTTGCGTTGCTGCATGCGTGATAACACCAAATCAAAATCGCCATGTAAAAAGAGAAATCTGACTTTATTATTATCCGCTCGAATTTGATCGCGATAGGCTTTTTTTAACGCAGAGCAGACGATAATCCCAATCTCATTTTTCTGCTCAATACTAAATGCGGCATCGTTAATCCGCGTGAGCCACGGTTGGCGATCGGCATCGTTTAACGGCTGCCCTTGTCCCATTTTGACAATATTCGCTCTTGGATGTAAATCATCACCATCAATTAACTTAATTTGTAAACGACGAGCTACTTCTAGTCCAATAGTCGTTTTCCCTGTGCTCGATACGCCCATCAAAATAAAACTTTGTCCTGCTTGCATATTCCTCTCCGTTTTCTTTTAGCATAACAAATTTTGATGAAAATGTTATCGGTAACTTTAATTTTTGTGATCTTTCTCTCATTTTTCAATATTGACTTGAACTTTGCCTTTACTTTCAGGGTTTTTATCTTTATGTTATTGGTAACAATTTAAATGAAAGAGGTTGTTATGTTAATTCTCATTATGGTGCTTGCGATCGTTGCTTTATTAGTGCTTATCATGAAGTTCAAGGTCCACGCATTTGTCGCATTGTTAATGGTGAGTTTGCTCACCGCATTAGCTGCAGGTATTTCCATTGATAAAATTGTTCCAACGTTGCTCACAGGCTTTGGCAATACACTGGCTTCTGTGGCATTGTTAGTCGGTTTAGGGGCAATGATCGGTCGCTTACTGGAAATTACAGGCGGTGCCAAAGTGTTGGCAGATACGCTCATCAATAAATTTGGCGAAGAAAAAGCACCATTCGCCTTAGGTATTGCGGCACTTCTCTTTGGATTTCCGATTTTCTTTGATGCAGGTTTAGTTGTGATGTTGCCTATCGTCTTTAGCGTCGCAAAACAATTTGGTGGCTCATTATTACGTTATGCCTTCCCTGTCGCAGGGGCATTTGCCGTCATGCACGCTTTCTTACCGCCGCATCCAGGCCCTGTGGCATCAGGCGATTTATTGGGCGTAAATATGGGGTTGATGGTAATTGTAGGTTTAGTTTGCGCCATTCCAACTTGGTATATCGGCACCTATTTGTTCAGTAAATTTATTAGTGCACGCGTTTTTGTTGAATTACCGAAATCGTTCTTAAATACCGCCGCGATTACCGAAACCTCAGTGCAAACGCCCCCTTCTTTCAGCAGAGTATTATTGGTGCTTTTATTACCGATTGGCTTGATTTTGTTTGATACAGGGTTAAACACACTTTCTGTCGCAAAAGTCATTGATGGCTCAGCCCTTTGGGTGGAAAGCTTGCGTTTAATCGGTAAAACGCCAGTAGCATTATTAATTACTTTATTGGTTGCCATCGTATTATTAAAAGGCGATCGCAGCGATGAACAAATTGAAAATCTCTGTAACAGCGCTCTCGGTCCAATCTGTTCAATTATCTTGGTTACAGGGGCTGGTGGAATGTTCGGTGGTGTCTTGCGTGCAAGTGGTATTGGTGATGAAATCTCGAATTTATTATCGAACACAGGGATGCCTATTATTATCGCTGCCTTTATCATTGCCGTTGCAATGCGTGTGGCACAAGGTTCTGCAACCGTAGCCTTAACCACCGCTGCAGCATTAGTTGCTCCAACCGTTGCCGCATCAACGGATTTAAGTCAATTCGATCGCTGCTTTATCGTAATTGCCATTGCATCAGGTGCAACCGTGCTTTCTCACGTGAACGATTCAGGCTTCTGGTTGATGAGCCGCTTCCTTGAAATGGACACCAAAACCACCTTAAAAACGTGGACAGCATTAGAAACGTCCATCGGTGTTGTTGGTTTTATTATTGCGTTAATTGGTAGTATTTTGCTTTAAGATAAATGCAAAAAATAAGCGGTCTAAATTTGTGGGAAAATACAAATTTAGACCGCTTGTGTTTTATCAATCGAATTTGTTTTAATGATTAAAATATTTAATTTAAAAGATTAGAAAAATTAAGGTACAATCCCCTCCAGTTTTATTATGCAGGACTTATCGTATGAAATTGGCACAATTCTCCTTAATCTCTACAATCCTTTTTTCTTCTTTCGCTTCCGCCCACAACATTTGGCTGGAATCCATCTCAGGCAATCAATATGCCATCAAATTCGGACACGAAACTACCGAGCCTTATCCGCTTTCTAAATTAACTCACGTTCAACAAATTGATGCGCAAGGCAAGCGGTCGGACTTATCGCCTTATTTCCAAAAAACAGCAGGGGAGAAAGGAGAGGCGAGTGTGCAGATTGCTAATGGCGATATGGTTTTCCTCGAATTTAACAACGGTGTATGGTCGAAATTGCCAAGTGGTAAATATGTTGAGAAAACAAAAAAAGAAGCGCCAACGGCAGAATTTTCGATTAACCCAATGAAGCTTGGTAAAGCGATTTTAAACTGGGGCGAACAAGCCTTTAAACCGCACGATCAAGCCTACGAATTAGTGCCGCTCGCTAAACCAGAAGCGGGCAAACCGATGCAAATTTTGGTGTTGCATCACGGTAAACCTGTAGAGGGAATTAAAGTCGGTTTAGGCGAAGATCAGCCGTTTAACCTTTCCAATGCACAAGGCATTGCGACGTTCACGCCAACTCAAGGTTTTAATAAAGTGTGGGCGGAATTTGAGGAAAAAGTGGCTGGCAATCCTGATTATTCTGACCGTTCTTATGAATATATGCTGACCTTTGATGTACCATAATTCTATAAAGTCGATGATAAACAAACTCTTACAAGCGGTCATTTTTCTATTTTTTTCTGCTAATACTTTTGCCCATGCGTTGCACATTACTGCCCAATATGATGGCATGGCGATTTCGGGTAAGGCATATTATTCCGACCAGACTCCTGCAGTGGATACTTATGTGGAGGCGGTGAAACAGGGCGAAACTGATCCTGTGGTTTATGGTAAAACCGACCGTGAAGGACGGTTCAATTTGCCGTTTAATCAAGAAGGCACATTCAACGTGATTATTGAGGGAATGGAAGGGCATCGAGCGGAAACGCAAGTAACGAAAATGCAGGCTCAAGCGGTTTCTAGCCAAGAAATTCAACTATTGCGAGAAGAGATCTCTCAGCTTCGAGATAAGATCTACTGGCGAGATATTTTCGGTGGTATTGGTTATATTCTCGGTATTTTCGGGACGGTTGCTCTGCTCAAAACAAGGAAGGGGCAATAATGCATTTATCTGAAGGCGTGTTGCACAGTCAAACCTTGATTGTTGGGGCTGCTGTAGCGGTGGCGGGCATTGCACTTGGCTTAAAACGGCTGCAATCCGACCGTTTGTCTCTCACTGCACTCTTTGCCGCAGCTTTTTTTGTGGCAAGTACCATTCACATTCCCGTAGGCATCGGTAGCGTGCACTTGATTTTAAATGGCGTGGCAGGCATTTTCCTCGGTTGGGCGGTGTTTCCAGCCTTTTTGATTGCTTTGGTGTTGCAAGCTTTGCTCTTCTCCTTCGGCGGTTTCTCCGTGTTAGGCGTGAACCTCTGCATTATGGCGTTGCCTGCGTTGGTAGTGCATTATTTGAGCCGACCGCTACTAAGAGAACTTACTCGTAAGCGGTTAATTTCCACAGGTATTTTGGCGGGTGTGCTGGGTGTTGGTGGTTCAGCTCTGATTGCCTCTCTGGTACTGGCGATGGACGGTGGCAAGCAGTATGTCGATCTCATTGGGCTACTTATCGTCTCGCACTTGCCCGTGTTTGTGGTCGATAGTTTGATTAGCGTGGGCGTGCTATTGACGCTTGCTAAAATGATGCCCGAGGCGTTGCGTTGTGAATAAATGGTTAGAGCCACACTATCGCATAGTTTATGCTTGTCTGTTTGGTGTGATTGTCAGTAGCCTGACATCGGTAAAACTACTGGCAATTTTAACCGCTTGTGTGCTGTTTGCAGTCAGCTTTTTGCATAGCCATCAGCCGAAACATTTGCTGAAACGCTGGCTGAAGTTCAACTTGTTTTCTGTGCTACTGTGGGCAACTTTAAGCTGGAAAATAGGCGAAAATGGGATGAACTGGAATGAAAATGGGATAAATCTCGCGATTTTGATTACACTTCGAATGAATCTGATTGTGTTGTCGGTTTGGCTGTTTTTGCACCACGTTACTGACACTCTTTTAGTGCAAGCGATCGCTAAACTGCCACTACCGACAAAGCTGATTCATCTGTTTATTTTAAGCGTGCGTTATATTTCTCTGCTGGCGGAGCTCAATCAAAAAATGGATATGGCAATGAAAGCCCGCGGGTTTCATCCAAAATTTAACCTGTTTACGATGAAAGTCTATGCCCAACGGGTCGCTCTATTGCTGATTCACTCAATGCTC
>NZ_JAHAHT010000151.1 GCF_018373095.1 Haemophilus parahaemolyticus
TAATCCCATACCTAATAGGGTAACAATAATGAGATGAATTAGATTACGATTTGTGCTCATATAATTTTGCAAAAGAAATATCTTTTGTCCATTGGTTGTAATACCCAGAATTTTTTCCATAAGAATTATCACAAACTTCGTTTGGGATACCTAAAAGGCAAGCAAAAATATGTCCGTGTAAACGACTTGTAATAATATTATCGTAGTTTAAAAAGATATTTTGACAACGGGTAATAACATCCATTGAATGACGATACCACACATCATTAATTTTATCTTTTACAAAACCTAAATTAAATTTATTCGCTAAAACAGAAAAACGGCTACACCATAATTCAAATTTCATATCAGAAGGTAATAAAAGATCATCCCAATCTTTAACATTATTTAAATCAGATAATGTCGCTTGAATTTCCGACTCAATATGGCTTTTTTCAATATCTTTACGTAAGAAATAAAGTGTATTCTTACCAGAAGTTTCTTCTTTTTGTGCTAATGTGCCATAAAGCTGATGAGCCATATCAGGAGATAATGCGACATTGGGTGAAAAATGTGCTTTCATCATCTCAAAAGTATTTGTATCACGAGAAAAAAGATGCAAATCTTTGTGCTGAGAAAAAAGAGATGCTGATTTTTGCATTGCAGTTTCATTTGAAAAATGTGCTGTTTGTGGCAATAAAATAATACGATTATTTGGAAAAGCTTGCACCAAATCTTCACGCATTTTTTGAATGCTTGGATAAAGATCGCCAAAGTTACCGCCACCGTGGCATAAAATTGTCGTGTTTGGATGCACGAATTTACGCACTTCCTCTAAGTTAAAAGCTTGCAAACAGCGACGTAAGCGAATGTTGATTTGGTAATCCTTGAAAAATTGTTCCGTGCCTGCGTAAATCAATAGATCCCCGACATTTTGATGTAGCGGATAGTCAAAATAAAGCACATCATTTTTATCAATAATTTTTTCTTCAATCTGTTTTAATTGTTGTTTTAAAGCTAAAAGCACGCTATTCATTGCATCTCTCAAAAATAAATAAAGTGTTTGGTAAGACAAGGTAGAACGAAGTGTTTTTGCTTCATTCCAAAATGGTGGGCATTTTAGCAATAATTTAGGAAAAAATCTTTTAAATACGCTTAGTAAATCATTGGAATGATTCAAATATTGAATATCCAACTAAAGTATGTCTACAAAGCCATATTCATATGGAATAAAAAACGGAGGCGTTGATTTTAGTTGAACCTCCGTTTTCTTCTATATTAACTTTGTCTAAAGTTTAGTTTTAAAACTTATTTAAATCTAAACTTAATGTGCTACTCTTTTGATTTCCAAACCAACGGATCAACACCACGATGAATAAGATCTTGATGCTCTTCAATACGGAACACAGGTTCTTGTTTTGCCTTTAGCTGACGAATATAATCTTTTAAAATTCGCCATACAAGTGGAGATAGGATAAGGATTGCAATTAAGTTGATGATTGCCATTGTTGCCATTACTGTATCAGCAAACGCCCAAACAATCCCACCATCGCGTACTGCACCGAAATAAACGAAGAACAATACGATTGAACGGAAGCCCCATACAAACCACGCTTTGTTTTTAATGTAACGAATATTAGTTTCTGCATAAGCATAGTTGCCGATAATTGAAGTGTAGCAGAATAAAAGCAAGATAAAGGCTAGGAAATGTACGCCAAATTCACCTAAGTGATATTGCAATGCGGTTTGGGTAAGCTCGACCCCTTTTAAGGTTTCATTACCATAATTATCTGACATTAAAATAATAACGGCAGTACAGGTACAAACTACAATAGTATCTACAAAAACACCAAGCATTTGGATTAAGCCTTGGCTCGCAGGATGTTTTGCATCAGATGTTGCTGCTGAGTTTGGTGCAGATCCCATACCAGCTTCATTTGAGAATAAGCCACGTTTAATCCCCATTAACATTGTTTTAGAAACAATACTTCCGAACATACCACCTGCAACTGCTGAAAAATCAAAGGCATTTGAGATGATCATTGATAAAATAGCGGGAACTTTGTTGATATTCATTCCTAGAATAATAACGGCGATAATCAAATAGAATAACGCCATTGTTGGTACCACTTTCGCGGAAACTTGTCCGATACGTTTAACCCCTCCAGCGATAATGACAGCTGTTAAGATTACAAGCACAATACCCACTGATTCAGCATCCCAAGACCATGCTTTACTTGTTGCTGCAACAATAGAGTTAGATTGAACAGCGTTAAACGCAAAACCAAATGTAAAGATTACCGTAATCGCAAATGCAATCGCAAGCTCCCAATACCTCATTGGACGATCGTACAGATACCGTCACTATCAAAAGTGATTACTGGATTGGCAAAGAGGTAAG
>NZ_JAHAHT010000152.1 GCF_018373095.1 Haemophilus parahaemolyticus
ATCTTTTTCTTTGATGCTTCCATTATGGAGAACTCCTTGTGTTCGGATTAATCAATAAGCCGAGCGCGTATTCTACACAAAATGAGCAAAAAAGCAAAGTGTGATTTTTGAAAGAATGTAATAATATCGGGGTGAGCAATCGTTTACCTAAATTAAATTCTATATGGTAAGATTTAATTTAAAATTGATTTGTTCAGAAAAATTAGAGGTGTATAGCATTTGATCATTACGTTTTATGATTTTTGATTGTAGTTCTTAAAAAAGTACCAAATAGTAAATGCAATGATTGTCACAATCCAGTATACCGTAACGTATCCCCATGTACTGATCAATCTGAGTGAAATAAAACCAGCTAAATATGCTCCTAGTAATGCAACAGAAAATTGTAGTGAACTATCCAATGTGGCATAAGCTTTAGATGAATAATCAAGGATAATAGCCAGCAAGCATGGCACAAGCAATGCGTAAGTAATGCTTAATAATAAAATTGGTACGGCGATAAGATAAGGAAAATCTGTGCCGACATATTCAAATAGAATAAATAAGCAGAAGGCAAAAATTTGGCTAAGTAATACCCATTGGCTGACGGAAACCCGAGAATATTTTTTGAGTAATAGACCACTTAGCGGGGCAAAGGCGATAGCACAAAGGGGTTCAAATACGGAAAGTAATAGCCCAATGTGTTGGCTGCTCCAGCCCAAGGCGTTTAGTCGAGGAATGAAACTACTGACCACCATGCCGCTAGGAATAAAGATAAATAACAATAAAATCAACCAACGAAATGAGATATGCGGTTGTTGCCAAAAGTGGAAAAAGCGTGTGAATAAAAAATGTAATGGTGGATTTTGCGATTCAGCGACAATTACAGGTTCGGCGTATAGGCTGATTTGTAGAATCAACAGTAGTGCAAAAACACTCATTAAATCCACCGCACTTTGCCAGCCGTAATAATGGTAAATCAGTAACACTAAACCTCCGCCAAGCATTTTACCTACGCGTCCTGCGATCACCTGAATGACACCGCCAAAGCCACGTTGTTCAAAAGGCAGGATGGCACAGGTTAATCCTAGCGTTGCACAACCGAAAAATAGACTGCTTAGGTTCAATAGCACACATGCCACCATAAGCAGTGTAAAATCCCGTTGCGGTTGGATGAAATGCAACATGAATAGGGCAATAAAAATGATTAACGAGGAAAGGCATAGCCAGCCTCGAAATTGCCCGATACGCTTGAGACGATAGCGTTCAATTAACGGCGAAACGATGAATTTCGCCATTTCCATCCCACCAAGTAAATAGAACCAACTAATCTGTTTAAGATCAAATCCCTGCTCTTTTAACATGGTGATGAGACCAATCATATAAAACGCCACTAAACAGAATTTAAAACCGGAGGTAGTGGCAAGGAGTGCCCAATCCTGTTTATTGAGTGATGTTGCCTTGTTGGCATTGCCAAAACGCTGCATAACGTCCTTTTTGTTCTAAGAGTGTTTGATGCGTGCCTTGTTCGGCAATGCTGCCGTTTTCCAACACATAAATGCAATGCGCTCCCACAATGGTGGAAAGTCGGTGAGCAATAATCAACACGGTTTTGTCTTTAACTAGCTGATCCAGCGCTTTTTGCACTGCCAGCTCATTGCGGGTATCCAACGATGCTGTTGGTTCATCTAAAATGAGAATCGGTGCGTCTTTTAAAATCGCGCGGGCGATAGCAAGTCGTTGCTTTTCACCGCCAGAAAAATTACTCCCAATTTCATTAACTTGAGTTTGATACCCTTGTGGTAATGCCTGAATAAAATCATGGCATTGGGCAAGTTTACAGGCGTGAATCACCTCTTCATCGGTGGCATTGGGTTTTGCCATTCGGATGTTATTTAATACGCTGTCTTGGAATAAATAAACGTCTTGAAACACCACAGAAATTAATCTCATGAGCTGTTCTTGGCTAACATCCCGAATATCGATACCGCCGATCGTAATTCTCCCTGATTGCGGATCAGCATAACGCAATAACAAGCGGAGTAATGTCGTTTTACCACAACCGCTGGTGCCCACAAAAGCATTGAGGCTGTTAGGTTTTATGTCCAGATTAATGTCGTTTAGGATGGTTTTTTCGGCATTGTAACCAAAGCGAATATGCTCATAACGAATGCGATAATCTGTGGGTAATCTGCTGCCATTATTTTCCATCAATTCAGGTAATGCCATCAGTTTTTCAAATTTTTCACAGCTGATCACAAAAATTTCTAAGAGCGAAGACATTTGCACAAAGAAGTTCAATACATCTGAAATTCGTGCAATTAAAATCAGTACTGTGGCTAACAATACCCAATGAGCGCTACCAGAAATCACCCAAAATGTGCCAACAATTAATAC
>NZ_JAHAHT010000153.1 GCF_018373095.1 Haemophilus parahaemolyticus
TGTAAAGACCTGGATCTGTCTGTTTTTAGCCGTGGTTCTTTTCTGGACGGTTTTTGAGGTAGTATGCACGTATGTTCGGTATGATCGGCTGGGGGATTTGTGCCTCTATCGCAGGATTAATGTATAGCAAAAATCCTAATTCGGTATTCTGGCTCGGTTCAGTGGGTGCGGTGGTGTTACTTGTTTTAGTAGCCCTTGCCAAACCTGAGCAAAATTCAACTGCTTCTGTAATGAGCCAACTGGGTGCGAATAAAAATCCAGTGAGCCTTGATCAAGCAATCAAACTCTTCAAACTCCCTCGTTTCTGGGCATTATTAGCTTATGTGGTGGGCGTGGCTTGTACTTACGACATTTTCGACCAACAGTTCGGTAACTTTTTTAACACTTTCTTCGACAGCAAAGAGCAAGGCATCAAGATGTTCGGTTATGTGACCACCATGGGCGAATTTTTGAACGCATCAATTATGTTCTTCGTGCCACTCATGATTAACCGTATCGGTGCAAAAAATGCCCTCTTAACCGCAGGTTTTATTATGACTATCCGCATTATCGGCTCGTCATTCGCAACAGAAGCGTGGCACGTTGTAGTACTTAAAACCTTACATATGTTCGAAGTGCCATTCTACCTAGTAGGCTTATTCAAATATATTGGCAACGTGTTTGAAGTGCATTTCTCAGCAACAATTTATATGGTGGCGTGCCAATTCATCAAACAAGTGGGCAATATGTTAGCCTCTTCTGTAGTCGGGCGTTGGTATGACAGCTACGGCTACCAAGAAACTTACTTAATCTTAGGTTGCATCGCCCTTGCTTTCACCATTATTTCTATCTTTACCTTAACGAGCAAAATGAATATGCAAGAGCGTTACCAATTGCATAGAAGAAATGTGAAAGGGGCGTAGTTAACATCTCTAATTTTTTCGCTCCTACGTTTACGGAAGGGGCAAAGCGATAGCTCGGGGGGAGGATTGCAACGAAGTTGCAAGAAATCAGGGAAAATTAACTACTTACATTCCCCTCTCTCCGTAAACGGAGAGAAGGAAACAAAAGCAAATTTAAAAATAAAAAGGAAGCATTATGAATAATATCCTCCGCTTAACTAGCCAACAAAACGATTTAATTATTAACGCTTGCCAGAACCCACAAATTCTTTACTGGGGCGAGAAACTTACCCACTTCGAGCCAAGCAATACTTGGCTGGCTTATTCAGGTGTTACCAACGGTGGCTTAGATATTGATGTGCCTGTGTCACTCGCATCTGAAAACGGACGCGGCTATTTTGAGTCTTCATCTGTGGAAGGACATCGCAATGGCTTGGATTCAATGCCTGTGTTTAAACTTTGCAAAGTAGAGCAAGAAAATAACCACTTGATCATTCGTCAAGTCGATGAAATCTCAGGTTTAGAATTTATCAGCGAATTTGAATTAGACGAGCAAACTTCCGTACTGAAAACCCGTAACAAATTGAAAAATCTCAAAGCAGGAAAGTACAATGTAGATCGCTTAGCAGTAACGTTGCCGTTACCTGAATTTGCTGATGAAGTTTGCACTTTCTACGGGCGTTGGGTGCGTGAATTCCAGCCAAACCGCCAAAGATTAAAACACGGAGGCTTTATTCAAGAAAACCGTGTGGGCAGAACTTCACACGAATATCCACCAATGTTAATTGTGGGCGAAGAGGGTTACAAAGAACAAAAAGGTGATGTGTGGGGCTTCCATTTGGCATGGAGTGGCAACCACCGCATTCGTACCGATATTGATATTCGCGGCAGACGCACGGTACAGTTAGAAGCCCTTTACTTTCCTGGTGAAATCAGCCTTGAACAGGGTGAAGAAGTAGCAACACCTTGGGTTTACACCACTGCTTCTAACCAAGGGCTAAACGGTATGAGCCAACAGTTCCACTGCTATGTGCGAGAGCAAATTGTGCGCTTCCCGCAAGGTAAAACTCGTCCTGTGCATTTAAATATTTGGGAAGGGGTCTATTTCGATCACAAACCTGATCATATTATCGCGATGGCAGAAGCTGCAGCAGAAATGGGCGTGGAGCGTTTTATTATTGATGATGGTTGGTTTATCGGGCGTGATGACGATTTCGGCGGGCTTGGAGACTGGTATTTAGATGAGAAAAAATATCCGAATGGCTTAAACCCAGTGGTGAAAGCAGTGAAAGATTTGGGAATGCAGTTCGGGATTTGGGTAGAGCTTGAGATGATCAACAAACCAACCAAACTCTATCAACAGCACCCAGATTGGTTGCTAGAAGTGAAAGGTTACGATCAACCTGCAGAACGTAATCAATTCGTGCTCGATTTATGCAACCCAGAAGTGTTTGATTACCTTGTTGAGCGTATGGAT
>NZ_JAHAHT010000154.1 GCF_018373095.1 Haemophilus parahaemolyticus
GCAGCATGAAGCCACTTTACAACCTGCTGCGCTGGCTGGATGCCTACAGGATAGGCCGTCCCAATCGCCCTTTGAAGAATGAAACGCAAATTACGGAGTAAAATATCTAAACGACCAGATTTAAGTTTATCTAACGTTTGCTCACGGGCTTGTTGGGTCATATCGCCATTGAGTGCAGCGGTACGGTAGCCATTACGCTCACAAAGTTCCGTAATATCAATAGTGCCTGTTTTGGTGCGAGTAAAAATAATCGTTGCATCAAACTCTTCCACTTCTAAGAAACGTAGTAAAGCATCATTTTTGCGGAAACCGTTTACCATCCAATAGCTTTGGGTAATATCAGGTGCAGAACGTTGCGTTGCTTTGATTTTAACCTCTTGCGGCTCGTTCATAAAACGTTTAGTAATACGGCGAATCGGCTCAGGCATTGTTGCTGAGAAAAGTGCGGTTTGATGCTGTTCTGGCAATTCCGCCATCACGGTTTCTACATCATCAATAAAGCCCATACGCAACATTTCGTCCGCTTCATCTAATACAATGAATTTAAGTTGCGATAAGTCTAATGTGCCACGGTTGATATGGTCTAAAATACGACCTGGCGTACCCACGACCACTTGCGAGCCTTGTTTTAACGCACGTAATTGAATGTCGTAACGCTGTCCGCCATAAACGGTTACCACACGCACGCCACGCATATTTTTCGTAAATTGTTCACAAGCATCTGCTACTTGGATGGCAAGTTCACGGGTTGGTGCCATTACTAACATTTGTGGATGACGAGCTTCAGTATCGATTTGAGCAAGAAGTGGGAGAGAGAATGCTGCTGTTTTGCCGCTACCTGTTTGTGCCATACCAAGTACATCGCAACCATTTAATAAATGTGGAATACACTCTTGTTGGATTGGCGATGGGGTCACAAAGCCCATATCGTTTACAGCATCAAGAATAGATTGTGGTAAGCCTAAATCGGCGAAAGTCATAGTTGTTTCAGTCATAAAATTCCAAATAAAAGGAAGTTTCTTTGCCGTAAAAATGCGAAGAAACGAGTCAAAATATATTGTTGAGCGTTTAGGTAAGAAAAATAAATAGAAAGCAATCAGTGCTTTTTATAACTTGTCAAATGAGTATAGCGGTAAGATCTGCAAGATTCCTTGCAAAATCGACCGCTTGAGTCCCTAATTATCCCCAACAACGGTGGGTGTTTGAACATTATTAATGCTTTCGTTATTACGAAGCTGTGAGAGTTCAAACAAGGCAAAACGATACTCAACAAAGTTAAACACTTGGTTTGCTAAAGCAAGGCGGAAGAGGCTGATCGCCTCATCTTTTTGATTCAATTTGAGTTTTTGTTTTGCTAAATAAAAGTAAGTTTCGGTAAGCATTTCCGCATAAGCCGCTGTATTTGGCTGGGCTTGTGCTTCCATTTTCTTACGCAGTTGTTTCAATGAGATATTACCTAAAAAATAATCCACCACATTTTTGCCCCAAAATTCATCAGAGATTTTTTTAGCGCGGGCAATTAAATTATTTTTTGACTCTTGAGGGGTTAACTCCAACTCATTGAAATACAGCCATAAAACACGGTATGGGTCAGCGGGATTTTCATTATAAAAATGTAATAAATCACGCTGGGCTTCTGAATATCGACCGCTGTAATAAAATGCTAAACCTCGGTTGAGGTAGGTATAAGCATAATCAGGATCTAAATCTAACACCGCATTAAAGGCATCAACCGAGCTATCGTAATCATCTTCTAACAACAGATATAAACCCATATAGTTATAGGCGGCTGTCATTTTCTGATTAAGCGAAATGGCTTGGTTGAAATCATAACGTGCAAGCGACCACAATCCTAAGCTATCGTAAATTACACCACGCTCAAAATAGAGATCTGCACGGTCATCATCCGTTAATTTTGCTTCTTGCAACACTTGGGTTAAACGTACAATCATCACTTCTTGATCAAAACGAAGTTGCGGATTTAACTCAGCTAACGCCAATTTATCTGTTGAAATCATTTCTGATGAACGGGTAGCGCAACCTGCCAGAAATAAAATAATAAATAAACCGAGTGAAAAAAAACGAAAAATTTTAGTCTGTTGTAACATAAGTAATAAACAGCCTTAAAGTCACTACCCTAGAAAATCAGCCCTAGAAAATAGCTAAAAATGATCAACCCCTTGTTGCCAAGAGGTTGATCGATAAGCTGGTTATTCAGCTTGTTCTTCAACTTGTGCCGAGGATGATGGCCGCCGGTGTGTTGATGATCGCAATGTTCGGCAGATGACCTTCTTCAACGACCTGATCCTCTACTGTCTGAGGAATCATCGTTATACG
>NZ_JAHAHT010000026.1 GCF_018373095.1 Haemophilus parahaemolyticus
TGGTGTCATCGCTGCAGTGGTGGCATTAACGATTATCCCGTTATTCTTTAATGTATAACGAAAACAAGCGGTCAACATCTGCAAACGTTTTGTAAAACATAACCGCTTGTAGGGTGTGTGAACCTTTGATTCACGCACGCAGAAGTAAAATTTATGCGTGGATTTTCAATCCACAGACTCTACCCCAGAAATCAAAAGGAAGCATTTGCTTCCTTTTGTCATTTATGGCCTTTTAAATACGATTTTTTCTTATTTTTATTTAATGTGGGGAATTCAAATGAATGTGAATTTTTATGTAACCTGTATCGCCGACATTGTGAAAAGTAATGTGGCAAAAAACAGCGTGTTATTACTCGAAAAACTTGGATGTAATGTTATTTTCCTTGAAAAACAAGGATGTTGTGGACAACCTGCAATTAACAGCGGATATGCAAAGGATGCCGTAGCAGGAATGAAAAAATTAGTTGAAACTTTTGAAGTGAATGATTATCCAATTGTAGCCCCTGCGGGTTCTTGCGTATATGCAATCAAAAACTACTCAGAATATTTCACTCGTTTTGGTGAACCTGAATGGGCAAAACGTGCAGAAAAAGTTGCAAATCGTTTCCACGATTTAACCGCTTTTATTGTGAATGTTTTAGGCAAAACCAACGTGGGCGCACGTTTAACAGGTAAAGCCGTTTATCACCCATCTTGCAGCTTAACGCGTAAATTAGGCGTGGTGAATGAGCCATTAACCCTGCTTCAGAATGTAAAAGGGTTAGAACTTTTACCAATCCATAACCAACAAACCTGCTGTGGTTTTGGTGGTACATTCTCGGTAAAAATGGCAGAAATTTCAGGTGAAATGGTAACAGAAAAAGTCGTGAATATCTCAGAAGTAGAGCCAGACTATTTAGTCGGTGCAGATGTCAGCTGCTTAATGAACATTGCAGGTCGTTTAAGTCGTGAAGGTAAAAACGTAAAAGTAATGCACATCGCAGAAGTGCTAATGCAAGAAGAAGGAGAAGCGTAAGATGTCACATTTACAAACCAGTCACTTGCCGTTTAAACAACGTGTAGAACAACAAGTTAATAACGAAATTATGCGTAAAGCGGTAGTAAAAGCACAAGAAACTATCGGTGCAAACCGCCAAAAAATGGTGGACGAATTAGGCAACTGGGAAGAGTGGCGAGAGCTTTCTAAACAATTCCGTAACCACGTTTTAGCGAACTTAGACGCATACCTTTACCAATTAAGCGAAAAAGTGACTCAAAATGGAGGGAAAGTCTTTTTTGCAGAAACTGCAGAAGAAGCGACCGCTTATATTCGCCAAGTTGCATTAGAAAAAAAGGCGAAAACCATTGTGAAATCAAAATCAATGGTGACTGAAGAAATCGGGATGAACCACGTTTTAGAAGCAGAAGGCATCAAAGTGGTGGAAACCGACTTAGGCGAATACTTACTACAAATCGTGGGTGATAAACCTTCTCACATTGTTGTGCCTGCAATTCACAAAGATCGCCACCGTATTCGTAAAGAATTGCATGAAGTTTTAGGTTATGAAGGCAGTGAACAACCAGAAGAGATGAACGCTTTTGTGCGTAAAACCTTACGCAAAGATTTTTTAGAAGCCGATATTGGGATTTCAGGTTGTAACTTTGCTGTGCCAGAAACAGGTTCTGTCTGCTTGGTAACGAATGAAGGTAACTTACGTTTAGCCACCACAGTGCCAAAAACACATATCGCAGTAATGGGAATGGAGCGTATTGCCCCAACGTTCAAAGAAGTGGACGTGTTAATCACCATGCTTTGCCGTAGTGCGGTAGGTGCAAAATTAACAGCATATAATACTTGGTTAACTGGCCCTCGCTTAGAAGGCGAAGTTGATGGTCCTGAAGATTTCCACTTAGTTATCGTTGATAACGGTCGTTCTAAAATTTTAGAAAGCGAATTTGAAGAAGTTTTACGTTGTATCCGTTGTGGTGCGTGCTTGAACACTTGCCCTGCGTATCGCCAAATCGGCGGTCACGGTTATGGGTCAATCTATCCAGGACCAATCGGAGCGGTAATATCTCCGTTACTTGGTGGTTACGATGAATTCAAAGAGTTACCTTATGCTTGTTCACTTTGTAATGCGTGTAATAGCGTTTGTCCTGTAAAAATTCCACTGGCACAACTTATCTTAAAACACCGTGAGAAATTGGTGGAAGAAGGTTGCACACCGAAACTTGAACAAATTGAAATTAAAGGCTTCACCTTTGCTAACTCACACCCAGCCGTGTGGAATGCCAGCGTGAAAGTGGGTGCCAAATTGATGGGTAAACTGATCCGCAATGGTAAAGCGCCAATTCAAGCAGGTGCATTAGGTGAATGGACAAAAGCACGTGATTTACCAACCCCTGAAGGCGAAAGCTTCCGCGAGTGGTTTGCGAAACGTAAGTAATTAGATGCTCAAGCTCTCTCCCCTTATGGGAGAGAGAAACTTTGCATCTATTTTCATCATAACTAAGGACATAAAAATGAACCTAGAAAACAGAGAGAATTTCTTAAATAAATTAGCGGCGAAAATGGGGCGTGAACGCAAACTCGTACCAGATCAAATGGAAGCTCCAGTAAACGATCACCCAACAACCCGTTTAACGCACCTTTCACAACAAGAGTTGTGTAACGAATTTATAAGTTTTGCTAAAGTATTGTTGGTTGATGTGGTGGAAACCAAAGAAGCTGATGTAGCACAAGCGGTGCTAAATGTCTGCCAAAAATATGGCGGTGGTAGTGTAGTGTTAAATAACGATGTACGCTTGGCAGAGCTTGGCATTACTGATGCTGTAAAAGCAAACTTCGACAGCTATGTATGGGATTTTAGCAAAGATGAAGAGAACATCGAAAAATCTGCTGCAGCCAACATCGGTATTGTCCATGGAGAATATGGCTTAGCGGAATCGGGCGGTATTGTGTTATTTGCCACCAAAGATAACGGACGCTCAACTAGCTTGCTCCCAACCACCTCTATAGTAGTTGTGCGTAAAAGCAAAGTATTACCGCGTGTGGCACAATTAGCCCAAATTCTGCACGAAAAAGCACAAGCAGGCGAACGTATGCCGTCTTGTATCAATATCATCTCTGGTCCAAGTGCGACCGCAGATATTGAGTTGATCAAAGTTGTTGGCGTACATGGCCCAGTGTCAAAAATCTATGTGGTAATTGACGATCTATAAAGCGATCTATTTAAGAACTAACAGGATGCAAGATTTGCTCTAAAAAGCACCGCTTGCAACAGAAAAGGCTTGCATTCAAATCTCTTTTTCAATAGAATATAAAGTATTCATGCGACTATAGCTCAGTTGGTTAGAGCACCACCTTGACATGGTGGGGGTCACTGGTTCGAGTCCAGCTAGTCGCACCATATATTTATTTCAAACCATATCAAACCCTCTCAAATGAGGGTTTTTATTTAGTTAAATCAAGCTATTATCCGTTTTAACTCTCTCAATCCCTATCAAATCTTATAAATTTGGTATTATATTTAGTAAGTATTTTAAGTGATTTTTCTATTTGTAATATCAAAAAGCTGACATAATACCAAAATCACTTATTATTTTTCCTATTTTGTAATACCAAAGGGGATTATATGGTGGTTTCGGTAAAACCATTAAGCAGTTCAGAAATCAATAATGCCAAGCCAAAAGAAAAAGATTATACGTTGTTGTTGAAATAAGAGTTGAGATTGTGTGCAAATAAAGTGGATAGGGTGCGTGAGTATGTGGAAAGCAGAAAAGATTGAAGACGGGATTAGTGCTAGACACTATCGGAGGAGGGAGTCGGAGAGTGTACATAACCGATTTTCAGCGTTCCTGTGGGCTTAAGCTCGACCGAACAAAAGCCCAATAGGGGCTTTTGTTTAGAAATCTAATTGACTTGGATTGATGCCAAGAGCATTTGCCATTTTTATGCGAGTTGTTTTCCGCAAGGTCTGTGAATTTTCGTGTTGTGAATAAGCAGCTTGAGAAATGCCTAAACGGCTTGCAACTTCAGCTTGGGTTAAACCTAAGTGTTCACGCCACGCTCGAAGAGCAGAGTAATCATTCAATAAAGCCAATTTAGCGACCGCTTCTGGAATTCCTGTTTCAAGCGGATCGGCAAAGTTGGCTTTTTGTTTGAGCCAATTAAGGGTAGCAATAGGGAGTACAGCAAAAGCAGGTACGCCCTGCTCATTATTGATATATTGGATATTAGTAAGTGCGTTCATCTCTTTTTTTAACCTCTTTAATAGAAACAATGCTCATTGTATTACCTACGATATTAAAGAAAATTCGGTAATCGCCAACTCGATAACGATATTCATAAGTATGGTTTGTTAATGCCTTAATGTTAGTGCAATCAGGAAAATTTTTGAGCATTTCGCATTTCTCAATAATGTGGGCTTTGCTCGGGATTTTTCTTAATTGCTTTAATGCTTTCGGTTGGTAGATGAGTTCTTTCATAGTAATAAGACCAATTGTTTATGAAGAGCATTTTATAAGATTTATAAGTTTTCACAAGTTGTTTTAAGGATTTTCTATGTCAGACGTGAAAGGAAAATCCACGTCTGATGGCGTGGTTACTCACCAAAGCCTTTGTCGAAGACAAGGCAAGCGGTCAAATTCCGCCAATTTTTTGCAAAATAAAACTCTCCGAAGAGGGGTCAATTAGGCGTGGGTAGCTTGTTTTACTTCAAAAGTTAAATTCAACGCTCGCATCACTTTTAATACGGTTGAAAAGGTTGGATTTCCCTTGCCTGAAAAGGCTTTGTATAACCCCTCACGGCTTACGCCAGCTTCCCTAGCAATTCAGCTCATATTACAAGCTTTCGTAATATCACCAAGGGCAGACAAAATCAAATCCACATTATACTCTTTCAGCACCTCATTTAAATAAAGTTGGATTTCCTCTTCACTTCTCAAATGTTCCGCCATTTCAAAATCTTATAATTCAACCATATTACACTCCTAATTCTTTCGCTAAGGCTTTCACCTTTTTAATATCATTCTCTTGACTAGCTTTATCGCTCGCACAAAGTAAAATCACAATCACGCCATTCTGGTTTTTCAAATAAATCCGATAACCTTTGCCATCCGTAATACGTAATTCAGAATTACCCATCTGCAACCGCTTAATTCTGGTTTGAATTTTTGCCCTTGCTCGCAAGTCTTTTAAATTATCAAGCCATTGTTTAAAAATTGCAGTCTTGTTTTAAAGTCATTTTCAAGACCATTTTACACATTCCCTTAAAATGCTAAAATCCTGCCAATTATCCTAAAGAAAGAAAAAACATGAACAGCTTTGAATTCCTTAGTAATCAAGTTGGCAAGATTGATGCCTTATTAGACGATAGGATTGTGCAATTCGGCTTAACTTTTAACTATTTCGCCGTGCTTACAGGACAATGAAAGACATTATTTACGTGACATTATTAGAGATTGTAAAATTACAAAAACAAAACTGATCATCAAAAAAATACAATTGCTATTTTATCACTCTTAAAAGATTTGAAAATTTTTAAATTTTCAACTATTTGATTTTAAAAAGTTTTTTAAACTTAAAAGGAAGTTAAATGAATCTACACGAACATCAAGCAAAACAACTCTTTAGCCAATACGGGTTACCTATCAATCGAGGCATTGCCTGCCATTCTATTGAAGAAACAGAGCAAGCTCTCAGCCAGCTAAGCGGTGATATTTTTGCCGTAAAATGCCAAATCCACGCAGGTGGACGGGGTAAAGCCGGTGGGGTGAAGTTAGTAAAAAATGCCGAGCAAGCTCGCCAGTTTGCGGAACAATGGTTAGGCAAAAGAATGGTGACCTTCCAAACCGATAGCAAAGGCTTACCCGTAAATACCATTTATGTGGAAGAAACTTGCGAGATTGAGCGTGAACTTTATCTTGGGGCAGTGATTGACCGTAGCTCGCAAAAAGTGGTGTTTATGGCATCCAGTGCGGGCGGAATGGAGATTGAAGAAATTGCTAAAAACACACCAGAACTTATCCATAAAATCCACCTCGATCCTCTCACTAACGCTCAACCTTTCCAAGCACGTGAACTTGCCTTTAAGCTTGGTTTAAAAGGCATAGAAATCAAACAATTTACCGCGATTTTCCTTAACCTTGCCAAATTATTCCTTGAAAAAGATCTTGCTTTGCTTGAAGTGAACCCGTTGGTGGTGACCAAACAGCAAAACCTCATCTGTTTAGATGCCAAAGCGGTTATTGACAACAATGCTCTTTATCGTCACCCTGAACTGAAAGCACTTGAAGATGAAAGCCAAGAAGATCCGCGTGAAGCCTATGCTTCTCAATGGGAATTGAATTACGTCGCTCTGAACGGCAATATCGGCTGTATGGTAAATGGTGCAGGGCTTGCGATGGGAACCATGGATATGATCAAATTACAAGGTGGCGAACCTGCGAATTTCCTTGATGTGGGCGGAGGTGCAACTAAAGAACGTGTTGCTGAAGCATTTAAATTGATTTTATCCGACAGCCAAGTAAAAGCAGTGCTTGTTAATATTTTTGGCGGCATTGTACGCTGTGATCTGATTGCCGAGGGGATTATTTCTGCGGTGAATGAAGTGGGCGTAAAAGTCCCTGTAGTCGTGCGTTTAGAAGGTACGAATGCGGAACAAGGCAGAGCCATTTTAGCTCAAAGCGGGCTGAATCTAGCAGTAGCTGAAACCTTAACACAAGCGGCGATTTCTGCCGTAAATTTTGCAAATCAAGCGTAAAGACTAAAAAAGAGAAAGGATATAAAATGGCGATTTTAATTGATAAAAATACGAGAGTGATTTGCCAAGGTTTCACGGGCAGTCAAGGCACATTTCACAGCGAGCAGGCTTTAGCCTACGGCACGCAATTAGTGGGAGGCGTTTCACCAAATAAAGGTGACACAACACATTTAGGCTTGCCTGTGTTTAATACAGTGCGAGAAGCGGTCGAAAAAACAGGGGCAACTGCAACCATTATTTACGTACCTGCCAGCGGTTGTAAAGATGCGATTTTAGAGGCTATTGATGCAGGTGTTCAGCTGATTGTGTGTATTACTGAAGGCATTCCAACCCTTGATATGCTTGTGGTAAAACAGAAGTTAAGCGAAACAGGCGTGCGAATGATTGGTCCAAATTGCCCTGGTGTGATTACGCCTGATGAATGCAAAATGGGGATTATGCCTGCCAATATTCATAAAAAAGGCAAAATTGGTATTGTATCGCGTTCAGGCACGCTGACCTATGAAGCGGTAAAACAGACGACAGACGAAGGCTTTGGGCAATCCACTTGCGTTGGCATTGGCGGTGACCCGATTCCAGGTTCCAGTTTTATTGATATTTTACGTCTGTTCCAAGATGATCCAGAAACCGAAGCTATAGTGATGATTGGCGAAATTGGCGGTTCTGCGGAAGAAGAAGCGGCTCAATTTATAAAAGCACACGTAACCAAACCCGTAGTAAGCTATATTGCAGGTGCAACTGCCCCGAAAGGCAAACGAATGGGGCACGCGGGTGCAATTATCAGTGGTGGAAAAGGCACGGCAGAAGAGAAGTTCCAAGCCTTAGAAGCAGCGGGTGTTACTTGTGTAAGAAGTTTAGCGGAAATAGGTAAAGCGTTGAGAGAACGTTTAGCCTAAAATTAGCTCTCTTTTATTTAGCCCGTGAAATATGTGTAAAAAAATGCTATATTTCACGGGTTATATCTTTGGCTTTATTTTATTTCATCTTATTACGGAGAAATCTTAATGGAACTTAACGCTTTAACAGCATTGTCCCCAATTGATGGTCGTTATCAAGACAAAGTGGCAGCCCTTCGCCCTATTTTTAGTGAATTTGGTTTATTAAAATTCCGAGTGACGGTAGAGGTTCGTTGGTTACAAAAACTCGCTTCTCACGCACAAATTGAGGAAGTTCCAGCTTTATCTAAAAAAGCAAACGATTACCTTAATGACATTGTGGCGAATTTTTCTATTGAAGATGCAAACCGTATCAAAACCATTGAACGCACCACCAACCACGATGTAAAAGCAGTGGAATATTTCTTAAAAGAAAAATGTGAATCTTTACCTGAGCTTCAAGAAATCAATGAATTTATCCACTTTGCTTGTACATCAGAAGATATTAACAACACCTCACACGCATTGATGTTAAAAACGGCTCGTGAAGAAGTGCTATTACCAGAATGGAAAAAAGTGATTGATACAGTGGTTGAGCTTGCGGAGCGTTACAAAAACATTCCATTACTTTCTCGCACACACGGTCAGCCAGCCAGCCCAACAACCATCGGTAAAGAGATGGCAAACGTGGCTTACCGCTTAAAACGGCAATATAAACAGCTCGAAAATTTAGAGATCTTGGCTAAAATTAACGGTGCAGTAGGTAACTATAATGCCCATTTATCTGCTTATCCAGATATTGATTGGCATACTTTCAGCCAAGAGTTTATTGAACAATCTTTAGGCGTTACTTGGAATCCGTATACCACTCAAATTGAACCGCACGATTACATCGCAGAATTCTTCGACTGTGTTGCACGTTTCAACACTATCGTGATCGATTTCGATCGTGATATGTGGGGTTACATTGCGTTAAACCATTTCAAACAACGCACAATTGCAGGTGAAATTGGTTCTTCAACCATGCCACACAAAGTAAATCCAATTGACTTTGAAAACTCAGAAGGTAACTTAGGCTTAGCGAATGCAATTATGAGCCATTTAGGTCAAAAATTGCCAATCTCTCGCTGGCAACGAGACTTAACCGACTCAACCGTATTACGTAACTTAGGTGTCGGCTTAGGCTATGCATTAATTGCGTATGCTTCAACTTTAAAAGGCATCAGCAAATTAGAAGTAAATGAACAGCATTTATGCGATGAGTTAGACCAAAACTGGGAAGTATTAGCAGAACCAATCCAAACAGTAATGCGTCGCTACGGCATCGAAAAACCGTATGAGAAATTAAAAGAACTCACCCGCGGCAAACGTGTAACAGGCGAAGCAATGCGTAAGTTTATTGATGGCTTAAGCTTACCAGAAGCAGAAAAAGCTCGCTTAAAAGAGATGACACCAGCAAGCTATATTGGTTATGCGGTGCAGTTAGTTGAAAAACTTTAAGTAAAACTAGCTTATATGATTAAAAAAACCTCGTAAACGATTTAATTTGCGAGGTTTTTGTCTTATATGCCATATATTTGCTAGAAATAACATAATAGATAAATTTGTTATTTTTTGTCTATTATGCTTTTTCTTTTTATCTCAACAACCGCTGACTGTTCAACACCACCGTAATAGATGACATCGTCATCGCAATAGCGGCAATCATTGGGTTGAGTAGTGTGCCTGTGAAAGGATAAAGTACACCCGCAGCAACAGGGATGGCAATCACATTGTAGAAAAATGCCCCTGTCAGGCTCTGTTTCATATTACGCAGCACACGTTTTGAGAACGGCAGAATGTCTGCAATCGGTTCAAGCCCTGAACGTAACAGAGACAGATCGGCAGTTTCAATCGCAATATCTGAGCCTGAATGCATCACAATCCCTACGTGAGCTTGGGCTAGAGCAGGTGCATCGTTAATGCCATCGCCGACCATCGCTACAATTTTACCTTGCTGTTGCAATTGCTGAATTTTCTCTGCTTTTTGCTCTGGCAAGACATCTGCAATTACACCATTTAAGCCTAACTCTTTGGCGAAATAATCGGCTGTCGCTTTTCTATCGCCCGTGAGCATATAGCATTGATAGCCTTCCGCTTGGAATTTTGCGATGACGGTTTTACTTTCTGCTCGCAATTCATCCGCAAGTGTGAAGACTGCCGCGAGCTGGTTGTTCACGCTTAAATAAATTTGAGTTGAACCATTATGGGCTTGCAAATTAAGTGAAGAAATCAACCGCTCATCAAGTTCCAAGAACGCTAAATTTCCCATTTTGACCATCTGACCATTCCATTCACCCGCAATACCTAAGCCTTTCACCACATTGATATTGCTGATTTCAAGGTTTTCTGCTTGTTCGGCAAATCGCACAATGGCTTTAGCAATTGGATGAGAAGCCTGCTGTTCCAAACTTTTGGCTAAGCCCAATATTTCGTTTTCATTTCCTTGCAAGGCGGTAAATTGGGTTACGGTCATCTCACCAGTGGTAAGCGTTCCTGTTTTATCAAACACGAGCGTATCGATTTCACTGCTGGCTTGCAAAGCATCAATATTTTTAACCAATACGCCCATTTCTGCAGCACGTGCAACGCCTGCGATAGTAGACAGCGGAATCGCCAAACCAAGAGCACAAGGGCAAGCAATAATCAGCACTGTAGTAAAGACAGATAACGCAAAGGCAAAGTCTTTGCCAAGAGCCAACCAAATCAAGGCAGCGATTAACGCAATCGTAACGACGACAGGCACAAAAACAGAAGCGATTTTATCGACCAAGTGTGCTAATGGCGGTTTACTACTTTGTGCGTGGCGAACGGCGTTGATGACCCGTGCTAATGCGGTTTGTGAGCCTACTTGCTCGGCTTTGTAAATACCAGAACCGTCTTGAATGAGCGTACCAGCGTGGACTTTATCGCCTACTTTTTTCTCAACAGGCAAGGCTTCACCTGTGAGCATCGATTCGTCCACCCAAATCACGCCTTCGGTTAATATGCCATCAACCGCAAGTCGGTCGCCCGTCAAGGCTTGCACCAACATTTCAGGTTTAATGCCTTTCACGGGAATAGTTTTTGCAATCCCCTCTTCAAAAATGACCGCTTGTTTTGGGGCTAAATCAAGCAATTTCTCAAGGGCAAGCGATGAGCGTTGTTTTGCTTTTAGCTCTAAAAATTTGCCTAAATTAATAAAGCCTAAAATCATCACACTGGCTTCAAAATAGACGTGGGCGTGCTCCTGTGGGAAAAGCAACAAACTGAACGAATAAAACCATGCGACACCTGTGCTCACCGCAACGAGCGTGTCCATATTTGCCGCACGGTTTTGCAAGCTTTTCCACGCACCGATAAAGAAATCTTTACCTGAAAAATACATTGTCGTAAGGCTAACAAAGGCAAGTGCAAACCAAGTAAGATGATTGCGTTCAGTGACCATCATACCGATAAACATTCCCACAACCATTAAGCCAAAACCGACAATTAATGCCCATGAAAACTGCCATTTTTTATGACTTAAAATGGCTTTGGTTTGTGCTTGTTGTTTAGTACGACGTTCTTCTTCGCTTTCCAACATTTCTGCACCAAAGCCCATTTTTTCGACTGCTTGAACCATCGCTTGAGGATCGGCATTCCCCTCTACGAAGGCAGTTTGATCGGCAAGATTGACTGAGGCAAAATTGACTCCTTCAACTTTGCCAAGTGCTTTTTCAACACGGCGAACACAAGCGGCACAATGCATGCCACTAATTAAAAGTTGGGTTTCTGAGTTAGACATTGTCTCCCTCCTTATTACAAAGTCGCTTCAAAACCCATTTCATCTACTGCATCAATCAATGCTTTTGGTTCAGGATTGCCTTCAACAACCGCTTGTTGTGGTTCGAGAGAAACACTCACGCTTTCCACGCCTGCAACTTCACGCAAGGCTTTTTCTACGCTTTTCACGCAGTTTCCACAATGTAAACCGTCTAATTTTAAGATGATAGCCATAATAAACTCCTGTTAAATAGTGAATGACAAATCAAAAGATGGGGTATATGCTAAACCTTAACCATAGGTTAAAGTCAAGAAGAAAAATGAATATTAGTCAAGCATCGAAAAAAACGGGGCTTTCCGCCAAACAAATTCGTGATTATGAAAAAGCGGGCTTATTACCGAGAGCTTGTCGAAGTGAATCAGGCTATCGTATTTATACCGAAGCTGATTTGGAACGATTGCATTTTATTTGTAATGCACGCAAAGTGGGGTTCTCTTTAGCTCAAATCACACATTTATTAGCATTAAATGATGACCCGCATCGTACCAGTCGCGAAGTAAAACAGCTTACCGAGCAACATATTTTAGCGTTGGAACAGAAAATCCAAGATTTACAGCAGATGCTGACGTTATTGAAAGGTTGGAACAAAACTTGTTGCGGAAATGACAATCCAGAATGTGCCATTTTAAGCGGATTGCACAAATAACCGCTAAAATTAACTTGAATTTACATAACTTGACCGCATTAACTTAGCCTTTCTAGGCAAATTAACATATAATACCACCTGATTTTTTAGGTATTTTTAATGAGTTTATTTAATCACTTTCATCGCAAACCATTATTGTCGCAGTTCCTTTTAGGAATTCTTGCGATTTTTTCGTTGCCTGAAATTCAGCCTTACCCTGAAAGTGAACAAACCATCCTAAATCAACCGCTTGTTCAAGCTATTACTGAAGAAACTAAACAAGAACAGCACTTGTTTCTAGCAGAAATTAAACCTGAAAGCCCTACAAATGAAGTGCAAGCGGTCGAAATCCCCCTATTTTTTGCAAAAGCTTTCCATTTTGATGGTGATTTAAACCATCCTATTCGAGCAGGCCCTATGTTGTTTATCGCTTAATTTTTATGTATTCACTCAAATAAAATAAGGATAAACAATGATTTCAAAAGTATTAACTGCGATTTTTGGTTCAAGCAACGATCGTACATTAAAACGTTTACGTAAAACCGTTGCAAAAATCAATAAATTAGAACCCAGCTTTGAACAGCTTTCAGACGAACAATTAAAAGCAAAAACAGCTGAATTTAAAGAGCGTTTAGCTAACGGCGAAACTTTACAAGCGATTTTGCCAGAAGCGTTCGCAACCGTGCGTGAAGCGAGTAAACGAGTGATGGGAATGCGTCACTTTGATGTGCAATTGATTGGCGGGATGGTATTGACTGACCGCAATATCGCAGAAATGCGTACAGGTGAGGGTAAAACCTTAACGGCGACATTGCCTTGCTACTTAAACGCATTAACAGGCAAAGGCGTACATGTCGTGACCGTGAACGATTACTTAGCACGACGCGACGCGGAAACTAACCGCCCATTATTTGAATTTTTGGGAATGAGCGTTGCCGTGAACGTACCAGGTATGTTGCCAGTAGATAAACGTGAAGCTTACAAAGCTGACATTACTTATTCAACCAACAGCGAATTAGGTTTCGACTACTTACGCGACAACCTCGCTCACGATAAAAATGAACGTTTCCAACGTGAATTGCATTATGCGTTGGTGGATGAGGTGGACTCAATCTTAATCGATGAAGCACGTACGCCATTAATTATTTCAGGGCCTGCGGAAGATGCGACCCAAATTTATCAAGCGATTGACCAAGTCATTCCGCATCTAACTTTCCAAGAAAAAGAAGATAGCGATGAATATACGGGTGAAGGCGACTACACGCTTGACTTAAAAAACAAACAAGCACACTTAACCGAACGCGGTATGGTGAAAGTGGAAAACATCTTAACCCAAATGGGTTTGATGCAAGAGGGCGAGAGCCTTTATCAGCCAGCTCGCATTGCATTGTTACATCACACCTATGCGGCATTACGTGCACACAAATTGTTTGAAAAAGACGTGGATTATATTGTTGAAAATGGCGAAATCGTGATTATCGATGAGCATACAGGCCGTACAATGGCGGGACGTCGTTGGTCTGATGGCTTACACCAAGCGATCGAAGCCAAAGAGCACGTAAATATTCAAGGCGAAAACCAAACTGTTGCCTCTATCACTTACCAAAACTACTTCCGTTTATATGAAAAATTAGCGGGGATGACAGGTACAGCAGATACAGAAGCCTTTGAATTCCAACAAATTTATGGCTTGAATACGGTGGTTATCCCAACTAATAGACCTGTGTTGCGTAAAGACCATACCGACTTAATGTTCAAAAGCGAGCCAGAAAAATTTGCCGCAGTGATCAAAGATATTCAAGATTGCATTGCTCGTAATCAACCAGTATTGGTAGGGACAGCATCGGTTGAAAAATCAGAGCTACTTTCTCGCGAATTAGACAAAGCAGGTATTAAACACAACGTATTAAATGCGAAATTCCACGCACAAGAAGCAGAAATTATCGCCGATGCAGGCTTACCAGGTGCGGTAACCATCGCAACCAATATGGCGGGTCGCGGTACAGATATTGTGTTGGGCGGTAACTGGAAAGCAGAAGTGGCGAAACTAGAAAATCCAACCGAAGAGCAAATCGAAGCAATCAAAGCAACGTGGAAAGAGCGTTATGAAACAGTAATGGCAGCAGGTGGTTTACATATTATCGGGACAGAACGCCACGAATCACGCCGTATCGACAACCAATTGCGCGGTCGTTCAGGCCGTCAAGGCGACCCTGGTTCATCACGTTTCTACTTATCATTGGACGATCCTTTAATGCGTATTTACCTCAACGAAGGTAAGCTTAATATGATGCGTAAAGCCTTTACTGAGGAATGTGAGGCGATGGAATCTAAATTACTGACTAAAGTGATTGCTTCTGCGCAAGCGAAAGTAGAAGCACATAACTTTGATGGTCGTAAAAACTTACTTCAATACGATGATGTAGCGAATGAACAACGTAAAGTCATCTACGAACAACGTAATTATTTACTTGAAACAGACAACGTTTCGTCAATGGTGGAAACCATCCGCGATGATGTTTTCAACCAAATCATTAGCCAGTACGTTCCTCCACAATCTATCGAAGAGATGTGGGATATTGAAGGCTTAGAAGTGCGTTTAGATCGCCAATTCGGAATGAAATTACCAATTCAACATTGGTTAGAAGAACCAGATCTGCACGAAGAGACCTTACGTGAACGTATTCTGAACATTGCGAAAGAAGAGTACAAGGCGAAAGAAGCGATTGTAGGAGAAGAAGTGATGCGTAACTTTGAAAAAGGTATCGTATTACAAACGCTTGATGAACTTTGGAAAGAACATCTTTCTGCAATGGATTATCTCCGCAAAGGGATTCACTTACGCAGCTATGGTCAGAAAGATCCGAAAAACGAGTACAAAAAAGAGTCGTTTGCTATGTTCACTGAAATGTTGGATTTGCTTAAAATTAACGTTATCAGCGTATTAAGCCGTATTCAAGTGCGTAGCCAAGCAGAAGTTGAGGCAGAACAGCAAGCCGCTCAACAAGCACAAGAAACTGCAGAGATCGAACAGGCAATGGATATGGACAATCTAACTGAAGAGCAATTAGCGAACTTACATATCAGTCGCAATGATCCTTGCCCTTGCGGTTCAGGCAAAAAATACAAACATTGCCACGGTAGTAAAGCGAAATATGCGTAAGCAATAGTATAAGCGGTTTAATTTTGTAAAAGATTTGCAGAATTAGACCGCTCTTCTATATGAACTTTATCAATTAAAAAGGAAGAAAAACCATTATGTCAAAACCCATTGTTCGAGTTGCCGCAGGCATTATCCGCAATGAATTTGGACAAATTTATTTAGCTCAACGCCTTGAAGGACAAGACTTCGCTCAATCCCTCGAATTTCCTGGTGGAAAAATCGACCTAAATGAAACGCCAGAAGAGGCAGTAAAACGTGAGCTGGAAGAAGAGGCGGGCATTCAAGTATTGAGTGCATTCCCTTACGAACATTTCAAGTTTGAATATCCCACGAAAATTATCGAATTTTACTTTTTCTTAGTTGAAGAGTGGGTTGGTGAACCTTTTGGTCGTGAAGGGCAAGAAGGTTTCTGGATCGCTCAATCTGAATTAGATGAAGGGCAATTCCCTCCAGCGAATGAGAAGTTGATTGGGAAATTAAAGGCTGAAGAATTAAAACATCACTGAAATTAAAGCTGCTTAAATTAGTTTGGCAAAAGGGATTTTGCCAATTTTTTTACCTAATAATCGCACAGAAATTTTATTATTATGACAAGTAAATATCTTCTAAACCACCTATTCCAACCTGCCACTAAAAACCCCAATGCCCAAACAATGGTGTTTTTACACGGCTTGTTTGGCGATATGAATAATCTTGGCATTATTGCTCGCAATTTTGCCGACCAATTTAATATTTTACGCGTAGATCTTCGTAATCACGGTGCGTCATTTCACGCAGATGAAATGAATTACACTTTGATGGCGGAAGACCTTAAAAATCTTCTACTTATCCTCAAATTATCAAATGTGATTGTTATTGGACACTCTATGGGCGGAAAAACTGCAATGACATTAGCTCATATTGCACCAGAATTGATTGATAAATTAGTAGTAATTGATATTGCCCCAACCACAAACCCAACGCATCGTCATGACGCTAATTTTTCGGGTTTATTTGCGGTAAAAGAGGCAAAACCTGCCAACCGACAAGAGGCAAAAAAAGTGCTCAGTCAGTTTGTAAAAGATGAAGGCGAACAACAATTTATGCTGAAAGCCTTTGACCCACAAAAGCCTGACTATTTTCGCTTTAATCTTACAAGTATTAAAGCGAATTATCTCAACATTATGGATTGGCAAGCGGTCTATTTTGACAAACCAACACTCTTTATTAAAGGAGGGGCTTCTGATTATATCCAAGCAAAAGATACGGAAACGATTTTAGCTCAATTCC
Organism: Haemophilus parahaemolyticus; assembly: GCF_018373095.1. GTDB lineage: Bacteria > Pseudomonadota > Gammaproteobacteria > Enterobacterales > Pasteurellaceae > Haemophilus_A > Haemophilus_A parahaemolyticus_A. The sequence continues at coordinate 16,520 of NZ_JAHAHT010000026.1, forward strand.
CGAAAGCAACCTCTTTTGTTGTTGCAAATGCTCATCATTGGGTGCACGCTGAAAAACCTGAAACGGTTGTGCGTGCAATTCAGAAATTTTTAGAAAAAAACTCATAGAAAATAGGAACAATATGAAAGATACGATTTTTTCCGCACCAATTGAAAAATTGGGCGATTTTACTTTTGATGAAGCCGTAGCAGAAGTTTTCCCTGATATGATCCAACGCTCCGTGCCTGGCTATTCCAATATCATTACCGCAATTGGAATGTTGGCTCAACGTTTTGTGACCAATCATTCTAATATTTATGATTTAGGCTGCTCTCGCGGTGCTGGGATTTTATCTATCCGTCGAAATATTCAAGGTAAGCAAGCTCAAATCATCGGAATTGATAACTCGCCTGCAATGGTAGAACGCTGCCGAGCTCATATCAATGCCTATCATTCAGATGTACCTGTTGAGATTTTATGTGATGATATTCGTCAAGTAGAAATTAAAAATGCCTCTATGGTCGTGCTAAATTTTACTCTGCAATTTTTACCTCGTGCTGATCGTTTAGCTTTATTGAAAAAGATCCACCAAGGTTTAAATCCAAATGGAATTTTGGTGCTTTCGGAGAAATTTACCTTTGAAAATGAAACAATGAATGAATTACTGATTGATTTGCACCATACCTTCAAACGTGCAAATGGCTATAGCGAGTTAGAAGTGAGCCAAAAACGCACTGCACTGGAAAATGTAATGCTTACCGATAGTATTGAAACTCACAAAAAACGATTACAAGAAGCAGGATTTAGTCAAATTGAACTCTGGTTCCAATGCTTTAATTTTGGCTCAATGATTGCAGTTAAAAGTAATGAAAGATAAATAACTACCAAGCAAAATATAAAAGAAGATAATAACAAAACCATCTTGAATTTTATGACATAGTCTGACAGAGTAATGAGGAATTTGTCGACTATGCTGTAAAAAATTCAATTATCTCAACAATTTATCTATTACACGACTCACCGCAAAAAAGCCAAAAGTGGCAGTAACCATAGTAACGGCACCAAAGCCATTGGCACAATTCATCGTAGCAGAAACTTCACAACCTTCCCCCATTTTAGGGAAAATTAGTGGCTGAGTAGAAAACACACAATCTACGCCAAATTTACGTTTCGGATTTTGGCTAAAGTTATATTCTTTTCTAAGCAAGGATCTTACTCTCGATGCCAATGGATCTTGAATGGTTTTACTTAAATCTGCAATCTGAATTTGGCTTGGATCTGTTTGTCCACCCGCTCCGCCTGTAGTAATCAACTTGATTTTATTGCGTTTACAATAAGCAATAAGTGCGGCTTTGGTTTTCACGCTATCAATTGCATCAAGCACATAATCGTAGCCTCGATTAAGGTATTCGGGAATATTCTCAGGCGTAATAAAATCATCAATAATCTCAATTACGCATTCAGGATTGATTTTTTCCACACGCTCTTTCATCGCTTCTGTTTTAAGCCGAGCTACCGTGCCCGTCATCGCATGAATTTGGCGATTGATGTTAGTTACGCAAATATCATCCATATCGATCATCGTGATTTTGCCAATCCCTGTGCGAGCCAATGCTTCAACCGCCCAAGAACCAACCCCTCCAATGCCAATCACACAAACGTGAGATTGACGCAATTTTGCCAAACCTTCTGGTGTATAAAGGCGACCAATACCGCCAAAACGTTGTTCATAATTATCAACTCTACTCATTTTTTATCCTTTTTCTTCAACATTCGTGATAAAAATCATTATATAATGCATTCAATAATCACGAAGGTTGCTTATATGTTAAAAATCAATGTAAAAAAAACGCTCGGGGCATTATCGCTGAACCTTAATATTGATATCCCTGCTAAAGGCGTTACTGCTATTTTCGGACGTTCGGGAGCAGGAAAATCAAGCCTTATTAATCTAGTCGCAGGCTTAGTCACTCCACAATCAGGCAGCATTACCCTTAATGATAATGTGCTGTTCGATAGCAAACAAAAAATCAATCTTCCGCCAGAAAAACGTCACATTGGTTATGTATTCCAAGAGCACCGACTTTTCCCGCATTATACCGTGGAAAAGAACCTCAAGTATGGTTGCAAGCGGTTTAATTCAAGCTATTTTTTGCAAATTGTGGAATTACTCGGCATTCAGCACTTGCTTGAGCGTTTCCCGCTCAGTTTGTCTGGCGGAGAAAAGCAACGAGTGGCGATTGGACGAGCCTTATTAAGTAATCCAGAAATATTGTTGATGGATGAACCACTCTCTGCCCTTGATTTACCCAGAAAGCAAGAGTTATTGAACTATCTTGATCAACTTTCTAGCCAGCTTGAGATCCCGATTTTATACGTGACTCATAGCCTAGATGAGATTATCCGCCTTGCTGATCAAGTGATTTTGATTGAACAAGGGCACATTATGGCATTCGATCAGGTTAAAAGTATTTGGCAGCATTCCGCATTTCAACAATGGTTACCTGAACAATACCATTTAAGTTTATTGGAATTACCGATTAAATTGCACCAAATCGATTACCAAATGGTAGAGCTTTCACTAGGTACGCAATCTTTATGGGTAAATGAATTACCACGCTATCAACTAAACGACAACATACGAATTACCATTAACAGTAGGGATGTATCAATTACATTGGAAAAACCACAAAACACCTCAATTCGCAATGTTTTGCAAGGTGAAATTTGCCAAATTCAACAGCAATCGCAGCAAGTAAATGTAGAGGTAAATGTCGAAGGACAAAAAATTTGGGCAAGCATCAGCCTTTGGGCGTTTAATGATTTACAATTAAGCGTAGGACAGAATGTTTATCTGCAAATTAAGAGTGTTTCGTTGTAGCGACTGCCTTTATCATTTTGCAAAGTTCACGTAAAATATGACCGCTTGTTTATGAGGTTAATATGTCAGAAAAAATTGTTGTAGAAGTAGTTTATGCTTATCCTGAGCGTTATTTTTTGAAAAAACTCACGCTAGAAAATCCAATTACTATCCAAAATGCGATTGTGCAATCGGGTGTTTTGGAAAAATATACCGAAATTGATTTACGCCAAAATAAAGTCGGCATTTTCAGCCGTTTGGCAAAATTGACGGATGTGGTAGAAAATGGTGATAGAATTGAGATCTATCGCCCACTAATTGCCGATCCAAAAGAAATTCGCCGTAAACGAGCGGAAGAACAGGCGAAGGCGAATAAACATCCAGCATAGCCTTTAAACAGGCTTACCTAAACATTAACGAAAACCTTTCTATCTCCATCCATACATCATCACTAAATTCTTGCTTCACTGCTTTTTCAAGCTGGGCTAAGTCTTGAATCAGTCTATATAATTTTTCGTAGGTAAAACGCTGGCAGGCTTGAATATAAAAAGCTCGGCGGTTTTGCCAGATTTTCAAGCGGTCAAATTCGGTGCGTAGATTACCTGTAAATAATGGTTGATTAGGCAGCACAGGCGTGGGTGAACGTGTAATTTCTAATAGGATAAACAGCTCTTTTTGAATAATACGCAACAATACGACAGGCTGTACTTCTTCATTTTGTAGATGTTGTAGAATGTGAACCGCACGGCTTGTTTTACCTTCAAGTAAAGCATCAATCCATTGAAATGGGGTAAATTGAGCAGAAAGTTCCACTACTTCTTTCACTCGGTTTAGAGTAATTTTTCCGTCGGTAAAACGCAGTTGGAGCTGTTGAAGAATCTGTTTAAAGGCAAGCAAATTGCCTTCATAGCTATAGCAAAGAAGTTGTGCTGCTTCAGACTCAATCTGCAAATCCATCATTTTCGCACGAGTGGCTAACCAATTAGGTAGCTTTTCTATTTCTGGCGTTTGGCAATTCACTTGCACTAATTG
>NZ_JAHAHT010000155.1 GCF_018373095.1 Haemophilus parahaemolyticus
ATTGATGCGTAACCCATTCGCCGTCAATTTTTTCCGCCACGCGGTAAGTGCCGTTGTCTAACCCTTCGATCACCTCTTCAATTGCTGCACGCGTTTGTGCATCCACAGTTTTTGGAGTGATTTCTGCACGACGTTCGAATGCCGCTTCAATAATTGCTTGTAAAGACATTGTTATGTTCCTTGTAAATAAAATTGTTAAAAATTTAACGAAAAAAGCTCCCTAGTTTTAACATAGAAAGGTGTTTTTTTCTACTAATAAATAGAATATTTAAAACTTTAATTCCCAATTCGCTAATTCCACACATTCTATCAATTCAGGATATTGCTTCGCCCATTTGTTCCATTGAACTTTATTGATTTCAATGTCAATAATGCGATCGCCAAACTCATTAAAATGCTCAGTTTTAATTCCGTGTTTTTGTTTAAAAAGAGTGTACAGATTGCCTGCAGTTGGAGAGAGAAATAACGTTTCTTGCACTAATTCGTTGCGTAACCGTTCACGGATTGCTTCAAAAAGTAGATCGATACCTTCGCCAGATTGAGCAGAAAGGTAAACCGCGGTTACTTTGCCTTCATCATCTTGTTCAACAAAAGGTTGAATGCCATCTAGTTTATCTACTTTGTTATAAATCAAGAGAGTCGGAATATCTGCAGCACCAATCTCTTCCAATACTTGATTTACCGCTTGGATATTTTCATTTTTGCGTTCATCTGCAACATCAATCACATGCAATAAGAGGCTGGCTTCAACAGTTTCTTGCAAGGTCGATTTAAATGCAGAGACTAAATCGTGCGGTAAAAAGCGTATAAAACCGACGGTATCCGCAAGAATTGTTGTGCCCACATCTTGAATTTGCATTCTTCTTAGCGTTGGATCGAGCGTTGCAAAGAGCTGATCAGCAGCATAAACGCCTGCTTGGGTAATTGCATTAAATAGACTAGATTTACCCGCATTAGTATAACCCACAAGTGAAATGGTAGGAATATCCGCTTTCTGGCGAGTTTTGCGATTTTGCTCACGTTGCTTACTCACTTTCGCCAAACGATTTTGCAATTGTTGAATGCGAACTTTAATCAAACGGCGGTCAGTTTCCAACTGAGTTTCACCTGGCCCACGTAAACCAACAGCTCCCCCTTTTTGCTGATCTTGATTACCTAAACGACGTACTAGACGAGTTGCAAGATGCTTAAGCTGAGCCAATTCCACTTGCAATTTTCCTTCGTGACTACGAGCACGTTGGGCAAAAATATCTAAAATTAAGCCTGTTCTATCTACCACTCGGCAATTGCATAGCGATTGTAAATTCCGTGTTTGTGAAGGGCTTAATTCGTGATTAACCAGCACGAGGGTTGCCCCTAAATTTTCGACCGCTTGTTTAATCTCTTCCGCCTTGCCTTTACCGACAAAATAGGTAATATGCGGGCTAGAACGAGAAGTGGTTAGCGTGCTTAAAATTTCTACGCCCGCTGATTCGGCAAGAGTGTGAAATTCAGCCAGATTTTCAGTATCTTTTTGCTGGGAAAGATAGAGATGAACCAGAATTGCTTTATCTGCTTGATGCGAGTATTCAAGGTGTGAATTTTTGGGGTCTTTAGAAAAAGAGAAACCAAGCGGCTGATTTTCATCATCGCTTGGTAAATCATTTTGAGTAAGATTTAAAGTGTTAATAATCTTATTCCGTTACGTTTTCAACAATTTCAACGGTTTGTGTCACTTGCGCTGGGGTATGTGAATTGTGGTTATTGCCGTGAGATATTGCTCGAGCAGGCACCACAGTTGAAATCGCGTGTTTGTAAACCATTTGGCTTACCGTGTTTTTCAATAAAATAACGAATTGGTCGAATGATTCGATCTGTCCTTGTAGTTTGATTCCATTGACTAAATAAATTGAAACTGGAATACGTTCACGACGTAGTGCATTTAAGTAAGGGTCTTGTAATGATTGACCTTTTGCCATATTCATTTCCTCTTTGCTTTTTATTGTTATGTGGAATTCCATTTTTTCGAGCGTAGAACATCAAATTCTACGCTTGAAATATTATCACGTTTCGATTTGGTTCGCTATCATTTTCAGAATGTGGCGCGGATTAAAAAGAAAGCTACCCACTCCAATATTTAGCAAGATTAATCCCAATTAATCCAGAAGAAATAGGTCATCCCGCCAATTACCACCGTGCTGTGCATCAGGCTTTCGCCCATTGTGCAATATTCCCCACTGCTGCCTCCCGTAGGAGTCTGGGCCGTGTCTCAGTCCCAATGTGGCCGATCAC
>NZ_JAHAHT010000156.1 GCF_018373095.1 Haemophilus parahaemolyticus
ATCCACCATTTGCCCCATTAAATAAGAGCGTTCTCGGAGTTGATCCCAACAACGTTCGTTAGAAACTGCCGTACCAATCATTACATCTGAATGCCCAACTAAATATTTAGTACCTGCTTGAATAGAAATATCGATCCCGTGTGAAAGTGCAGGGAACAGCACACCACCGCCCCAAGTATTATCAATCATAATCACGATTTCAGGATTCACTTCACGAGCCACTCGCACGAGAGTTGGAATATCAGGCACTTCCATCGTAAGTGAGCTAGGACTTTCTAAGAAAAGCACCTTTGTGTTTGGCTGAATGAGCTCACGAATCCCCTCGCCAATCATCGGATCATAATAGGTTGTTGCCACACCCATATTTTTCAAAATAACATTGCAGAAATCTTGGGTAGGTTCGTAAGCCGCCCCTGTCATTAAAACGTGATCGCCTTGTGCCACAAAAGCCAAAATCGCATTGGTTACCGCTGCTGCCCCACAAGGATATAGATAGCAACCTGCACCGCCTTCAAGCTCACACATTGCATCTTGGAGGGCGAAGTGAGTCAGCGTGCCACGACGACCATAAAAGAGCTCACCTTTGTAGCGGTTTTTGGTCGCGTGTTTTTTATCCGCAACGGTTGGAAAAACAAGTGATGAAGCACGTTGAACGACCGCATTTACCGAACCTTGCGTATAGCGAGATTTGCGCCCTGCATGGACAAGTTTAGTTTCTAAGTTTGAGAATGAAGTGTCTGACATATAATTTCCTAATCTATAGTTTTAAAAAGGAAAGCGGTAGATTTTCGCAAAACTTTTGCGAAAATCTACCGCTTGCGATTATCTGAAAACGGAACGATATTGGGGGTTGCTTTTTTTAAATTGGCTAATTAGCACCAAAACGAAGAAGAGCGTGAAACAACCGAAAGCAAGAATTAGCCATTGTGGCATTCCCCAACCTAACATTTCCCATTGGCTTTCACTGCAATTAACAGGGCCTGGTGCAAAAATTTGTGGGAACCACTGGTCAAACGGCATTGTTTGCGGAAAATCAGGTTTGAATTCGCACTGATTCCAAGGTGCTGGGTTAAGTTGGTAATCAGTGTGGCGAATGGCTAAGAATAAGCCTTTGATTGCGCTGTACCCCCATAGAATAATTGCAAAATAGCGGGTGAGTTTTAAGCGAGGAGAAATAGCCCCAATAATGCCTGAAATCAATAAGCCACTAATGACTAAACGTTCATAAACGCACATTACACAAGGTTGCAAGCCCATGACATATTGGAAATAAAGCCCTGTTGATTCTAAAAGTAACGCGATAATCGCTAATAAAATCCAAGCAGTTCGGTTAAGAGAAAGTTCTTTAAAATAGGTGAGCATAATCGCCTCTTTGTGAATGAATTTGAAGCATTGTAACAATTCTTAGTGAGAGGGGAAAGGAAATAATATTGCATACATTAACTAAATAGTTTTTGCTTCTGAAAATTAAGTAATCACTATCAGTAAGAGATTTAAGCAGTTGATTTTGTAAAGAAATTTGCAAAATCGACCGCTTGTTTTTTTATGCTTGATTTATTTATAAAAAACTATTCTGCTTTGAGCATTCTTTGTTAGAATGCTAACTTCTTATATACAGGAGATCTTATGAAAAATAAAATTTTGGGCAGTGCCTTAATGATTGCGGGCACGACCATTGGCGCGGGAATGTTGGCGATGCCGCTTACTTCTGCAGGAATGGGGTTTGGAATGACGCTTGTCTTGCTCGTTGGTTTATGGTTATTGCTTACCTATACAGGCTTGCTTTTTATGGAAGTATACCAAACAGCTAAACAGCAAGATGTAGGCGTAGCAACGCTTGCCGAGCAATATTTTGGTATCACAGGGCGTGTACTTGCCACTGCTAGCTTGTTAATTTTACTTTATGCCTTATTAGCTGCTTATATTACGGGTGGTGGCTCATTGGTTTCAGGGATATTGCCTGAAAATTTAGGGGCAGATAACGCATTAAAAATCGGGATTTTAATTTTTACCTTCATTTTAGGTGCCTTCGTTGTGATTGGTATTAAAGGTGTCGATGGCCTAACCCGCATACTCTTTATGGGAAAAATTGTGGCGTTTATTGGTGTATTAATGATGATGCTTCCAAAAGCTAAATTAGAAAACCTCACCTCCGTGCCGTTAGATAATTTATTAGTGATTTCTGCAATTCCTATCTTCTTCACGTCGTTTGGTTTCCATGTGATTATGGGGAGCATCAATAGCTATTTAGAAGCAG
>NZ_JAHAHT010000027.1 GCF_018373095.1 Haemophilus parahaemolyticus
GGTCATAGACAGTCAGCTGCCCCATCTTTTCCAGTTCTTCCCAGGAAATATCTCCCGGATTTAAAGTATACCCGTCTAATACAACAATCTTCATTTTTATACTATCTGATTAAGCAAGCTTTGCTAAGCAAGGAACAACGAATGGCAGACTTGCGAGAGTTCTATCCAGAGGCGAAAAGCGAAGATTGGGATGTGATTATCGCGGGGCAACGCGTGCAGATCATCAAGGATTTACCTAACGAACGCGGTTCACTCTGTTTTGGTACAGAAGTGATTACTTCTGAAGATAAAAGCGTGGCGGCATTGCTTGGGGCATCGCCAGGTGCGTCCACTTCCGTTGATGCAATGTTAAGTGTGTTCTCAAAATGCTTTGTGGAAAAACAACCTGAGTTACAAGCGAAGTTGAAACAGCTTGTCCCTTCTTATGGCGAAAAACTACGAGATAATCCAGCACTCATTCACGAAATCAAAACCAAGGCAGCTAAGTGGTTGGGCGTATAATCCCTCTGAATTAACAGAATATATCAGCAATTATAGAAAAAAGTAATAATCCGCACATTAAACGTGCGGATTATTATTTATGCATTTTGCTTTCTTATCAAACTATAAAACACAGTGCAAATAAAGAAATAAAATATTGAACCTGAATTATGTGCCAAGAATGATTGGCTAGTAAAATAAAAGAGGTGCGATAAAACGTGAATAATACCTAAAATTGCGATACATTTTATTTCTAAATTCTGTTCTTTTAAGCTACGAATGAAATAAAATAATGGAATTAAAGTAACCAATATTAAGCCAATAAAACCAATGAAACCTCGTTTTACCCAAGATTCTAAGTATTGATTATGTAAACTATTAAATTGCAATGTCGTTTTTTCCATTTGCTTAGTATTAATTTGCTGATATTTAAATAACTCATATCCTTTGCTACCATGACCAAATAAAGGTGCTTGTTTAATCGCAATCAATGCATTTGCCCACATATCAAAGCGAGCACCTAATGAGGTCAATTTATTATTATTTTCTATATATTGTGAAATATCATATTTAGCATCATTATAACGCTGCTCAATGCCAAATTTAGGATTAGAGATTAGGGTTGTGATTCCAATAGCAATAACCGCAATCAATGAGAAAATTAATTTTTTGCTAATGTATTGGCGATAAAGAAACAAAATCGTTAGTAAAACAATGGGCAACCCCACCCAACCACCGCGTGCACCAGATAACGCACTAGTGCTCATTGCTAACATCACACCAATAAAACTAAATAATGCAGATTTATATTCTTTCTTCACCGTAAAATAAATAGCAATCACAAGGCTATATATTGCAAGTGAAATCGCAATATTGCCAGCTTGAATATGCATAATCTCAGGAAATGGCTTATCATAGCCTAGCTGAAACTTCTGAAATAACGCAACCAAGCCAGTAATCATTGCACCTACTGGAACCGAATATAAAATCGTTTTTATTTTAATAGGGAATTGGCTAAATAAAAGTAACAATGGAATAAATAATAAAATCCGGCTTGGATTATCTATTTCTCTAAAGCTGTCTTTGTTGATAATAATAGAAAGCATAAAAGTAATGAAATAGAATAAAAAAGCAAAAATAAGCCATTTATCTACTTTTGCTAATTGCCATTTTTGTTTAAATTTAAAGAAATATACAAGAGCATAAATCACACTAATGCCACCTAATACCATTGGTACATAGCTATAACCTTTTTTGAGCACTAAAACAGTGACAAAAAATAAAGCAACAAGTAAATTAAGCATCAGAGTAAAGTGTTTAGTCTGAATAAAGTTTGAACGAATCAACATAAAAATTCCTTAAATGAAAAATCAAACGCATTTTACCCGAAATCAAAATGCAAAAGTAGAATGTTTTTGCACCGCTTGATGAAATCAATGTTTAACGAGAACTAACTTAGTGCAAATTTTGTATAACAGATAACCTACAAAGAACCTAAATCATCTCTTTACTTCCTTGCTAACCTGCGTTAAAATTGGATACCTTTTTTAGTTCTATGCCGCCAAAAATGTGTGCGGTTTAATTTAATCATATTTTTCTGAGGTGATGGCATATGCCAGTAATTAAAGTTCGTGAAAATGAATCATTTGACGTTGCATTACGTCGTTTCAAACGCTCTTGCGAAAAAGCAGGTTTATTAGCAGAAGTTCGTGCTCGTGAATTCTACGAAAAACCAACAACAATTCGTAAACGTGAGAAAGCGTCTTTAGCAAAACGTCACGCTAAACGTAATGCTCGTGAAAACGCACGTAACACTCGTTTATACTAATTCATTCGCTTTTTAAGCACTGAATCTTTACTGAAACCGTGAAACCGCAAGGAATCACGGTTTTAGTTTATTTATTCCACTCTTTTAGCAATGGAGGACCAATGAAAGGCACTATTCCACGTTCGTTTATTGATGATCTCATTGCTCGCACTGATATTGTCGATCTAATCAATCAACGTGTTAAGCTCAAAAAAGCAGGGCGAGATTATCAAGCCTGTTGCCCATTTCATCACGAAAAAACACCTTCTTTTTCCGTCAGCCAATCCAAACAGTTCTATCACTGCTTCGGCTGTGGGGCACACGGCAATGTGATTAGCTTTTTGATGGAGTATGACAAGCTCGAATTTCCTGAAGCAATTGAAGAACTGGCTGCAATGCAAGGGCTAGAAGTCCCTCGAGAGAATGTACGTCAATCAGGCAACTTTCGCCCTATTAGTTATAAAACGAAACGCGATCTTTACGGTTTACTTGAAGAAATTACTCGCTTCTATCAACACAATTTACAACACGATATTCCAAGCCAAAGTTACTTGCAAGGTCGTGGCTTATCGTCCGAAATTGTCGCTAAATTTGAACTTGGCTTTGCACCAAATAGCTATGATGCTGTGCTCAAACGCTTTGGTGTGAATCCTGAGGAAACCCAAAAATTACGCGACACAGGGATGGTTTCTGAAAATGAAAGCGGTCGAATTTATGATAAGTTTCGCAATCGCGTGATGTTTCCAATTCGGGATAAACGTGGTCGCGTGATTGCCTTTGGCGGGCGTGTAATGGGTGATGAACGCCCGAAATACCTCAACTCACCCGAATCTGCCACTTACCACAAAGGTAACGAACTTTACGGCTTATACCAAGCTCTACAAGCTAATGAAAATCCTGAATATTTGTTTGTGGTGGAAGGCTATATGGACGTGGTGGCACTCGCTCAATTTGGTGTATTGAATGCGGTTGCCTCACTCGGCACGGCAACTACAGGTGAACAAATCCAACAGATGTTCCGTGTAACAGAGCAGATTGTCTGTTGCTACGATGGTGACCGTGCAGGGCGTGATGCAGCTTGGCGTGCTTTTGAAAATGCCTTACCATATTTGTATGATGGTCGTCAGCTCAAATTTATCTTTTTGCCAGATGGCGAAGACCCCGATACTTTCGTACGAAGCCAAGGCAAAGAGGGTTTTGAACAATATTTGGCGGAACATTCCAAATCATTGAGCGATTTTCTGTTTGATAGCCTACTGATGCAAGTTGATTTATCTAGCCCAGAAGGAAAATCTAAACTTGCCTCGCTTGCCATTCCGCTTATTAATCGCATTCCAGGCGAAATGTTGCGGGTTTACCTTCGCAATATCTTAGGGCAAAAATTAGGCATTTTAGACCCCGCTCAGCTCGAAGCAATGTTGCCAAATCGCCAGCAAAAAGAGGTCTCTAAACCACAAGCAAACCAAATCAAACGCACCCCAATGCGCTTGTTGATTGCTTTATTATTGCAAAATCCAGAGTTGGCAAAACACGTGCCAGACCTCACACCGCTAAGCGAATTGAACGAACCTGGCTTTGCCTTATTCTGTGAATTAGCCCAAGTTTGCCAAGCTAATATCGGCATTTCAATGGGGGCTTTGCTAGAACATTGGCGAGATAGCGAACAATTCCGCACGCTTGAATTGCTAGCGAGTTGGGATCATATGGTCGCCTCAGAAAACCTAGAAAAAGAGTTTATCGAAACCCTCGGTTTTCTCTACGATAAATTGGTCGAAAAACGAGTAGAGATGTTGATCGCCAAAGAGCGAACTTCAGGTTTAAGTACGGAAGAAAAACAAGAGTTGGTTTTGTTAATTTCTCAGTAGGAACTTCTATATAAATGGCTAATACTATGAGTTACGGTTGCAATGTTCTCACGCCCCGCCAATCGCCATAATCAGCTTATCCACATTTTACGGATCAATTTTTTGTTTTCCCATAAGAGAAACATTTTGTTTGATATAAAAAATAAACTATGCAGATTATTCGCTTTTGTGGTTTGAAGTGGACGGGAACGTTCCTAGAAGAATGAAAAAATGTGAAAAATATGAAGAAGATAACAAAATTCTTTAGCTCTTTTATACTTTTTCGTTATAAAAACGATCAAATCATTCTTTACTCATCTTAAAATTACAGGTACTCTCTCTTCAATTTTCACTCATCTGTTTTGAGGTCTTTATGAAATTTACCAAATTAACCGCCATTTCCACCGCTTTAGTAGCCGCCTTTGCACTTGCGGCTTGTGATGATAAAAACGAAAATAAAACCACCGCGAAGCCTGCTGCAGAAAAAACATTTGTGAACTGCGTGAGCCGTTCGCCACAATATTTCAGCCCGGCATTAGCGATAGATGGCATCTCTTACAATGCTAGCTCACAACAAGTTTACAATCGCTTAGTTGAATTTAAACGCGGTTCAACCGAAATCGAGCCTGCTTTAGCAGAAAGTTGGGAGATTTCAGAAGATAGCTTAACTTATACTTTCCATTTACGTAAAGGCGTGAAATTCCACTCAAATAAAGAATTTACGCCAAGTCGTGATTTTACTGCTGATGATGTGGTTTTCTCGTTTAACCGTCAGTTAGATCCGAATCATCCATACCACAATGTGTCGAAAGCGACTTATCCATACTTCAAAGCGATGAAATTCCCAACGCTTTTAAAAGCAGTTGAAAAAGTAGACGACAACACGGTGAAATTTACGCTGAATAAGCCAGATGCAACCTTCCTTTCAAGCTTAGGAATGGATTTTACCTCCATCTATTCAGCTGAATACGCGGATGCAATGTTGAAAGCTGGCAAACCTGAAACTGTAGATACCACGCCAATCGGCACAGGTCCGTTTGCCTTTACAGGTTATGTATTAGATCAAGCAAGCCGCTATGTCGCATTTAAAGATTATTGGAATGGCAAAGCAGATTTCGACCGCTTGATCTTTGAAATCGTGCCAGATGCGACCACGCGTTATGCGAAATTGCAAGCAGGACAGTGCGATTTAATGGATTTCCCGAATGCGACCGACATCGAAAAAATGAAAACCGATCCGAAAGTGAATCTGCTTTCTAACCCTGGTTTAAATATTGCTTACGTGGCATTTAACACGGAAAAAGCCCCGTTTGATAATGTAAAAGTGCGTCAAGCCTTGAACCTTGCAGTCGATAAAAAAGCGATTATTGATGTGGTTTATCAAGGTGCGGGCGTGGCTGCGAAAAGTCCACTACCACCGACAATTTGGGGCTATAACGCAAGTTTGCCAGAGTCTGAGCAAAATATCGAAAAAGCGAAACAACTTTTAGCTGAAGCGGGTTATCCGAATGGTTTTGAAACCGAACTTTGGGTACAGCCAGTGGTGCGTGCATCTAACCCGAATCCACGCCGTATGTCAGAAATTATTCAAGCGGACTGGGAAAAAATTGGTGTAAAAGCGAAATTAGTGACTTATGAATGGGGCGACTACATCAAACGTACCAAAGCAGGCGAAGTAACTGCGGGAACTTACGGCTGGTCTGGTGATAATGGCGATCCTGATAACTTCTTATCGCCGTTATTTGGTTCATCAAACATCGGCAATAGCAACTACGCACGTTTTAATAGCCCAGAGTTAGATGCTTTATTAGATAAAGCGATTGGTTTATCGGACAAAGGCGAACGTACCAAACTTTACGAACAAGCACAGGTACTTTTAAATGAGCAAGCACCGTGGATTAATGTGGCTCATTCGATTAACTTTGCCCCAACTAGCAAACGTGTGCAAGATTACAAACAAAGTCCATTTGGTTACACTTATCTCTATGGAACCAAATTGGTTGACTAATTTCTAAAAATAATCCATATCATAAAATAGGATGCTTGCTATCATAAATAATTGATTTTATTATTGATAGCAAGCATTTATATTTCAACTATTGGATCTCTTATGGCTCTTTTAGACATCCAGCACCTAAGCAAACACTTTATTGAACGTACTAGCCTTTTTCATAAACACAATTTCTATGCTGTAAAAAATGTCTCTTTTACACTTAATCGACGTGAAACTCTGGCTATTATTGGTGAAAATGGCTCTGGGAAATCTACATTAGCCAAAATGATTATTGGGCAAATGAAGCCAACTTCTGGGCAAATTTTATTTAGAAATAAACCGCTTGAATTTGGCGACTATAGCTTTAGAGCCAAGCACATTCGAATGGTCTTTCAAGATCCTAACGATGCTTTTGATCCTAACCATAATATTGGACAAATTTTAGATACGCCACTTAGAACAGCAACTCAACTCTCTGAAGAAGCTCGTAACGAACGCATCTTTCAAACATTAAAACTAGTTGGACTTTATAAAGATCACGTACTTACTCCTATCTCACTAGCTTCTAACAGTCAAAAACAGCGTGTCGCTCTTGCAAGAGCCCTAATTTTGGAACCTGAAATTTTAATTATTGATGACACATCCAGCTCTCTTGATTTTTCAGTGAAAACACAGATGATTAATCTGATGCTTGAATTGCAACAACGACTTGCTCTCTCATTTATCTATATTGGACAACATCTTGGCTTAATTAAACATATTAGCGACAAATTATTAGTTATACACCAAGGCGAGGTTCTAGAATATGGAACAACTAAAGAGATTCTTCTAAATCCCGAACATACAATTACAGAACGGCTAATTGAAAGTCATTTTGGGAAAAAATTAACCCCAGAAGCTTGGGCTGAATAATGAGAATTTTGTAGCGTCTTTAAACTTACCTAAATATAGATATGGGTTTGCATTATCGCAAACCCATTTTTTGAATGGACGATTAAAGTAACCCCAACACCTTACGTCCGTTAATTGAGGCGATATTCGACATCTCTTCAAGGTTGGTAAAGCGGCAGCCTGCAGAAAGGAGACTTAATTCTTGCCACATATCGCCCTCACAGAGCGGTACCATATAGTCACAGATGTTATCTGTACCAATTGCCACGGTAATGCCTTCAGGGATTAGCTCGTCGGCTGGGGTTAAAGCGTTGTGGAACGGTTGTAAGTCTTCTTTACGACCGCTATCAATCCACGCCATTGGGCAAGCAATGACCATCATTTGACTATCACGCATTTTTTGATAGAGCATTTTGCGATATTCTTTAGGATGTGCACCGATAGAAATCCCGTGAATTGCCACTACACGACCTTGCATACCGTGTTCAATCGCTTTATCGCAAAGTTGTTCGGTCTCTTTCTCTTTTGGTGTGTTGAATTGATCCACGTGTACGTGCAGCATTTTGCCGAGTGATTTGGCTTTATCCATCAAAATATCCATCGCTTCTAAACCTTTGCCATAATCCAACTCATCACGATAAGGTAAACCACCAATCATATCCACCATTTCTGAGCCAATATCAAACCATTTTTTTGCGGTTGGCTCAATGACACCTTTTAACGTTTGGTTAGCGAATTTCAAAATGATATCGCTTTTATATACTTCGCGTGCTTTGTGAGCGGCAATAATCGCACGATCTTCACATACGCCATCAATATCTACGAAAGTACCGAATGCGGTTACCCCTTGAGAAATCATCAGCTCAATGGCTTGCGAGAAACGGCGGTAATAGTCGTCTACGGTGGATTGACGTTTTACTTCATCCACTAAGTCCCATTTTTGCTGTAGATTAGCATTTTGGTAGATGGTAATTTTTTCTGGGGTCATGGTGAATGCACGGTCAGCGTGAGCGTGTGCATTTACCCAGCCACCTTTTTTAATGATTTCATCACGAATATGACCTTTCAATGTGCGAATTAATTGGCTCATGTTTGCTATCCTTTATGTAAATTTTGGGCGAAAAAAAATCGCTTGTGAAAAAGCGATTCGATCAAATTAAGGAAAAATGAATAAAAAAACAGCTACGCCTCGAAGAACGATGCGTAGCTGAACAAACAATGTATAAGGAGTTAATATATGAAGATTCATTTCTAGTTTCTACGTTTAAAACTAGGAGTGTAGTATAGCAATGTTGTTAGTAAAAAGCAAACGATTGCAAGCGGTTGAATTTCTCTTTTTTTTTGCATAGAATTCGTGCTGTTCTCATCGGAGTGCAAGGATTAACAATCTATGCTGAGAGGTGTAAGCCAATCCGTAGAACCTGAACTGAATAATTTCAGCGTAGGGATTTGAGACGAGTGATCGACTTAAATCCTTTGATTTAAAATTTAAACAAAGGAAACATTATGAAAACTGTATCTTTGACTTTATCTGTCATTGGTTTAGCCGTTGCTACTTCTGCTTTTGCTACTGAAAAACCTGTACTCAATGTTTACACTTATGATTCGTTCGCTTCAAAATATGGCCCTGCTTCGCAATTAGAAGCCAATTTTGAAAAAGTGTGTCACTGCGATCTGCGTTTTTTACCATTTGATAATGGTGTAACAATGTTGAATCGTGTTCGTTTAGAAGGTAAAAAAACCAAAGCTGATGTTGTGGTTGGCATCGATAATTTTACTCAAGCTGAAGCAGAAAAAAGCGGGTTGTTTGCTGCAAATGAATTAACCCTACAAGATACTGCATTACCGATCACTTGGCAAAGCCACATTTTTTACCCATACGATTACAGCGAATATGCATTCATTTATAATAAAGAGAAATTAACAAATCCGCCGAAATCGTTAAAAGAGCTCTTTGAGCGTCAAGATTTACGCATTATTTACCAAGACCCGCGCACTAGCACGGTAGGGCGTGGATTACTTGTATGGGCAAATCAAGTGCTTGCTTCAGAAGGCGAGATGAGCAAATGGTGGGAAAGCTTAGCAAAACACACAGTAACTGTTGGTAAAGGCTGGTCTGAAACTTATGGTGCCTATTTAAAAGGCGAAGCAGATATGGTATTGAGTTACACTACTTCACCGCTTTATCATCAATGGTATGAAAATGATAATAAAAATGTAGCAGCAATTTTTGAAGAAGGACATTTGATGCAAGTCGAGCTTGCTGCCATTTTAAAAAGCAGCCAACAAAAACCGCTTGCTCAGCAATTCTTACGTTTCTTACACGAGCCTGAATCGCAAAAAATTATTGCGAAATCGAATATCATGAAGCCTGTTGTGGCAGGTGAGATTGATCCGCTTTTAACGTCTTTGCCGAAAATTAAAGTATTGGAAACACTACAGCCTAATGCAGATTTAGTTCGTCAGTGGTTGGCAAATTGGCAAAAAGCGGTTAGTAAGTAATACACATTCCCCCTTTCCCCTTATGGGAGAGGGCAATTTTACCTTAAGTAGAGAGAACTAATAAAAACAGAAAGGAATGCTGTTTTTTTGCAAAAAGATTTGCCAAACGTATTAACTTCTGTTATCTATAGCGTCCTTAAAAATCCCTATACTTTTTTCTACCCCTTTTTTGCTCCTTTTAAGGTAGGACTAGGGGTAACTTAACTAACAGGAGTGTAATATGGCAGTGGGCAATACCACGTCTTTAGGTTTATTATCTCTCGCAGGGGTAAAACCTTACGAACTGAAAAAGAATGAAGAATATATGAATGATGCTCAAAAAGAGCACTTCACTAAAATTCTGAAAGCGTGGCATTCTCAAATCATGGATGAAGCCGCTCGCACGAAAAACCAAATGCAGGAAGATGTGACTAACTTCGCAGACCCTGCAGACCGTGCAACTCAGGAAGAAGAGTTCAATTTAGAATTACGCAACCGTGATCGTGAGCGTAAATTATT
Organism: Haemophilus parahaemolyticus; assembly: GCF_018373095.1. Lineage (GTDB taxonomy): Bacteria > Pseudomonadota > Gammaproteobacteria > Enterobacterales > Pasteurellaceae > Haemophilus_A > Haemophilus_A parahaemolyticus_A. Next base: position 10,016 of record NZ_JAHAHT010000027.1, read on the forward strand.
AAAAAAAATTGAACAAACTTTACATAAAATTTCTGATGATGATTACGGCTATTGTGAAACTTGTGGCATAGAAATTGGCTTAAAACGCCTTGAAGCTCGCCCAACTGCAGATTTATGTATTGACTGTAAAACCCTTGCTGAAATCCGTGAAAAACAACTTGGTTTATAAGATAAACAACGGAGAATGGTCGCATTCTCCGTTATTACTTTTAGCCTAATTTAAACGAGGTGAATTATTTTTAATTACATTAAATCATTTTTTTCTCGTCCTAAAAAAGCAAAAAAATCAGCAGAAGAAGTCATTATTTATGCAGAGAAAAAAATTGATAATCGCCCAACGCGTTCTGCTGTTGAGCTAAAACGAATAGAACGAGCGACATTCAAAGGTAAAAAAGCCCAAGATGGCGTACCCTCCCATATTTTGCATAAAAAACATACCACCCACGCAGGGCAATATGGTATTAGCCCGAAAGATTTCCCGAAAAATGCGTTAGCTATTGTTGAAAAATTACACCGTGCAGGCCATGAGGCCTACATTGTAGGCGGTTGCGTTCGCGATTTATTGCTCGGTAAAAAACCAAAAGATTTTGATATTTCAACCAATGCTTGCCCTGAAGAGGTGCAGAAAATTTTTGGGCGTCAATGTCGCTTAGTGGGACGCCGTTTCCGCTTAGCACATATTATGTATGGTCGCGAAATTTTTGAAGTTGCCACTTTCCGTGCGGGTCATGAAAATTACACTAACGATAAAATCTCTAAAGTCAGTGATGAAGGAATGCTGTTGCGAGATAACGTTTACGGCACGTTGTTTGAAGATGCTGGGCGTCGAGATTTCTCCGTCAATGCGTTCTATTACGATCCTCGCCACAATTTAATTTACGATTTCTTCAACGGGATTGAAGATCTGCGTGCAGGTAAATTGCGTTTATTAGGTGATCCAACACAACGTTATCAAGAAGATCCTGTGCGAATGTTACGTGCAATTCGCTTTATGGCGAAATTGGATATGTTCTTGGACAAAGAGACCGAAGCACCACTTAAAACCCTTGCACCGTTGTTAGGCAACATTCCTGCCGCACGTCTCTTTGATGAGTCGTTAAAACTCTTGCAATCGGGAGCGGGTTTTAAAACGTACGAATTGTTGCGTGAGTATCATTTATTTGAGCAACTTTTCCCTGTGCTCACGCCGTTTTTCACTGAGCATCAAGACTCAAATGCGGAGCGAATGATCAAGCGAGCCTTGATGTCTACCGATGACCGCATTCGCGATAAATTACCGGTGAACCCTGCATTTTTATTTGCAGCGTTATTCTGGTATCCGCTGCGTGAAAAAATTGATGAGTTGAAAAACGAAGGCGGTTTGAATACGCACGATTCAATGATGCTTGCTGCAAATGAAATTTTAGACGAAAGCTGCAAAGCCGTGGCATTGCATCGCCGTCACACGGGCATTATCCGCGAGATTTGGGCGTTACAATTCCAAATGACTAAACGCACAGCTAAGCGTGCCCTACAAACCTTGGAAGTACAAAAATTCCGTGCAGGTTTTGATTTACTCGTGATGCGTGCCGAAACCGAAGGTGGCGATCTGGTCGAACTCTCTGCTTGGTGGCACGAGTTCCAATTCAGTAACGATAAACAACGTGATGAAATGTTGCAAGCGGTGAAAAAACTGCCAAATTTTGCTAACGAAGAGATCAAGAAAAAACGCCGCCGCAAAACATTTCGTCGTAAAAAACCTGCGAATAAAAAAGCGGAGGTAAATGCCTAATGAAAACCGTTTATGTTGCCTTAGGTTCAAACCTCAATGATCCGCTTAATCAGATAAAACAAGCGGTGCAATCGTTACAAGCATTTGCAATTAACTTTGAAGTCAGCCCATTTTACGGCTCAAAACCTGTTGGCCCGCAAGATCAGCCTGATTATGTAAATGCGGTCGCAAAATTCGAGACAAATCTGACCGCTCTTGAATTATTAGACAAGCTACAACATATAGAGAATTCGCAAGGGCGTGTGAGACTTCGTCGCTGGGGCGAACGCACGCTAGATTTAGATCTCATTTTATATAGTGATGAACAGATCCAAAATGAGCGTTTAACCGTGCCACATATTGAAATGCAAAACCGCGAATTTGTGATCGTGCCGATGTATGATCTTTCACCAGATTTGGTGCTCCCAAGCGGTCAGAAATTGGCAGAAATTTACCAACGGTTTAAAGATCATCAGATGGTAGTTTTTGAATAATAAAAAATGTTTGCTCTCTCCGTTCGCGGAGGGAGGGAAGTTAAATATAAGGAATAACCATGTCAAATCCATTACTCAACTACACAGGCTTGCCGCCATTCTCGCAAATTAAACCTGAACATATCCAACCTGCGGTAGAAGCTGTGATTAAAGAATGCCGTGAAACTATTGAACGCGTTTCACAAATCGACAATCCAACCTGGGAAAATTTCTATCTGCCACAAGTGATGGCGGGTGATAAATTTAACCGTGCGTGGTCACCCATCGGGCATTTAAATGGCGTGAAGAACTCGCCTGAATTACGCGAAGCCTATCAAGCCTGCTTGCCGTTATTATCCGATTACAGCACTTGGGCAGGGCAACACCAAGGTTTGTATCAAAGTTATGTGAAGCTCAAAAAGTCTCCAGAATTTGCGACCTATTCTGTGGCACAGAAAAAAGCAGTCGAAAATAGCCTGCGTGATTTTGAGCTTTCTGGCATTTCATTGCCAGCCGACAAACAAAAACGCTACGGCGAAGTTTCTGCACGCTTATCAGAGCTCGGCTCACAATTTAGTAATAACGTGTTAGATGCAACAATGGGTTGGGATATTGTTGTGACAGACGAGGCACAGCTTAAAGGTTTGCCAGAATCAGCATTAGAAGCGGCAAAATTATCTGCCCAAAGCAAAGGTAAAGAGGGCTATCGTTTCACCCTTGAATTCCCAAGCTATTACCCTGTGTTAGTCTATTGTGAAAACCGCGAATTGCGCGAAATGCTCTACAAAGAGTACGCCACCCGTGCTTCCGATCAAGGTTCAAATGCAGGCAAATGGGACAACTCAGCGAACATTGAGGAGAAATTAAAACTTCGTCTTGAAATGGCACAATTGCTTGGTTTTGAAACCTATGCTCATCTTTCATTAGCGACCAAAATGGCGGAAAACCCGCAACAAGTGGTCAATTTCTTGGAAGATCTTGCAAAACGTTCAAAAGAGCAAGGCAAAAACGAAATTTGCGAATTGAAAAAATTTGTTAGAGAAAACTACGGTGTGGAAACCCTAGAACCTTGGGATATTGCTTTCTATAGTGAGAAACAAAAACAAGCGTTGTATGCTATCAACGACGAAGAACTTCGTCCGTATTTCCCAGAAGATCGCGTACTTTCAGGCTTATTTGAGCTTATGAAACGCATTTTTGGCTTACGTATTGAAGAGAAATTTGGCATTGACACCTGGCACGAAGATGTGCGTTTCTTCCAAATTTATGACGAAAAAGGCGAAGAGCGCGGCTCGTTCTACTTAGACTTATACGCTCGTGAAAATAAACGTGGCGGGGCGTGGATGGATGACTGTATCAATCAAAAACGCTTAGCAGATGGTTCATTACAAAAGCCCGTGGCGTATTTAACCTGTAACTTCAACAAGCCAATCGGCGACAAACCTGCGTTGTTCACCCACGATGAAGTGACTACGCTCTTCCATGAATTCGGACACGGTATTCACCATATGCTGACCCAAATTGATGTAGGCGACGTGGCGGGCATCAACGGTGTGCCGTGGGATGCGGTGGAATTGCCAAGCCAATTCTTAGAAAATTGGTGCTGGGAAGAAGAAGCCTTACAGTTTATTTCAGGGCATTATGAAACGGGCGAACCGTTGCCGAAAGAGAAACTCACGCAGTTACTGAAAGCGAAAAATTTCCAAGCAGCAATGTTTGTTCTGCGTCAGTTAGAATTCGGTTTATTCGACTTCCGCTTACACTTAGCTCAGCCGCGTGAAGGCTTGGTGTTAGAGACCTTACAAGCGGTCAAAAAAGATGTCGCTGTTGTAAAAACACCTGAATGGGTGCGTACCCCGCACAGCTTTAGCCATATTTTCGCAGGCGGTTATGCAGCAGGTTATTACAGCTACTTATGGGCAGAAGTGTTGTCGGCAGATGCATTCTCAAAATTTGAAGAAGAAGGCATTTTCAACCGCCAAACAGGGCAAGCCTTCTTAGATTGCATCTTAACCCGTGGCGGTTCCGAAGAGCCAATGGTGTTATTCGAACGTTTCCGTGGACGTAAACCAACCCTTGATGCACTGTTAAGACACAAAGGGATTGCGTAGAATAGACAGAACGAAAGCTATTATTTAGGCAGGGATACTTTTTATCCTATACCAAATAATAGCTTATTCTTAAAACTATCCATTCCAGCAAATTATAGATTATCTCATATGCTAGTTTCGCTTGTCTTCGCAACAAGGGAAGATAAAGGAAATTTAAGCCGCATCTCCTCGCAATGCTTTGACAAATAACACTTCATTTTCCAATTCGGTGTGGTTAGTTAAATCGGTTGAGAAAGTTCTTAAGCCGTTGTATAGATTTTGCCAGCTAGTGCAAGCACCTTCTGGAGGGGTAAATTCGTGCGTGAGAGCAATAATCTCAGCCAAGTCGTTATGTGCTTCTGCGTGTTCGGCTTCCATCACTGAAATTGGTGCTGCTGCCATTGCTCCACGACCTGATTGAATAAGCGGGAACAACACTTGTTCTTCTTTCATCATATGCATACTCAAATCGTCATACACCTTACGAAGTACTTCCGCCAAGCCTTTCGGACAAGCGGGGTGATCTGCGTGGCGATTTTCTACTTTTTCTGCTAATTCGATTAATAGAGGAAGTTCTGAGCGGTGTTTTTGGTGGAAATTGGGCAGAATGTAATCAATGATTTCGCCTAAAGGACGGGTGTTAAAAGCAGTAATTTCAAAAGACATAGGTAATCCTCTCATTATAAAATAATAACCAACTAAATTAGTCGGAATTTTACCCCTGTCATCAAGGAATACTATAATCAGAAGTAGGTAGCGAAATGATTTATATCAAAGATCCGCCAAAATTTTGCTACAATACGCCCATTTATAACCGAAAAGGGCAAAAGATGAAAAAAATTGAGGCGATTATTAAGCCGTTTAAATTGGATGATGTGCGCGAAGCCTTGACTGATGCAGGTATTACAGGGATGACAGTTACCGAAGTGAAAGGTTTTGGCAGACAAAAAGGGCATACTGAACTTTATCGTGGTGCAGAATATGCGATTGATTTCTTGCCAAAAGTAAAAGTGGAAGTGATTGTACTTGATGAACAAGTCGATGGATGCATTGAGGCGATTATGGATGTAGCTCAAACGGGCAAAATTGGCGACGGTAAAATTTTTGTCTATGAGGTGGAACGTGCAATCCGCATTCGTACGGGTGAAGAGAATGAAGAGGCACTATAAAGGATGAAGCATAAAACAGGATTAGTTTGGCTATGGCTGAGCTTGGCGGTGATTGTGGGTGATTTGTGGTCGAAATATGTGGTGGTAACCCATTTCCGTTTTTATGAAAGCGTGAACGTATTGCCGATTTTTAATCTGACTTACGCTCGCAACTACGGGGCAGCATTTAGCTTTTTAGCGGATCATGATGGTTGGCAAACGTACTTTTTCTTAAGCTTAGCGGTTGTAATTTCCGCGGCTTTAACCGTGATGCTCTATCGTAATAAAGAGATACAAGCGGTTAAAAAATGGGAAAATGTTGCGTATTCGTTGATTATTGGTGGGGCGCTAGGCAATGCGATTGATCGTGCTGTGGATAAGTGTAGCTTGCTTGGTTTTACGCCTGATGAACCTTACAACCGCTTAAATGTTTGCCAAGGCTATGTAGTTGATTTTTTTGATTTTTATTGGAATTGGGATGGCTACCATTTTGCAACTTTCAACGTGGCAGATATTGCGATTTCGATCGGCGCGGGCTTGTTGGTGCTAGCCGCATTTTTTGAAAACAAGAAGAAAAAGAGTGATTAAATGAAGATTTTATTAGCCAACCCACGAGGGTTTTGTGCAGGTGTTGATCGTGCAATTTCGATTGTTGAACTTGCCCTTGAAATTCACGGAGCACCAATTTACGTGCGTCACGAAGTAGTACATAACCGCTTTGTGGTGGACGGTTTGAAAGCAAAAGGGGCAATTTTTGTGGAAGAGCTGGACGAAGTGCCTGATGACGCAATTGTGATTTTCTCTGCCCACGGCGTTTCTCAAGCAGTTCGCCAAGAAGCAAAACGCCGTGGATTGAAAGTGTTTGATGCCACTTGCCCGCTTGTTACCAAAGTGCATATGCAAGTAGCTCGTGCGAGCCGTAAAGGAACAAAAGCAATTTTAATCGGGCACGAAGGGCACCCTGAAGTGTTGGGCACAATGGGGCAGTATGATAACGAAGAGGGCGGAATTTATTTGGTGGAATCGGTCGAAGATATTGCTAACTTGCCTGTTTCCAACCAAGATGAACTCACTTTTATGACTCAAACCACGCTGTCGATTGATGACACCAGTGGGGTGATTGAAGCGTTGAAAGAGAAATATCCAGCCATTCAAGGCCCACGTAAAAATGATATTTGTTATGCGACAACCAATCGCCAGCAAGCGGTACGAGAGTTGGCAAAACAGTCGCAATTGGTACTCGTGATTGGTTCCAAAAATTCATCTAATTCCAACCGCTTGGCAGAACTTGCAAGCCGTATGGGTGTAAAATCGCAGCTAATTGATGGACCTGAAGATATCAATCCAGGTTGGTTAGAAGGCGTGCAAACCATCGGCATTACAGCAGGGGCATCAGCACCTGAGGTGTTGGTACAATCGGTGATTTCACACTTAAAAGATCTTGGCGCTGGTGAGGTTGAAACGCTTGAAGGCTTAGAAGAAAATATGTTCTTTGAAGTACCAAAAGAATTACGTATCAACGAAGTGCAGTAGATCGGAAGGAGTAAAATAATGGCAGAAATTAACCGCTTTAAACTGGAATGGGCGTGTCGTCGCGGGATGCGTGAATTAGATAAAATGATTATGCCGTTCTACCAAAATCATTTTGATAGCCTTACAGAAGCTGAACAACAAACCTTTGCAGAGATGTTGACTTATCCTGACCCAGAGCTTTTCCGCTGGGTAATGCATCAACTTCCAGCACCTACGCAGGCAATTATGGATGTGATTGAGTTGATGAGAAGTAAGATTGATAAATAACACCACATTTTCAGGAAAATATATGAACTGGTTTATCCAAGCACTCAAAAAAACATTTACCTATCGCGGGCGAGCACGTCGGGCAGAATTTGGTTGGTTTAACTTGATTTCATTTTTAATCAGCTTAGCTCTTATTATTGTTCCTGCAGTAGTATTCGATTTAGGTGGAAATCTTTTAGCGGCAACCTACCAATCTGAAGCAATCAGCATAATTACCAATGCAGGCACTTTGATTTTTGGACTTGCTTATTCTCTTTTTAGCTTGGTAACAACGCTCGCCCATTTTAGCCTTTCGGCTCGTCGCCTGCACGATTTAGGCTTCTCGGGCTGGTGGCAACTTGCAGTTTATTTAGGTTTGCCAATTATAGTATTCTTATCTTTTATCATTATAGATATCAATGAAGCAAATCCGAGCATCATTCCAGGTCTTATAGTGCCTCTCGCATTATTGATGTACGCTATCTATCTCGGTGTTTTGTTATTTATGGATGGACAACGTTTTACCAACAAATATGGCAAAGATCCAAAAGCAGAGCCCCAAACAGAGCCTGTTGAACAAACATCCATTAGTGTATTAGTGGATAAACCATAATTTCAAGCGGTAGAATTTGTAAAAGATTTTGTAGATCTCACCGCTTGCTTTTTACCTTGAGAAATCTACCCAAATTGCCTACAATATCGCCTTTTATTTAACAGCCAATAGAAGCCAAAATTATGTCGCAAATTAAATTGATTGTTGGACTTGCCAACCCAGGTGCAAAATATGAAGGCACTCGCCACAATGCGGGCGAATGGCTTGTGAATGAACTTGCCAGAATGTATAACGCTTCGCTCAAAGAGGAAGCAAAATACTTTGGCAAAGTAGCAAAAATCAATACTGCACAGGGCGAAGTTCGTTTGCTTGTACCCACTACTTTTATGAATTTAAGTGGAAAAGCCGTGGGTGCATTAACGAATTTTTATCGTATTAAACCTGAAGAAATTTTGGTTGCTCACGATGAGTTAGATCTTCCCCCTGGTGTAGCGAAAATCAAACAAGGCGGTGGACACGGCGGTCATAATGGCTTGAAAGATATTATTGCAAGCCTCGGCAACAGCAATAATTTCTACCGTGTACGCATCGGAATTGGTCACCCAGGTCATAAAGATTTGGTGGCGGGTTATGTGCTTGGTAAACCTGCTCCACAAGACCAAGAAAAAATAAACTCTGCCGTAGATGAAGCAAGTCGCTGTGTGGAAGTACTATTTAAAGACGGCATTATGAAGGCGACTAACCGATTGAATGGGTTTAGGGCGTAATTATTTAATCAATTAACCAAAATTGCAGAACCGACACCAAATCCGACCGCTTTGGCTGAAATGAACAAATAACAAGCGGTCAAAAAACTTCAGAAAGTTCCAATTCCTTTCTTAACTTTTAAACTCACTAAAATTAAGGAAGAAGTATGAAGTATGCTTTTATAGATTATGAAAATCTAAATAATTTGGATGGATTAAATTTAGCTGAATATAAACGTATATTCTTATTTACAGGTTCAACAACTAAATCAATTAATTTATCCGAATCCTTCACGGATGAAATTAGCATCACTCTAATTACCGTGAAAGCGATAGCCAAGAATAATGTGGATTTTCACATTGCGTATTACCTTGTCAAGTTGGGTTAAAAATTACAAACGCAAAAGTAAGTTATCTATAGTGAAGAAATTGTCTCTACATTGCTGAGACAATTAAGTTGAACACACGGCTATTTCCAAAAGCCGATGAAACCATTACGCAAGAGCTAACTTTATTGAAGTGAAAAGTGCGGTGAAATTTAACCGCACTTTAGGAGAGAAAAATGAGCAAACCCATTCTTTTTTATGCAGAAACATGCCCAGATACCGCGCCATTTGTCGCTGAGTTGGATCGCTTAGGCGTGGATTACGATGAAGTAGAAATTATGACTTCATTGCCTAATCTCAAACAATTTATTCGTTTACGCGATAGCAATGCAGAATTTGATAACTCGAAAGCAAATGGCTATTTAGGCATTCCTGCGTTGTTATTACCAAATGGCGATGTTGTTTTAGATGAATCCAAATTAAAAGAGATTTTCTAAAGTGATAAAAAAACGTTAGCTCTTGCAACTTCAGCGATGATTTTGACCGCTTGTAGCAATGCGCAACCACAAGCTGAAATGCCAATTGTGGGCGGTCAAACAGATGCTCACGGTTGCTTACCAAGTGCGAGACAGTCTTATTCTTATTTGAAAAAAGCCTGTGTACAAGTGTTTAATGTGGCGGATATTAAGCTAGACGATCCTGCGAATAAAACCCAAGCGGTTTATGGCATTCTTTCAGAAGATAAACAACAGATTGAAGTGTTTTCGTCTGATTTGCCAGAAAATACGGTTCTAGATGTGGTAAAAGGCGGATATGTCTCAAAAGATGGCAAAGTGCGTTTAATGAAAACCAAGAAAAGTTGGAAAATTCATAAGTAATGAAGAAAGTCAGTTTTTTGCAATTTTTATTTAGAATTGGTGATGACTATTTAATGTTTTTGCGAAATTTAACACCCGCTGTGTTGTTTTTA
>NZ_JAHAHT010000028.1 GCF_018373095.1 Haemophilus parahaemolyticus
TCGTGATTTTCTTCGCCGTTCGCTTCATTATGTTTTTGGTTGTAACTCACTAAATCTTTAAGCGTAAAACCATCGTGAGCGGTAATAAAATTAAGTGTAGTATGTGGCAAGCGGTCATTTTTCTTAAATAAATCGCTAGAGCCTGCAAAACGTTCTGCAAATGCACCGATTTCGCCACTTTTCCATAGCCAGAAACGGCAGAGATCATCGCGGAATCGGTCGTTCCATTCGGCAAAATAACTTGGGAAATTGCCGACTTGATAACCGTAATGTCCAATATCCCAAGGCTCGGCAATCAATTTAATATTTTGTAAACTTGGCTCATTTTTTATGTCAGTAAAAAGCTGAGCTGACGAGTTGAAATCAGGTGTATCACGCCCTAAAACAGTGGCTAAATCAAAACGGAATCCATCAATGTGGCATTGCTCCACCCAATAACGCAGGCAATCCACCACCCATTTTCGCCCTACATCAGAGGATAAATTGAGCATATTGCCGCAGCCTGTCCAATTGATGTAATGTCCGTTGTCGTTACGCCAGTAGTAAGTTTGATCATCAATACCACGCTGGCAGAATGTTGGGTAAGTTTGCTCTGATTCTGCGGAATGGTTAAATACCACATCTAAAATAACTTCAATACCCGCTTTGTGAAACGCCTTTACCATCGCTTTAAATTCAGCCAATGGATTATTTGTTGCCGCATATTTAGGTTCTACCGCAAACATCGCCAAAGGATTGTATCCCCAATAATTTTGTAAACCTCGAGCTTGTAAGTGCGGTTCATTGATATGGAAATTTACAGGCAGCAACTCCACTGCGGTTACGCCTAACTCTTTCAAATACGCCAAATTCACGGGATGTGCTAATCCCGCATAAGTACCACGCAACGCCGCAGGGATTTTCTCATTTAACTGGCTAAACCCTTTAACATGTAATTCATACACAATGGTTTTCGCCCAAGACGTATTGGGGGAAGTATCATCTTCCCAATCAAATTCTTCTGAAATAATTACCGCTCTTGGGGCTAGATGTGCGTTGTCGCAATTATCCGAAAGCAAGAACCAAGAACGACTTTCTTCGCTACTTAAATCAGGTTTACCATTCACGGCTTTCGCATAGGGATCGAGCATTAATTTATTCGGATTGGCAAATTCTCCGTAAATACGGAAACCATATTCCGTACCCGTTTTCACGCCAGTTACCGCCAAATGCCACACATTTTCAGTACGCACCATTGGCAAACGGGTTTCTTGGTTTTGTTCGTCAAAAAGACAAAGCTCTACACCTGTTGCCGCAGCGGAAAACAGGGCGAAATTGGTAATTTGCACGTTGTTTTCGACCGCTTGTGAGTATCCCATTGGAAGAGGATTGCCGTTGTTGTAAATCGTAAACATATCTTTCGTTGTTCCTAGGGTAACAAGTTACCCTAAGTTAGTTATAATCCAACCCCTTTGGGGTTGTAATTTGCTATTCTATTCCGCTATTTGGTTCTCCAAATGGGAACCCCTATGCCTAACCGTGGGGGTATTTATACCCACGGATTACTCTACTGATTTCAATCTCAAATAAACTGTTGCTAACGGCGGAATGGACACTGAAATCGAATTTTCTCGTCCGTGGCTTTCGATGTTTTCACTTGCGACACAACCAAAATTGCCCACATTTGAGCCTTGATAATACATTGAATCGGTATTCAAAATTTCTTCATATTCGCCCGCAATATTCACGCCGATGCGGTAGTCGTGACGAGGCACAGGGGTAAAGTTACTGATGACAATAATGCGTTCTCCGTTTGAACTGCGACGTTCAAAGGCGAACACAGAATTTGCCGCATCATCAACGACAAGCCAATCGAAACCTTCTGGGGAGTTGTCAAGTTCAAAGAGCGGTCGATTTTTTTGATAAATTTGATTGAGGTCTTTAACCAGCTTCAACACGCCTTTGTGCCAGCCTCCGCCAATATTTTCATCAAGCAAGAACCAGTCTAAACTTTCTTCGTAATTCCATTCTCTGCCTTGAGCAAATTCATTACCCATAAAGAGCAATTTTTTACCTGGATACCCCCACATATAACCGTAATATGCACGCAAGTTAGCGAATTTTTGCCACGTATCGCCTGGCATTTTGCCAAGAAGTGAATATTTACCGTGAACCACTTCATCGTGCGAAAGTGGCAGCACAAAATTTTCGCTATATTGATACACCATTCCAAAGGTCATTTTGTTGTGATGATATTGGCGGTAAATTGGGTCAAGCTTCATATAAGCCAGAGTATCGTTCATCCAGCCCATATTCCATTTGAAATTGAAACCTAATCCGCCGTTTTCGCTTGGGTGAGTTACGCCTGCAAAAGAAGTTGATTCTTCCGCAATGGAAATTGCCCCCGCCATTTCACTGTGAATTTTCCAGTTGGTGTGTTTTAAAAACTCGATGGCTTCTAAGTTTTCACGTCCGCCGTATTGGTTTGGAATCCACTCGCCCTCCGCACGGCTGTAATCGCGGTAGATCATTGAAGCCACGGCATCTACGCGAATACCATCTACACCAAAGCGTTCAAGCCAATACAGTGCATTACTGGATAAGAAATTTTTGACCTCATTACGTCCATAGTTATAAATCAAGGTATTCCAATCTTGATGATAGCCTTCGCGAGGATCTTCATGTTCATACAAGGCTGTACCATCAAAAGCACTCAAGCCGTGAGTATCACTTGGGAAATGCCCTGGCACCCAATCTAAAATCACATTAATTCCAGCTTCATGTGCACGTTTGACTAAACGGCGAAATGCCTCAGGCGAACCAAAGCGACTGGTTGGCGAATAAAGTCCAAGTGGTTGATAACCCCAAGAACCATCAAACGGAAATTCAGAAAGCGGCAAAAATTCAATGTGAGTAAAACCCATCTCTTTTACATAAGGAATTAATTCATCAGCAATTTGATCGTAATCTAGCCAAAAATTGTTTTCTAAATTACGACGCCAAGATCCTAAATGCACTTCATAAATAGAAATAGGTTGGTTGCCTTGATTGGCTTTTTTGCGTGCTTCGGTCATTTCCACCACATTTGGCAAGGCACTGACCTGCGAAGCTGTATCAGGGCGAAGCTGCGAGCTAAACGCATAAGGATCCGCTTTCAAACGCAAGTTTCCAAAACAATCAATCAATTCAAATTTATAAAGCTGACCAAGACTAACTTTCGGTAGGAACAATTCCCAAACACCACTTTTTGGGTGGAAACGCATCGGGTGACGGCGACCATCCCAATAGTTGAAATCGCCCACAATAGAAACGCGTTTAGCATTGGGCGCCCACAAACGGAAATTTACTCCGCTCACACCATCACATTCCATAAAATGCGCACCAAGCACTTCATACGGGCGAAGCATCGAACCTTCCGCAAGTAGCCATTGTTCTAAATCATCAATCATAGGATGAAAACGATAAGGATCTTCGACTATTTGCGATTCATTGCCCCAAAAAACCTGTAATTGATAAGCAAAAAAATGACGACAATTGGGGAGCACCGCAGCAAAGAAACCACGCTCGTCCAAGCGGTCTAATTCTGCTACCGTTTTACCACTTTCATACTCAATTACCGCTACTCGGTTGGCATCTGGCAATAAGGTGCGAATTTCTACGCCGAGATCGGTTTCGTGCATGCCGAGAACAGAAAAGGGATCAGAATTAACCCCATCAAAAAAAGAATCAATAACAGATTGGGTAACGAGTTGAGTCATAAGAAAACCTCACAATTGACAAACAGCATAAGCAAAATGGGCATGATAGGGATGGTTGTGTAGAAAGAAATGAAGGCAAGCGGTCAAGTTTTGCCAAAATATTGCAAAAGGTTGAGAAACATTGCCTTCATTGGATGGCGGTTTTTGAGCAAACAAGCATGACGAAAACGTTTGCTTAAAAGAACCAGAAAAAGAGAATCCGCCTTCCTCATTAAGTGGCTTTGTGGAAACATCCCTATCAAAAAATATGCTTTCCAGTGTCATGCGTTTAAAAATTTACCAATTTTTAGTTAATTTGAATTCTAGGCTTAAACAAAATAAATACAACGACTTTTGTTAAAAAGCGTGATCTCTGTCAAGAAATTTTTGGAATATCGTATAAATTTTCGGCATAGATTGCTATTCGTGCTAATCACAATATAATGAAACTATTTTTAACTTTAGAAAACGACAGAAAAATTAGAGAAAATGGAACAAAAATCTCCTTTAATCGCACTCGTTGCAGGTGAGGTCTCAGGCGATATTCTAGGTGCTGGCTTAATTAATGCATTAAAATTACACTACCCAAATGCACGCTTTATTGGTGTAGCGGGCGAGCAGATGAAAAAAGCGGGTTGTGAAACTTTATTTGAGATGGAAGAACTTTCCGTGATGGGTTTGGCAGAAGTGTTGAAGCATCTGCCTCGCTTACTCAAACACCGAAAGCAAGTGATTGAAACAATGCTTGAAATGAAACCTGATGTGTTTATCGGCATTGATGCCCCTGATTTTAACCTCACCGTGGAGGAAAAACTCAAGTCAAACGGCATCAAAACGATTCACTATGTCAGCCCTTCTGTTTGGGCGTGGCGACAAAATCGGGTACATAAAATCAAACGTGCGACTGATTTAGTGTTAGCATTTTTACCGTTCGAAAAAGCTTTTTACGATAAATTCGACACGCCTTGTCGTTTTATCGGTCATACGATGGCAGATGCGATAGCCTTAAAACCTAACCGAACAGAGGCTTGTGAAAAGCTCGGTTTAGATGAAAGCAAACGCTATGTGGCTATTTTGATAGGTAGTCGTGGTAGCGAAATCCAATTCTTGGCAGAGCCTTTTCTAAAAACCGTTCAACTGTTAAAAGAGAAGCATCCAGATTTGGAATTTCTTGTGCCGATGGTGAATGAAAAACGCCAAGCACAGTTAGAAGAGATTAAAGCAAATATTGCTCCAGAATTGGAACTGCATATTTTGCAAGGGCAAGCTCGCCAAGCGATGATCGCTGCAGAATGTACATTACTGGCTTCTGGTACGGCAGCATTAGAAGCAATGCTCTGTAAATCGCCGATGGTGGTGGGGTATAAAATGAAACCACTGACCTATTGGCTTGCGAAAAAATTGGTCAAAACCGAGTATATCTCTTTGCCAAATTTACTTGCAAATGCACCGCTTGTCCCAGAGATGATTCAAGAAGAGTGTAATCCTGATAACCTTGCGTGGTCGCTCAATCATTATTTAAGCGATGATATGGAGAGTTTAAAACAAAAAAATGAACTCAAGCACCGTTTTACGGACTTACATAAACTGATCCAATGCGATGCCGATGCACAGGCAGCACAAGCTGTGGTGGATGTGTTGGAGGGTAATTTAATCGTATAAAAGAATTGGTTGCGCCGTTTACTCCTCTATTATCACAAAATCCAGGTAATAAATGTGGCACGATTTTATCCAAATAAGGCTAAACTATTTTCCCACGCCACTTCCATAATTTTTTCTGGTGCTTCCTCTCTTAATTCACACAAATGACAAAAAGTTTCTGTTACTCGCTCAGGACGGTTTGGTTCTCCTTGAAAGCCAAAAACAGGCATATCGGGGGAATCAGTTTCTAAAATAAGGGATTTAAGCGGTAATTTTTTGATTGCTTCTCGTGTTTTGTTGGCTCGAGCATAGGTAATCGTACCACCAACACCAATTTTGTAGCCAAGATCAACAAAGCGTTTGGCTTGGTCGTAACTACCTGCAAAGCCGTGCACTACGCCCGTATTGGTTAATTTCGCTTTTTTCAAAAAGGTAAATAATGCGTCGTGGGTTTTGCGAGAATGCAAATTAACGGGTAAATTAAACCGCTTGGCAAGAGCGAGTTGTGCTTCTAAAAACTCGCATTGTTTCTGCCAAAGCTCAGGCGTTGCCACATCTGCCACTGCTTTTTCAAGCCCTATCTCTGCAATCGCAGTGCAGAGTGGATCTCGCTCGTTTAATAGGCTTTCCAGCAAATCTAAATGAGCGTGTTCGTGCTGGAGAATATAGAGTGGATGTAGCCCCAAACCATAGCGTAAATGCTCGGGTGATTGATGAGCACAAGCGGTCACTTTTTCAAAATTTTCTGCAAAAACTGCCACGATAAGCATTTTCTGCACGCTTGCGTTGCCTGCATTTTTGACTAACTGTGGAATGGATAAATTAAGTGCTTCTGCCAAGTAGTCAAGATGAGTGTGTGTATCAAAGAATTGCATATATCAATTTGGATTTAGTCATTGGGTAAAGGGAGGGGGTATCCCTTCCCTACGTATGATATGTGTTTAAAGTCTAGAACTTCTCCAACTTCGCCATTTTCGCAATCAGCCACTTAATGCCATTGCCTTGGAACGCAATTTGCAGGCGGGTAGCTTCGCCTGAGCCTTCGACATTGATAATCGTACCTTGCCCGAATTTGGCGTGATAGACCTTCTGCCCCATTTTCCAAACATCATCTTCTAAAATGGAAGCGGTCGTTTTTGGCGGATGTTTTGCAACGGTGCTGAAATTTGCCGCTCGGTTAATATTGCCACGTAAGCGAATTTCTCGGATATTTTCTTCTGGCAATTCAGCAATAAAACGCGATGGAATATGGCGTTCTTCCTTACCGTAAAGACGACGAAGTTCAGCATAACTAATGGTTAGCTTGCGTTTTGCCCGGGTAATACCTACATATGCCAAGCGACGTTCTTCTTGCAATCGTCCTTCGTCAAAGCTCATTCCGCTTGGGAAAATGCCTTCTTCCACGCCCACCATAAATACGCGGGGGAATTCCAATCCTTTTGCTGAGTGAAGTGTCATCAGCTCCACATACTCTTGATGTGGCGAGGCTTGTGCTTCGCCTGCTTCTAATGATGCATGGGTTAGAAAAGCGGTTAGTGGTGTGAGTTCTTCAGCCTCTTCTGGCGGAGTAAATTGTTTGGTTGCAGTGACCAACTCTTCTAAGTTTTCGATGCGAACTTCGCCTTTCTCGCCTTTTTCTTGCTTGTACATCTCATACAGACCAGATTTTTTAATCACAAAATCGGTTTGTTCTGTAAGTGCCATTTCTGAAGTTTCTTCATCCATGGCGTTAATCAGTTCCACAAAGCGAAGCAGAGCGGACGCGGAGCGGCCAGAAAGTTGCTCTTCATTTAACGCTACTTGCACCGCTTGCCAAAGAGTGATGGAACGCGTGCGAGTAATTTGGCGGATAGTGTCCAAGGTGCGATCACCTATACCACGCGGTGGGGTATTGACTACGCGTTCAAATGCAGCATCATCTTGGCGATTAGCAATTAAACGCAGATAAGCCAATGCATCTTTAATCTCTTGGCGTTCGAAGAATCGCATACCGCCATAAATGCGGTACGGAATATTGGCTTGAATTAAGGCTTCTTCAATCACGCGTGATTGGCTGTTGCTGCGATAAAGCACGGCACATTCTGAATAGCTGCCCTCATCCTCTTTCCATTGCTGAATTTGTGAGGCAACAAAACGGGCTTCGTCTAGTTCATTAAAGGCACAATAAATTTCAACAGGATCGCCATTGCCGCTCGATGTCCACAAGTTTTTGCCCAAGCGATTATCGTTGTTAGAAATCAGCTCATTTGCTGTAGACAAAATATGCCCTGTAGAACGGTAATTTTGTTCTAGGCGGATCGTCTCTGCTTTTGGATAATCTTTCAGGAATTTCTGGATATTTTCGACCTGTGCCCCACGCCAGCCGTAGATCGATTGGTCATCATCGCCCACAATCATTACCTTGCCCGAATCACCCGCAAGCAGTCGAATCAGATCATATTGAATATTGTTGGTGTCTTGGAACTCATCGATCAAAATATGCTGGAAGCGTTGTTGATAGCGTTGCAAAATTAGCGGTTTTTTCTTCAGCATTTCATAGGTGCGAATCAGTAATTCCGCAAAATCCAATAAGCCTGCACGGTCGCACGCTTCTTGGTAAAGCTGGTAAATTTCAACTAATTTTTTCTCATTCAGATCATTGTGATGTTCAATATCTTTAGCTCGATTACCCTTATCTTTTTGGGCATTGATATACCAAGCTACGTGTTTTGGTGGAAAATGTTTTTCATCAATATTGTGTAATTTCAACAAACGTTTGAGTAGTCGGACTTGGTCTTCGCTGTCCATAATCTGAAAATCTTGTGGCAGGTCAGCATCTAAATAGTGAGAACGTAACAGGCGGTTGGCAATACTGTGGAAGGTTCCTACCCACATACCAAACATGGAATGGTTGCTTGTTTGAAAAAGCGTACTTTCGATACGATGACGCATCTCGCTAGCAGCTTTGTTGGTAAAAGTCACCGCTAAAATGTTTGATTCAGGCACATTTTCTACACCAATTAACCACGCAATACGGTGAGTGAGCACACGGGTTTTACCTGAACCTGCCCCTGCTAACACCAAATAATTGCCAATAGGCGCAGCGACTGCTTCGCGTTGTTTATCATTCAAGCCATCAAGTAATAAAGAAAAATCCATTAGTTAGCCTATATTTGTTTTTTTATACAGTGAGATTGCAAGATTATAGCCTAAAGCAGTCGGTTTTGGGAAATGTTTTGAGAGTTGTTAAAAAAGTATTAATTTTAATTAAGAATTATTTGCATTTAATGTTCGTTAAGAATATAATAAAAACGCATCAAAAACAATCAATCGAAGAAGGAGATTTTTCTTATGCAATTTAAACACTTTAAACTAGCAGCACTTGCAGCACTTACTTTTTCTGCAAGTAGTTTCGCCGATATCACTGTTTATAATGGTCAGCACAAAGAAGCCGCTGCTGCAGTGGCAAAAGCCTTTGAACAGGAAACTGGCATTAAAGTTACGCTAAATAGCGGAAAAAGTGCGCAACTTGCAGGTCAATTAAAAGAAGAAGGCGATAAAACACCCGCCGATGTTTTCTATACTGAACAAACAGCGACTTTTGCTGATCTTTCTGAAGCAGGGCTTTTAGCACCAATTTCAGAACAAACCATTAAACAAACTGCACAAAAAGGCGTACCACTTGCACCGAAAAAAGACTGGGTTGCATTAAGTGGTCGTTCTCGCGTAGTGGTTTACGATCATACTAAATTATCTGAAAAAGATATGGAAAAATCAGTACTTGATTATGCAACACCAAAATGGAAAGATAAAATCGGTTATGTACCAACCTCTGGTGCATTCTTAGAGCAAGTTGTTGCTTTAAGCAAAATGAAAGGGGACAAAGTTGCACTTAATTGGTTAAAAGGCTTAAAAGAGAACGGTAAACTTTACGCTAAAAATAGTGTGGCATTACAAGCGGTCGAAAATGGCGAAGTGCCTGCTGCGTTAATCAATAACTATTATTGGTATAACCTTGCAAAAGAAAAAGGCGTGGAAAACCTAAAAAGCCGTCTTTATTTTGTTCGTCACCAAGATCCAGGTGCATTAGTTAGCTATTCAGGTGCAGCAGTATTAAAAGCTTCTAAAAATCAAGCTGAAGCACAAAAATTCGTTGATTTCTTAGCGAGTAAAAAAGGTCAAGAAGCATTAGTGGCAGTCCGTGCAGAATATCCATTACGCGCTGACGTGGTTTCGCCATTTAATCTTGAACCTTATGCTAAATTAGAAGCCCCTGTGGTATCTGCAACAACAGCTCAAGATAAAGAGCATGCGACTAAATTAATTGAAGAAGCTGGATTGAAATAATCCAAATATTGCGTGTGTGGATTTGAAAAAATTCACGCACGCGTTTACAATTCTCCTCCAAAATTAACCGCTTGCGTGCGTGAACTGAGGGTTCACATTCCTAAAAGGATTTAACTTTGCCTCGCAGACCACCATTCTGGCTCACTTTACTTATTATCTTAATCGGGCTTCCGTTATGTTTGCCATTTCTGTATGTCATTTTACGTGCAACAGAAGTGGGATTAACCCGAAGTGTTGAACTATTGTTTCGCCCTCGAATGGCTGAATTATTAAGTAACACAATGCTTTTAATGATTTGTGTCACTATCGGTGCTATTTCACTTGGCACGATTTGTGCTTTTTTACTTGAACGCTGCCGTTTTTTCGGCAAAGCCTTTTTTGAAGTAGCAATGAGCTTGCCACTCTGTATTCCAGCCTTTGTCAGCTGCTTTACGTGGATTAGCCTAACCTTTCGAGTGGAAGGTTTTTGGGGTACGATTGGCATTATGACGCTCAGTTCTTTTCCGCTGGCTTATCTGCCTGTTTCTGCGACTTTAAAGAGACTCGATCGTTCGTTGGAAGAAGTCAGTCTTTCGCTTGGTAAAAGCTCTACTTACACCTTTTGGCATGCCATTTTTCCACAACTTAAACCTGCCATTGGCAGTAGTATATTACTGATTGCCTTACATATGTTGGTCGAATTTGGTGCAGTGTCAATTTTAAATTATCAAACCTTTACCACCGCCATTTTCCAAGAGTATGAAATGTCGTTTAATAACAGTTCGGCAGCCTTGCTTTCTGCAGTGTTAATGGCAATTTGTACTATTATCGTATTCGGTGAAATCTTTTTTCGTGGTAAACAAACACTGTACAATAGTGGTAAAGGCGTTACACGACCTTATCCCGTTAAAAAGCTTTCATTCGGCAAGCAATGTGTCACTTTTGTGTTCTTTTCCTGCATTTTTATGTTGAGCATCGGTGTTCCTGTGGCGATGCTGATCTACTGGCTGATTGTAGGAAATTCACGCGAAAGAGCATTCGATTTTTCGGAATTTTTTGCAGCTTTCAGCCATTCGTTGACAATTTCAGGCTTGGGTGCATTGCTTACCGTGATTTGTGCATTGCCGCTGGTTTGGGCCGCCGTTCGTTATAGTAGTAAATTAACTGTCTGGATTGACCGCTTACCTTACTTGCTTCACGCTGTGCCAGGATTGGTGATTGCATTATCGCTGGTTTATTTTACGATAAACTACGCCAATGCCATTTATCAAACTTTCTTAGTAGTGATTGTTGCTTATTTTATGCTCTATCTGCCGATGGCTCAAACTACGCTTCGTGCTGCTTTGGAGCAACTTTCCGATAATATTGAAAAAGTAGGGCAAAGCCTTGGGAGGAGTCCGTTTTATATTTTCCGAACACTTACTCTGCCTGCGATGCTACCTGGGATTGCTGCCGCCTTTGCATTGGTCTTTTTAAATTTGATGAAAGAGCTGACTGCCACACTTTTGCTCACTCCGAATGATATTAAAACTTTATCCACCGCGGTGTGGGAATATACCAGCGATGCTCAATATGCCGCTGCCACGCCTTATGCGTTGATGTTGGTGCTTTTTTCGGGTATTCCTGTGTTTTTGTTAAAAAAATATGCATTTAAATAGAATGAAAGAGACATTACTCACCATCAAAAATCTAAATAAATTTTTTGGCGAACAGCAAGTGTTGAACGATATTTCTCTGACCTTAGCACAGGGTGAAATGCTCTTTTTGCTTGGTGCTTCTGGCTGTGGAAAAACCACGCTGTTGCGTGCTATTGCTGGCTTTGAGCAGCCGACTAACGGAGAAATTTGGCTCAAAGAGCGGTTAATTTTTGGAGAGAATTGCAATCTACCAACGCAACAACGCCATCTCGGTTATGTGGTGCAAGAGGGCGTACTGTTCCCATATTTGAATGTATATCGCAATATTGCTTATGGCTTGGGAAATGGTAAGGGTAAGACTATAGAAGAACGCTCACGTATCGAACAAGCGATGAAACTCACGGGTATCAGCGAATTAGCCGAACGCTTCCCGCATCAACTTTCTGGCGGACAACAACAACGTGTCGCTCTTGCTCGAGCACTTGCTCCTAACCCAGAATTAATTTTACTGGATGAACCGTTTAGTGCCTTGGATGAACATCTCCGCCAACAGATTCGCCAAGAGATGCTCCAAGCACTTCGCCAAAGCGGTACTTCCGCCATCTTTGTTACCCACGACCGTGATGAAGCCTTACGCTACGCTGATAAAATCGCCATTATTCAGCAAGGTAAAATTTTACAAATCGACACGCCTTGCTCGCTTTATTGGTCGCCTAATCATCTTGAAACGGCAACATTTATAGGCGAAAGCATTGTCTTGCCTGCCCATAGGGTTGATAAAAATCTTGTACAATGCCAGCTTGGATGTGTGCCTATTCAGCCTACGCATAGTGATGCGACAAGCGGTCAAATTTTGCTTCGTCCAGAACAATTCAGTTTGGTCAATATTTCGCAAAATAGTACCGCTTGTACGGTCTCGACTTTTGAAGCCATTGTGCAAAACATTGAGTTTAGAGGCAGAACGACCGCTGTTCAAATTGCGATAAATCACCATGAAATTTGGATTGAAATGGGTTATATGCCAGAGCTTAAGATTGGAGAAAGGATTAATGTGTATTTGCAGGGAAGGGGGGTGTTTTTCGGCTAGTTAAACAGATTTATTATATGGTTTGCTTCATTTGCACTTCAAGCGGTCTATTTAGGTAAAGTTTTATAAATTCTCTGTTTTATTTCCCAAAATCTCCAATATACTCTAGAATATCCATCTCCTAATTTCAGATAGATAGAAGAACTTATGGAAAATACACAATTAAATCAGTCAGAATTGGCTACAAGTTATGATGAATTGAGATATTATTCAAAACCTTTTTCATTCACTAGCATTCCTTTTTTAGAAGCAAGTGCTTATTTATGGGGATTAACGCCACCTGCGATTAAAGGTGCAAAAGTATTAGAACTAGGCTCTTCTTTTGGTGGAAACTTAATTTCTCAAGCAGTGTATTATCCTGAAACAGAGTTTGTTGGAATTGATTTATCCAGCAGCCAAATTAATCAAGGTAATGAAATTATTAAGTCAATGGGCTTAAATAATGTCCGTTTAGAAGCGAAAAATATTTTACATATTACCTCAGAGTTTGGAAAATTTGATTATATTATTGCACATGGTATTTATTCTTGGGTACCTGATGAAGTGAAATCTAAAATTTTAGATATTTGCCGAGATAATTTATCTGAAAATGGTATCGCTTATATTTCTTATAACACTTATCCAGGTTGGAAAAGCAAGGAGGTGGCTCGTGATATTATGTTATTTACTAATAAACATACATCTGAGCTTCCATTATCAGAGCAAATGCGTCGTGGTAAAGTTGTTGTAAAATTATTCTCTGATGCAATTAAAACGATTAAATCTGTGAAAGAGCATAATAGTTTCCGAATCAATAATTTTGATGATATTCAAGATAAAGATGATAGTTATATCGCACATGAATATTTAGAAACCTATAATCATCCTTTTTATTTAAATGAGTTTGTTGATGAGGTATGTAAACATCAATTAGCTTATATTGGAGATACAGATTTCCAACTTTCGTTTACCTCTTGGATGCAACAACATTTACGCGATATGATAATCCAGTTAACGGGTGATGATTATGTTGCACGTGAGCAGTGTATTGACTACTTATACGATGTTGCTTTTAGAAGAAGTTTACTATGCCATGCAAATTTACAAGGCAATGTTAATCATACCGAAGAAGTTCCAAAAGCCATTTTAGATAAATTGACTTTCTTAACAACGAATAAAGAAAATAATTTATCAACATCATTTAATAATCCTGATATTGTTCGTCTATTTGAATACTTTATTTTTAGTGTGGGTGAATTCTCAATTCAAGATTTAAAAGACTACGTAGTAAAAAATAAAGATCTTAAGCATATTACTGAAGACATGATTTATTCTGCTTCTCTTCTTTCTATTATTTTAGATTATGTAAATATTTATTTAATGCCCTATAAAACATATCAATTTGAAGATAATAAAACTTACGTTCCAGCACGTTTTACTCATTATGTAGAAAAAATGTTAAATGGTGCAACGCAATATATTGAGTTTGGAGATATGTATAATAGAACTGTGGTTGGTATTTTGCCTTTACATCTTCACATCATGTCTGAAATGCGTAAGCCAATAACTAAAGCTGCACTTGTGGATTCTCTCCAAAAATACTTGATTGAGAATAACTATAAAGATATGGATAATAATGAGAAGCCTATTGATGAAGAGTTCGATGCAACAGGATTATGTTCTGCTCTTTGTCAAGATTTAGAGGTATTTGGTTATATTCGACCTATTTTAGAGGCTGATTTAGTCACAGGTAAGGAAGTTCACGCGGAACTTGATGTAGTCTCTCAAGTAGAGAAAACAGCAGAAGTTAAATCTGAGCCTAAAAAAGAAAAGTAAAATACATTAGGATGTGCTTTTAAGTTGTTCACGCCCTACTGTGTGTTTAGTGGTTTAATTGAAAAGGAGAGTTTAAAACTCTCTTTTTTATTACCAGCAGATATAACAATAATGCCACGGTGAACCCCAATACGGGTGTTCAAAGCGGTAATATTGTTGCATCTCTTCTACTTCTGCTTGTGCTTTATAGCTATCCCACGCCATTTTATGGCAGGCTTGGAAAATCGGATTTTGGATTTTTTTCGCATAGGCTTTATCCAATTTTTCCTTTTCTTCAGATGTTTGGCTAACTGGAGGATTAAGTTTTTTCTCCATCAGTGAAGCGGTTTCTGCATCACACTGTTTGGCTAATTCAATTGAAAGCAGCTGTTGAGCTTTAATTTTCTCTGCTTCTCTTTGTGCTTTTTGTGCTGGTGTTAAGGCACAGCCTGTCAATGCAAGGCTAACTAAAATTGTGGTGAGATGTGAGTATTTCATAGCACTTCCTTAAAGGTAAATTAAATCTCTTTTAAATATCTTCATCGTCCAATTCATCTGCCATAGCACTTAACGCATCGCGGGTAAGTTGGGCAAGAGCCTTGTAGAAACCATCATCTTTTGTTTCCACTAAACCTAAAAATTTATTCATACAAGGCAGAAGATATTTTTCAAACAACATTTGCTGAGCTTGGGTAGAATCCAGATGGTCTTCAATCCAAGAGGCAGTAAGCAATAACAATGCAACGTGATCGGCTTGCTCCAATGTAGGCATTCCACGTTCATTTCTAAAGACAATAAAATCTTCAACAGAAACTTTATAAGCAGAAATAGCGGTCGGAATTGCTCCATTTTCTGCAAAAAGTGCTTGATAGCTTGGGGCTAATTCGGTAGGGTTAGCCTGTTTTTCTAACAAGGTTAGCGAAAGTTCGTTTTGGCTGTCGGTATCTAATGCCCATTGCTGGCGAAGTCCACCTTGAGCAAGCCACGCAAAGGTTCCTGCTAAAATAGGATCGTTTGGTTGGCGATAAAAAAGATTACCGAATAGACGACATAAAAGTGAAAAATCATTAATGTGAGTATTGCTCATAAAATAAACCAAAAATATTGAGTGAATAGCACTATTTTACACTCTACACAACTTTTATAGAACAAAAATAGAAAAGAAGAGGAAATACGATGAAATATATTGGGGCTCATGTGAGTGCATCAGGCGGTGTTGAGCAAGCTGTGTTGCGTGCGGTAGACATTGGTGCAAATGCTTTTGCACTGTTTACCAAAAACCAGCGTCAATGGAAAGCACCACCATTAAAAGCGGAAACCATTGAGAAATTTAAACGCTTTTGCCAAGTGCATCATTTTACTGCGGATCAAATTCTACCACACGACAGCTATTTGATTAACTTAGGCAGCCCTGAGGTGGAAGGCTTAGAAAAATCACGGATAGCTTTTATTGATGAAATGGAACGAGCCAATCAACTTGGTTTGAAATTGCTTAATTTCCACCCTGGTTCTCACTTAAATAAAATTTCTGAGCAAGACTGTTTAGCAAGAATTGCGGAGTCCATCAATATTGCCGTGAGTAAAGTGCCAAATGTAATCGCAGTTATTGAAAATACGGCAGGGCAGGGCTCAAATTTAGGCTATCGTTTCGAGCATTTGGCAAAGATTATTGAACAAGTAGAGGATAAAAGCCGTGTGGGCGTCTGTTTAGATACTTGCCATACTTTTTCAGCGGGTTACGATATTAGCTCACTTGAGCAATGCGAAAAAACTTTTGCCGAATTTGAACAAGTGGTTGGCTTTAAATATTTACGCGGAATGCACCTCAATGGTTCAAAAACACCATTAGGCAGCCGAAAAGACCGTCACGATACGTTAGGTGAAGGCACAATTGGCACTGCATTTTGCGAATTTATTATGAAAGATGACCGCTTTGATGGCATTCCGATGATTTTAGAGACAATCAATCCTGATATTTGGGCAGAAGAGATAAAATTTTTACGGACATTGGCGAACAAATAAGTTATACTCCTCTGACCTGTTTTCGCAATAATTTTTTATTGCATATTGATTAATCTTTTTAATAGGAATAAACACGCTTTAGTTGTTCTGGCGAGACAAAATTATGAATAAGAAATCCCCTTTTTTAACCAAACTAAAACTCTCATTATTTGTTCTATTCGCAGGCTTTACGCTTCAAGCAAATGCGAGTTTAAGTAGCACTTCAACCCACCAAGTTAAAGCACGTATTGTGGCTAAAGCGGCAACAGCAGAGCAAATTCAGCAAAATGCGAAGCAAAAATCTGCAAAAGTAAAAGCGAATCAAAGTAAAACCACAAACTCAGAGAAAAGTGGCTCACAAAAAGTGAATCAAGTTTATCGCCAATGGGTGGGAACACGTTACCGTTTAGGTGGTACAGGAACAGCGGGAATTGATTGTTCGGCTTTTGTACAGAAAACAATGAGTGGTGCTTTTAATATTCATCTTCCTCGTTCAACAGCGGAGCAACGTCATTCAGGTCGTTCCATTTCTAAATCAGATTTACAACCAGGCGATTTAGTCTTTTTCCGAAAGAATAATCATGTAGGCGTATATATTGGTGGTGGTAAATTTGTTCACTCTAGTACCCGTCAAGGTGTAACAACAAGTTCTCTTTCTGAAAAATATTGGGCAAGGACTTATACTCAATCACGTCGAGTGCTTTAATCTTTTAATAATTCCACGTAAATATGATCTGATCCCAAAAAATTAGACTTATTTAGTTCAAGGACTGAATTCTGTAATTCACAGGGCTCAGTCCTTTTAGTTTCCCCTGAATTCACTCCATCGCTTGCAAATGGTCGAGTTTCTTCTATTTTTTGAAAAGCTACTGCTGTTTGCTCTGGGGGAGAAGTAAAGTCTGTTTGGTTTCGATGGGGAGGCTTTGGATGTAGTATTCAAATCCCCCACCTTTAAGTAAAGCCATAGATTGCGGAAGATGCCGCTGTCAGATATAAACTGCCACCCACGGCAGTATAATTTTGTAGCCAAGTCTCCATAATCTTTCCTTTAATATTGGTTTTGTGATCTTAAAATTGTATTTATTAAAAATCTGTAAAATGGATCATAGGTTTGAAACATTAAAAATACAAACGATTAAAATATACTCAAACAAATATTATTTCGTAAATAATAGCGATAATCGCTCTCTCTATAAAAACTACTAAATTCAGCTAATTAAACTGGTATTTTCAATATAATTAGTTTTAAATATATAAATATCTTTATAAAACCCTATTTTATACACCTTAAACAGTTTTAAATCCTAGAAATGTCAATAAAAACACTATATTTTGTTAAAAAATTAAATTAAAATCGCCAAGACTTTAATTTATGTAATATAGGACTTTTTATGACACAACAAATCGAAGAACACTCAACTTGGGCTTCAAAGTTTAAGGCACTTGGGCCTGGTATCTTAATGGCATCTGCTGCCGTAGGTGGTTCACACATCGTAGCATCTACTCAAGCAGGGGCAATTTATGGTTGGCAACTTGCTATCATCATTATCTTAGCAAACCTTTTCAAATATCCTTTCTTCCGTTTCGGCGTGCAATACACGCTTAGCTCGAACAAAACCTTGCTTGAAGGTTATCAAGAAAAAGGTGGCATTTACTTAGTCGTTTTCTTTATATTGAATGTTATCGCTACAATGATCAACACTGCAGCGGTGGGGATTGTTACTGCGGCAATTCTCAAATTTATTATTTCTGCGTTAGGATTAAACTGGGATATCAGCATTCCAGCCGCTAGTACTATTATTATTGCCGTCACACTAGGCATTCTTTTACTCGGTCAATACAAATTTTTAGACCGTTTGTCTAAATTCATTATGATCGCTTTAACAGTTTCAACCGTTTCTGCGGTCGTGATCGCAACATTAAAAGGTGGTGTAAAAGTTGCACCTGATTTTATTGAGCCTTCCCCTTGGAATTTAGCCTCTCTTGGCTTTATCGTTGCATTGATGGGATGGATGCCTGCCCCAATTGAGATTTCAGCAATCAATTCAATGTGGGTGGTTGCAAAACGTCGTTTAAGCAAAGTGAGCTATCAAGATGGTATTTTAGACTTCAATATTGGGTTTATCGGCACAGCTATTTTAGCGATTGTTTTCTTAGCACTCGGTGCATTAGTACAATATGGCTCAGGTGAAGTCGTTGAAAAAGCGGGCGTAAAATATATCGCACAGCTTATCAAAATGTATGCCTTTGCTATCGGTGATTGGTCTAAATTACTCATCGCATTGATTGCCTTTATGTGTATGTTCGGCACAACCATTACGGTTATTGATGGCTATTCACGAGCAAACAATGAAGCATTGCGTATTTTATTAGGTAGAAAAGAGAGTTCGGTGGCAAGCTTAAATATTTGGATGACAGCTGCAGCAGCCATCGGCATTATCATCATCCTCTTCTTTATGAGCGATGTAGCAAAATTACTTTCATTTGCGATGATCTGTTCTTTCGTTTCCACACCAATTTTTGGTTGGTTAAACTTCTCACTCGTTTTAAAAGGTGAGCATCGTGTGAAAGGCGGATTATTCTGGTTAGCTGTTGTTGGTTTAACTTATTTAACAGGTTTTACGTTACTCTTTATTGCGTATGAATTAGGCTGGATTTAACAAAGATTGTTTAACCAAATAATAAAATGAAATGATCTGCCCCCAAAAAGTTGGACAGGTTAGTTAACTTAAATATTGAGCTCGGTATTGTACTGGGCTCAATCCTTTTAAACCAAGTTTAATTCGTTTTTGGTTGTAATACACTAAATATTCTTCAATTTTAGCCTGTAATTCAGCGATTAAATGATAACTCCGTGAGTAAAAACACTCTGATTTTAGTATCGCAAAAAAACTTTCAATCACCGCATTATCGTAGCAATTTCCTCGGCGGCTCATACTTTGCAACGCTTTACCCTCCAACATTTTCCCCCATTCCGCCGTGCCATACAATACGCCTTGGTCGCTATGAATAATCGGGTGTTCTGTCGGTTTAAGCCGACTAAGCTCTTGTGCTAACATCTTTTTCACCAATGAAAATTTGGGGCGTGTTGAAAAGTTATAGGCAATAATTTCTCGGTTAGCCAAGTCCATCAACGGTGAAAAATAAAGCTTTTCTTGCGTAAAA
>NZ_JAHAHT010000157.1 GCF_018373095.1 Haemophilus parahaemolyticus
AATCTTGGCGTTTTTATTGCTTCTTAAACAGAAGAAAATGTAACCCTGTTGCAATATATGAAAAAAGCGAGATGAATAATTTATCTCGCTTTTTTCTTTGCAGTTATCTAGCACTAAAAGAAGTTTGTAGAATTGAGCAACCTTGCTATTTCACAGAGCCTATATTGGGTTTATAGGCTCCTCATCCTATTACAAATTGCTAGTTTCATCACAAAGGGCATAATAGACAAAAGTGTTGGTTTTAGTCTAATTATGCCCTCACAAAGAATTTGACTGGTTGCTTGCAAAATTCGTTTACCTGAATCAGTAATTAAACAATTTTTCCAACAAATTAATTTCATCAGGTGTTATCATCAATTGATTAGAATTTACTATAAAAATTTCCCCTTCACCACTTTCATTTTATTTCTACTCGCAAACAATGGCAGTGTAAACATTGCAAGCATACTTTTAGTGTAGTGTCACATCAGACACGATTTTTGCTAACCATAAGCATTGAAATCTCACTGACTGCAAAAGATGTGGCAGTATTTAACCGCTTTTTTCTGATACACTTTATAGGTTAGAGCATTAGAACTAGAGCTATAATCATAATATTTTAGCTAAAGATTTAATGTATTCTTTAAATTCTTGACCAAATTTATTATGACGTAAGCTATATTCTACAAACGCTTGCATATAGCCAAGCTTATCGCCACAGTCAAAGGTTTTGCCTGTCATATGGAACGCTTCAACGGTTTCTTGTTCAATCAACATATCGATTGCATCAGTTAATTGAATTTCATCGCCCACGCCCGCAGGCGTTTTTTCTAATAAATCCCAAATACCCGCTGAGAATACGTAACGTCCTACCACAGCAAGGTTAGATGGTGCCTCTTCTCTTGTGGGTTTTTCTACTATTTTTACGATTTCTGCTGAACCGCCTGCAGGAATGTCAACCTCGTTACAATCAGCCACGCCATAACTGCTTACTTCATCCATTGGAACAGGAGCTACCATAATTTGGCTATGCCCTGTTTCATTAAAACGTTTGATCATTGCAGCCAAGTTTTCTATTTTTTGATTAGCACTAAAATCTGCTAGAATCACATCTGGTAAGACTACCGCAAATGGTTCGTTGCCCACTACTGCTCGCCCACATAAAACAGCGTGTCCCAAGCCTTTTGCATTGCCCTGACGAACGTGCATAATTGTTACATCTTTTGGGCAAATTGAGCGAACCTCTTCAAGTAATTGGCGTTTAACACGTTTTTCTAACATTGTTTCTAATTCAAATGATGTATCAAAGTGGTTTTCGATCGCATTTTTTGAAGAGTGAGTAACTAACACTATCTCTTTAATACCTGCAGCAACACATTCATTAATGATATATTGAATTAATGGTTTATCTGCAACAGTTAGCATTTCTTTAGGAATTGCTTTTGTTGCTGGTAACATGCGCGTGCCTAAACCAGCGACAGGGATAACAACTTTCATTTTTATTCCTTTTTGTGTAAAAATTTTTCGGATTATAATTAAATTTCTAGTTTAAAAGCAATCATTTCCCGATTATTTATGTATAAAGATTTATTCTTAATATGGAAACTTAAACGCTTAATTTTTTCTTTATTAGTGTAGAATAAGTGCTCCTAATTCAAATAAGAGTCATAATAAGATGTATCAACATAATTTAGAACTGCTTGAAGAGATGTCAGCTTCAAGTGCATTGCAAGATTTAAAAACTATTCAAGATATGATGCGTTGGGCATATAGCTATTTTAATACATCCGATCTCTATTATGGACACGGATATGAAAATGGTTGGCAAGAAGCACAGCAGCTTGTTTTGACCGCCCTTTACCTGCCTGCGGATGTACCTGAAGCAATGTATGCTTCACACTTAACTGATGTGGAAAAAAAACGTGTAATTGAGCTCATTCAAGCCCGTTTAGGTACGCGTCAGCCTGTGGCGTATTTAATCAATTCTGCGTGGTTCTGTGGTTTAGAATTTTATATTGATGAACGAGTAATTGTTCCTCGTTCACCAATTGGAGAACTGATTCGTGCCCAATTTACAGGGTTCATTAATCATAAACCAAAACGCATTTTAGATCTTTGTACTGGCAGTGGTTGTATTGCCATTGCTTGTGCAGAGGCTTTCCCAGAAGCTGAAGTAGATGCTGTCGATTTA
>NZ_JAHAHT010000158.1 GCF_018373095.1 Haemophilus parahaemolyticus
CACTTGATGTTTCTGTTCGTGCTCAAGTACTAAACTTAATGGCAGACTTGAAAAAAGAACTCAACCTTGCCATGGTGTTTATTTCGCACGACATCCAAACTGTTCGCCAAGTATCTGACCGTATTGTAGTAATGAACGGCGGTAAAATTATGGAAACAGGCACCACCGCAGAAATTTTTGAAAACCCAACGATTGACTACACCAAAAAATTACTCGGTGCAGCACCATCATTGTTGTAATTGATTGCAAAAATTTTTGCAAATTTGACCGCTCTTCAGCGTGAATAACAGGCGAGGAAACTCGCCTGAGTTTTTTGCAAGATGTTGATGTTTAAAGAATAACCCCTCTTTAGCTAAGAGGGGTTAGTAAGAGGATAAATCTACTATGCCCAACATCCAAATTACCCAAACCCTTAAAACCGATCTCCTTATCGTAGGCTCAGGCATTGGTGGCTTGAGCTGTTCCGTTGAAGCCCACAAAAAAGGCATCAATCACATTCTTATCACTAAAACCCAACTTGGTTCTGGGGCAAGTTTTTTTCCACTGAAAGCAAGCCTTGGTATTCAAGTGACAGGCGATGAACACGATAAAGCCTTATTCCAGCAAGATATTGAACGTGTTGCACAAGGGATGAACAATCTTGAAATCGTCAAAGCCTATATTGAAGATTCACCGCAAGCGGTTGAATTATTGAATGAAATTGGTTTCTGTCCGTGGAAACGTAACGATAACCGCCCCGCTTGTTTTGCCGAATATCCTCGCCCGATTTATCTGATTAACGAATGGCAAAAAGCACGTAAAAATGCGGAGGAGATTATTGCTCAACAAAATACGACGACGTTGTTTGAAAATGCTAGCCTTGTACATATCGCAACTGAAAATCAGTGCATAGTAGGGGCGGTTTTTGCTTATCAAAACCCAGAAAAGAGTGGTCGAAAAATTGTTTATTTTTACGTGCATACTTCCGCCATTATTCTTGCCAGTGGTGGCATTGCAGGGCTTTATAAAGATAATCTTTACCCTGCTGATGTGATTGGCTCTACCCATTTTCTTGCCTTGCAAGCAGGAGCTAGACTGACTAATTTAGAGTTTATTCAGTTTATTCCTTCGTTTATTGCTCCGAAATACAAAGTGCTGTTTGGTGAACATACGCTGAAATATTGTACTGCGGTAACGGATAAAGATGGCAACTCATTATTTCCTGATTTATCGGCAGAAGAATTCGCCCAAATGGTTGCCGAACGCAGTGCCTACGCACCATTTTCGGTCGATTTTGACTGCGTGAAATTCGATCTACGCATTATGCTATATTTGCTTGAACATCCAGAAGAACAGGGCGTTTATTTGCACTATTCTCCAACACTTTATCAAGACCAAACGGAGTTTTACCGCGTTTATTTAGATTGGCTGAAAGCCGATGCGGGGATCGATTTATTAACTGATCGCGTGTCGATTGCGCCATTCGCCCACAGCTGCAACGGAGGCATTGAAATTGACACCAACGCAGAAAGTGCGGTGCAAGGCTTGTTTGCAGTGGGCGAAGTCTCTTCTTGCATTGAAGGAGCGAACCGCTTGGGCGGTAATTCTGTGGGCGGAAGTTTAGTGTTTGCCAAACGTGCAATGGCAAAAATTGAGCGAGATTTAACCGCTTGCCAAGATGCAACGATAGACGAACAAGCGGTTGAAAATGCCAAAAATTTTGCAGAACAGGCATTAAACCGTTTACATAATAAAAATGCGGATACAACGCTCAGTGCTTCGCAAGTGCTCAGTGAAATTCGTCAAGCAATGACAAAATTCGCCAATGTTTATCGTACTGAAGAGAACCTTTGCAAATTACAAGAAAAATTAGCTCGCTTGGAGCAGGACTTTGATCCGATAGAAAACGCTGATTTTCAAGGTATTGAAATTTTCTACGGCTTAAAAACGGCTCAAGCAGTGGTGAATGCGATGTTAGCACGGAAAGAGAGTAGAGGGGCTCATTATCGGGCGGATTATCAAGGAAAAATGTGATCTAAATCACAAATTCAAACATTTCTACTTGGAACATTGGCAAATTCCCGTGAAAATATAGTTCCTCTTGATTTGTCTAATTTGTCATTTAATTTCAGAAGGAAAAAAATATGAAAATGACTTTAAAAGTAAGTGTATTAGCGACGTTATCTGCA
>NZ_JAHAHT010000159.1 GCF_018373095.1 Haemophilus parahaemolyticus
TAACGCCTTGTGAGCCAGAAGAGAAATGGTATGTTGTGTTAAAACCTGATGTATCTATTTCAACGCCAGCGGTATTTAAAGATCCGAATTTGCCACGTAATACGCCTAAACGAGCGATGTCGGAATTGTTAAATACAAAATGGGAAAACGATTGCGAAAAAGTTGTTCGAGATCATTATTTCGAGGTTGAAGAATTGATGTCAAAATTGGTAAAATATGCCACGTTTCGGCTAACGGGAACAGGGGCTTGTATCTTTGCTGAATTTAATAGTAAAGAAGAAGCTGAGGCTGTTTTTGCACACAAACCTGCGAATACGTTTGGTTTTGTGGCTCAAGGGCAGAATCGTTCTCCGTTACACCAACGTCTTTTTTAACACCCTTATCCTAAAGGATCTATTCCAATGCCAGATATTAAATTGTTTGCAGGTAATGCAACCCCAGAACTTGCGAAACGTATTGCAGAACGTCTTTATATTTCTCTTGGTGATGCGACAGTAGGTCGTTTCAGTGATGGCGAAATCCAAGTTCAAATCAATGAAAATGTACGTGGTTCAGATGTATTTATCGTGCAATCTACTTGTGCACCGACTAACGATAACTTAATGGAATTGATCGTTATGGTTGACGCATTACGCCGTGCTTCGGCAGGTCGTATTACTGCGGTAATCCCTTACTTTGGTTATGCTCGTCAAGACCGTCGTGTACGTTCTGCACGTGTGCCAATTACAGCAAAAGTAGTTGCTGATTTCCTTTCAAGTGTGGGCGTGGATCGCGTATTAACGTGTGACCTTCACGCAGAACAAATTCAAGGTTTCTTTGATGTGCCAGTAGATAACGTTTTCGGTTCACCTGTGCTTATCAATGATATTCTTCAAAAAACTAACCTAAATAATCCAATTGTTGTATCACCAGATATCGGTGGTGTGGTGCGTGCTCGTGCAATTGCGAAATTATTAAACGATGCGGATATGGCAATCATCGACAAACGTCGTCCAAAAGCAAACGTTTCTCAAGTAATGCATATCATTGGTGATGTGGCTGGTCGAGATTGTATTCTCGTCGATGATATGATCGACACAGGCGGTACTTTAGTGAAAGCAGCAGAAGCGTTAAAAGAACGTGGTGCAACGAAAGTGTTTGCTTATGCCACCCACGCAGTATTATCAGGCACAGCCGCGAAAAACTTGGCAAATCCTGCATTAGATGAAGTGGTAGTAACGGATACAATCCCTCTTTCTGATGAAATTAAAGCACTCAACAAAGTCCGTGCATTAACATTATCAGGTATGCTTGCAGAAGCGATTCGTCGTATTAGCAACGAAGAATCAATTTCAGCAATGTTTGATGCTTAATTTTCTTTAAACCCAGTCGAAAGATTGGGTTTTTTTCTTGTTTATTTAATTATATCGTAATGAAAAATGGTTGCTAAGTTTGTCTTAGTTTTGCAACAAAAGAACGGTATGATTTTGTTTTAATTTTGGAAGAATATGTATTCTCTCATTCGCAAATTTATTTTTTCAATGCAGCCTGAAACGGCACACAATTTTACTGTGCAATCTTTAAAATTGGTGGGGAGTTTACCTTTCCCGATTTTACCAATACCTGAAAATCTAACTAAAGTAATGGGCTTAACATTTAAAAATCCAATTGGTTTAGCTGCGGGGGCAGATAAAAATGGAGAAGCCATTGATGGGTTTGGCAAATTAGGTTTTGGCTTTATTGAGGTAGGCACAGTAACGCCTTTAGCACAAGATGGCAATCCGAAGCCGCGCCAATTCCGCATAGTGGAAGCAGAAGGGATTATTAACCGTAATGGCTTTAATAACTTAGGCGTTGATGTGTTAGTAGAAAATGTTAAAAAATCAAAATATGACGGTATTTTAGGCATTAACATTGGTAAGAATGCGATTACTCCGATTGAGCGAGCATTAGACGATTATCAAATCTGTTTGCGTAAAGTGTATGAACACGCTGATTATATTACCGTGAATATTTCTTCGCCAAACACTAAGAATCTACGCAGTTTGCAGTATGGTGAGGCGTTAGACGATTTATTAAAATCATTGAAAGCAGAACAAGCTGCACTTTCGCAAAAGTTTGGCAAATATAAACCGCTTGTATTAAAAATTGCACCTGATTTAAACGAGGAAGAAATT